>JBKPAF010000001.1:0-39249 GCA_046726275.1 Actinomycetota bacterium
CGCCCGGCCACACAGCCCGGCCCAGGACCAGGAAGGCCACCAACGCGATGCCGGTGGGCGGCCACAGGGGAGTGACGTTTTCCTCGACCAGAGCGAGCCGGAGGCCGAGCCGGCCGGCCAGGTAGTAGGCCGCCCCGACGAGGAGGATCTTGATCAGACCGGTGAGGAACTCGGACCTGGCGCTGAGGGATGCGGGGCGCGCCGCGGAGGTGGCCTCCGCCGGCGCTTCGCCTCGAAGATCCATTCCCCCTCCGACGTCCCCGATCGACGTGCCCAGAAAGCGTACTCGCTCACTCGGAGTGCGGAGCGGGCCTTCTCTGTACGGCCTCGGAGGGCTGCGATAGCCTTCGACGAGCCCGTTCGTGGAGGCCGACGTGCGCTGTTCAGCATGTGGAAGCGAGAACGAGCCGAACAACAGGTTTTGTGAGCGGTGCGGGGCGTCGCTGGCTGCCACGTGCCCTGAGTGTGGTGCCGGCGTCTCGCCCAGCGCGCGTTTCTGTGGGAGCTGCGGCGCGGGACTCCTCGCCGGGAGGCTCGGTTCAGCCCACTCGAGGGACGAAGCGAGAACACTCGCACGTCCCGTCGCGGAGCGACGACTCGTTTCGGTGCTGTTCGCCGACCTCGTCGGCTTCACTGCCATCGCCGAGAAGCGCGACCCGGAGGAGGTCAGGGACATCCTGTCGATGTACTTCGACCGCATGCGAGAGTTGGTCTCTCGCCACGGCGGCATCGTCGAGAAGTTCATCGGGGACGCGGTCATGGCTGTGTGGGGCACGCCGGTGGCCCACGAGGACGATGCTGAGCGGGCGGTGCGGGCGGGACTGGCCATGACGACCGCGGTGACCGCGATGAACAGAGAATTGGAGTTGCCCGAGGAGACGCTCGCCCTTCGGGTGGGTGTGCTCACGGGCGAAGCTGCCATCACTGTTGGGGCGGAAGGCCAGGGGATGGTGGCCGGAGATTTGGTCAACACCGCCTCAAGGGTCCAGTCGACAGCCCCGCCGGGGTGGGTGCTGGTGGACGAGCCCACCCGTCGGGCAACCGAGTCGGCGGTGGCGTTCGAGGAGGCGGGCATCCCGATGCTCAAGGGGAAGTCGTCCTCGATCCCTGTATTGCGGGCCCTTCGCGTGGTGGCCGGGAGGCGAGGCTCGGGAAGGGCCGTCGGGCTGGAAGCGCCGTTCGTCGGGCGAGACGAAGAGCTCAGGCAGGTGATCGACCTGTTCCATGTGACAGCCCGCGACGGCAAAGCTCGGCTGGTCTCGGTGACGGGGGTGGCGGGGATCGGTAAGTCTCGCCTGGCCTGGGAGTTCGAGAAGTACGTCGACGGTCTGGTCGACACGGTTCTGTGGCACCGCGGCCGGTGCCTCGCCTACGGGGAGGGGGTCACGTACTGGGCGTTGGCGGAGATGCTGCGGATGCGGGCCGGCATCTTGGAGGATGAGCCCTCCGAGAGTGCGGCGGCGAAGCTGCGCGAGGCGGTCACGACCGCCGTGTCCGATGGCGATGAGCGGGATTGGGTCGAGCCCCGTTTGGCCCACCTGCTCGGCCTCGACGCGCCAGCCGGTCTGAACCGTCAAGACCTGTTCGCTGCGTGGCGTCTGTTCTTCGAGCGGTTGTCCGACGCCGCCCCAGTGGCCATGGTATTCGAGGATCTTCAGTGGGCCGACAGTGCGCTTCTCGACTTCATCGAATACGTGTTGGACTGGTCGAGGAACCGGCCGATCTTCGTCCTCACCCTGGCACGTCCGGAGCTGGCGGAGCGTCGCCCTGGATGGGGCACGAGCGCACGCGCCTTCACCTCCCTTTTCCTCGAGCCGTTGTCCTCCCAGGCCATGGAGCACTTGGTGCGAGGGCTCGTTCCTGGCCTACCCGACGACCTTGTGGACAGAGTGCGTGACCGGGCCGAGGGCGTCCCTCTGTACGCGGTTGAGACGGTGCGCATGCTCCTGGATCGCGGGCTCATCAGGCGCGAGGAAAGCCGGTACGTCGTCGCCGGAGATGTGGACACCCTCCACGTGCCCGAAACGCTCCAGTCGCTCATCGCGGCCCGCCTCGACGGGTTGTCGGAGAAGGAGCGCGCGCTGCTCAGGGACGCCTCGGTCCTGGGCAAGACGTTCGGCCGGGAAGCCCTCGCCGCGGTGACCGGTTGGAACACCTCGGAGCTCGACGAGGTGCTGTCCTCCCTGGCGCGGAAGGAGCTGTTCGGGGTCGACAGCGATCCACGGTCGCCCGAGCGCGGGCAGTACGGGTTCCTCCAGGCCCTGGTGCGCGAGGTCGCCTATCAAACGCTTTCGAAGAAGGAGCGCAAGGCCCGCCACCTGGCCGTGGCGCGTTACCTCCAGTCGGACTGGCCGGAGGAAGAAGAGGTCGTGCAGATCGTGGCCTCGCACTATCTGGAGGCGTTCCACCTTGCCCCTGAGGCATCGGATGCCCCTGAGGTCGAGACGAAGGCGAGGGAGAGCCTGAGCCGAGCAGGCGATCGGGCTGCCTCTCTCGGCGCGAGCGGGGAAGCGCGACGCTATTTCGAGAAAGCTCTGGAGCTCGTCCGAGATCCGTTGGAGCGGGCGGGGCTCACGCGGCGGGCCGGGGAGATGGCCTGGGCGGATGGTCAGGCCGATGACGCCATCGCCTCTCTGGAGCAGGCATTCGAGGTCTTCGAGTCTCGAGGTGAGGTGCAGGAAGCGGCCCGGACTTCGGCGAGGCTGTCCCAATGGCTGTGGAATCAGAACCGGATCGACGAGGCCTTGGATGGGATGGAGTCGGCCTACGCCGTCTTATCCAAACTCCCGCCCGACGAGAGCTTCGCCCGGGTGGCGTCGGAGCTGGCCCGCCTCTATTTCTTCCGAGGGAACGTCGACGCCGCACTCGAGAAGATCGAGGAAACCTTGATGGTTGCGGAGGGGCTCCTGCTCACGGAGGTCCTGTCGCAGGCGTTGAATACGAAGGCGCTGGCGTTGGCAGGCGGGGGCCGGCACGGTGAGGAGGGCCTGGCCCTCCTGCAGCGTGCCCTGGCGCTGGCTGAAGAGAACCGGCATTCCCAAGCCGCTCTCCGCGCGTACAACAACCTGTTCTTGCAGTTGAGAATCATGGGGCGGAACCTGGAAGCCAACCGGATCGCGGGTCGAGGGCTTGAACTTGCCCGAAAACTCGGCGACCGATTGTCTGAGTGGCATTTCATCCTGCACATCGTGCACTCGAAGGTGTACTCGGGGGACTGGGATGAGGCGCTCCGATCGGCGGCGCTCATCCCGCACCCGGAGGAAACTCCGGGGTCGAGATGGACGTTCGGTTGGTCGCTCGTCTTGAAGAATCGCATCCTCGTGAACAGGGGCGAAATGGGGGAGGCTGAACGCAACCTTCAGCTCCTGGAGGGCCTCTTCGGAGAGTCGCATGACACGCAGACGCGGTCGGGGATGGCCGCGGCTCGCGTGCTCGTGCTGGCTGCCCAGGGAGAGCACGGGCGTGCGCTGGACCAGGCTGAAAGGGCCTTTCATGAGGGGGTCGAGGTCGTGGGGTTCGACACCGAGGTGCGGGACGCATTCGTGCAGGCCGTGGAGTCGGCCCTGGAGCTTGGCGATCTCGCACATGCCAAACGCCTGGTTGACCTGGTCGGACGGCGTCTGCCCGGCGAGCTTCCGCCCGGGGTCCGAGGCCAGCTGGCGCGATTCCGCGCGTTGCTTGCCTCTGCTCGCGGCGAAGCCGAGGCCGTCGAGCTCGAGTTCAAGGCGGCTGAGACGATGATCGAGGAATGCGACGAATTGTTTGATCTCGCGGTGGTTCGACTGGAGCACGCCGAGTGGCTGGCCGGCCGGGGAGAGCAGAGCCTCGCCCAGCGCCTCCTGTCCCAAGCGCAAGAGACCTTCGAGCGCCTCAGGGCGACGCCCTGGCTGGAGCGGGCGGCCGGGCTCGGGTCCGCAGAAGCGCAGGTAGGAGTATGACCAGCTCGGCTACGCGCCGGGGATCCAGAGCAGCAGGAGCTGACCTCCCTCTCTCTTGTAAAGCCAGTCCGGGCCGGGCGGCGGCACCAGATCCGGCCCCAGCGCGGTCTCGACGAACCACGTGTGGGCCTGGACGGTGATCAGGAACGCGCCGTCGCCGAACGCGGACGACGCGTCGACGATCCCGCTCGATTCCCATGCACCCTGATTCGCATCCTGACCCGGGTCCAGGGACTGGTCCACCTTCGCCGCGACTGTAAATGCCCCGGTCGCGAGGTCGTACCGCCATACCCTGGCCGTCGTTCCGGCCGGGTCGCTCACCGGGTACTGGTTGTGGCCACCCGGGTCCTCGGTGACCAGCAGGCTGTTCTCGGTCGTTTCGACGTTGTCGGGCTGGTGCAGCACGGCCGGGTTGTTGTAGCCGCCGACGTCGCCGTCCACCAGGATCGACAGGCTGTCCACGACCGTTGGGTCCTCGGGGTCCAGCACCATCTTGAAGATGCGGCCGTTGGGCCAGGGGCCCATCGTGCCAGACGGCCCTCGCTTGAGACGCCCCGTATCGGGGTCCGGGATCGCTCGCGGTTCTCCCGTGTCCGCGAAATAGAAGACGTTGGGAGTGTTGCGGTCGTACGCGAGGTCCTCCACACGAATGAACTGGAACACGTTGTTCGTATTGCTCCACGACTCCAGGCCGGCCTGGTCGCCGTCGGCGATCTCGTCCGGGACCTGGATGAACGTGCCCGACACGCTCGCCTGGCCCGACAGGTCCCCGTAATCGTTGATCAAGGGATCGTCGGAGACGAACCCGTACAGGTGTCCCTCGTCGTTCCAGACAGCGTCTCGGTCCGCGGCGAGGTACATGAAGAGCTGGGACGAGGGGGCGGAGAACGTGTCGTCGCCGGTGACGATGACAGCCTGACCGTAGCCTGGGATCGGCACGCTGTTCTCGTGGTTCATCCGCCCCAGGCCGTAGATCGAACGGTACTCACCGGTGGCCGGGTCGAACGCCACCGCGAGGCCCGCCTGCTCGGCTCCATCTCGTGGCGGCCAGGCCTCACCGGTCCGGTTGACGAAGTCTGTGGCCTCCTCGTTCGTGATCAGCAATGGCTCCTCGAATCCCTCTGCGGGGCCGATGAGGAAGTTCGAGCAGAACCGCTGGTAGTTGGCCGCGCTGGGGATCACGAACGACCCGGATAGCACGCCGGCGTTCTTGAGTGACAGGGTGATCGCGCTGAGCTGTGCGTTGTCGAAGTCGTTCTGGGAGTTCTCGGGATTCGGGTTGTTCTGGTTGTAGGGGAAGGGCACGGTCGAGGTCTCGTGATTGACATAGACCGTGACGTTCTTCTTCCCGGATATGCCGAACCCGATCCCGTCAGGGATGGCTTCGAACTGCCAGCCTCCCTTCCCTTTTGGGGATTCCGGCACGGTGATGATCGGAAGGACGCTGCCCCCAGGAGTGACGGCGGTGAGCATCGAGGGCTGCTTGGTCAGGAAGCCGGGTGGGCCGTCCTTTGCCAACGCGCTGCCTGCCGCCAGCAGGACCAGAGCCACTGCGCTGGACAGGGCGATGACGCGAGGCAGGATGGGGCGGGTGAACGATGTTCTGGCTGCCATCGACGGTCACCTCCGGTTCTCGGGGGCGCAGGAACAGAGCGCCACGGGACTTCTGGTCCGAGGCCGAACGAATCTACGATGGGGCCCCGGAGGGCCGCAAACGCGGACATCCGCCGGTGCTTCCGGGAAGGAACCTGGCCTTTCGACCGACGCAGTTAGTTCGTTCGTTGCTTGGCAGGCATCCCCCGAACGGCGACCATGGGCTCGCACCAGGTGAGTGCCTTAGGAGGAGGAGGATCCGGTGGGGAACGAGAAGGGGAGAGTCGGTCGATCGAGCAGGGTGGACCACCCGAGCGCTCTCAGGGTTGCGTTCGACCCTCGGGTGGTCTTGAGCGAGGGCAGCGGTCTCCTCGATCTCTCCGACTGCGGCAACCGCTGCGGCAAGGGGGTGTGGTGTGAGGCCTGCCGGGCCGACATCCGCTCGGAGGCCCTCCGGTGGCTCCGAGAGTTGAACAAGCCCCGCCCGTCCGCAGGCGCGACCATACTTTCGTGGAGCCGCGCCTGGAACCGGGAGACCCTCCTGGCGGATCGCTAGGCCTCGAGGCGGCCCGACCGGCCGCCGGAGAATTCCTTATCAGGCGTTCCCGCTTCCGACGTCCGCGTCCGCTTTGGGGAGCGGTGGTGGCGGCGTCGGGGCGGGCGTCCTGACACCGGCGGCGTCGACCCCGAATACCAGAGGCGTGGACGTGCCGGTGGACACTTCGACCGAGCTCAGATCCATCGGCCCCGAACATCCTCCGGTCGCCACCAGGATCCGGTTCGCGTCCAGCCAACCGAGCACGCTGGTGGGACGCGATCCTCCCGGGACGGTCAGGTCGTTCCCCTCGGCGTCCCGTGCCATCGCGACGCTGTCGTCGCAGGAGGTTCCCGTCGTCCACGCGATCGTTCCCTCGGCAACACCCGGCTTGATGCCGAGGATCTGCTTGCTCGGCGGAGCGCTGGCCAGGGCGCCGACCTCCGTCGGATTCACCAGCGAGAGGTCGTGGAGCACGGAGGTTTCATTGGCGTGAAGGGCCACGTAGTAGAGGATGACGCCGTCTGAGCTGAAGGCCACGTCCCCGAACTTCGTGCCCTCTTTCGAGAACACGAGCCGCCTTGGGCTCTGCCCCGTGTTCGAAGAGATCCAGATCGATTGGCCCCCAGAGCGCTCCACGGCGAAGGCCAGGGCCAGTCCTGAGGGGTGATAGGTGACGCTCAGATATCGCGCCTGCCTCAGGGGCGTGATGGCCTCCAGGGGATCGCCGTCCAGGTGCACCTTCTCTAGCTCGTCGCCGTCGAGAGAGACGAAAACGATCGACCGCCCTGTGGGGCGGCCCCAGGAGGTCGGCCCCGAGCGGACATCGCTTGGCGGAAGGGTCAGGGCTCCGGGAAGGCCCTTGACCTCGAACCCACCTACCAGGGCCCGATCCCCCAGTGGGCCCCAGGCGAAGGGCCCCGGGTCGGGAACGTCGAACAGGCAGGTCAGGTGCGTGCCCTCCGGGCTGAGAGCCCACGCGTGGCCGGCCGCCACGAATGCCGCTGTGTCCGAGCTCGGGGGATTCCCAGGCGTGCAGGTCGAGGGTACGACCTCACCGGACGCCAACCGAGCAACGGTCGGTGTGCCCGGAAGCGTGGGGCTCGATGAAGGCCCCGCGGTCGGCGAGGGCGGGCTCGCCGCTTGCTGCCGGGCGGGCGGAGAGCTGCAGGCCGAGGCCAGCAGAGCGGCCACCAGGGGTACGAGAGCAGTTCTCCGCATCGCGCCCACCTCCTCGCTGCCGGGTAGCGCTGCGGCGCATATCAGAGTGTATCCAGCGGTTGCTCCGGAGGAAACTAAGCTAGCGGCGATCACGGCCACGGAACGCACTCGAGAAGGAGGACAGGGGGATGGACGACCAGGCGGTAGGGATATCGGCTCTCGAGGGGATGCCGTTGTTCGCCGGGGTCACCCGGCATGACCTCGAGAACATCTTGAAGATCGGCCAGCTACGTTCCTACCAGCCTGGCCAGGCCATCGTGGAGCGTGGGGAGCCCGGAGATGCCATGTACATCGTCCTCCGGGGAAACGCCGAGGTGGACGTGGGCGGCCGATATCACCAGCTCAAGCCCGGCGAGTTCTTCGGCGAGATGGCGCTGGTCGCCGGAAGGCAGCGGATGGCGACCGTGCGAGCCGCCGAGCACGTCGATGCGCTTCGTATCGGTTCGGAAGAGTTCCAAGGATTCCTGGTGCACCAGCCCCGGGTGGCGGTGGCCATGCTCAAGAGCCTGGTCGAGCGGTTGCGCGAGGTTCAGGAGCGGATCGACTCCTGGGCCGGCGCGTGGTGATCGAGGGCAGGCGCCATGCCGAGGTCGATCTGGACCGGATGGGTCGGGTTCGGGCTCGTACTGATCCCTGTGCGGATGTTTCCGGCGACCACGCCTCGGGACGTCCGATTCCACGAGTTCGCCCGAGGGACGGGCAAGCGCGTTCGCCATCGGCGTGTGGTGGAAGAGGAAACGCCGTGGGATCTGAGCGGGTGGGCCGAAGGTCCGACTGAGCCACCCGCGGAAGGGCCCGAGGAAGCACCCGCCCCGCCTCCTCCGACGGTGGAGCCGCCGCTTCCGGAGCCTTTCGAGGTGCCGGCTCCAGCCCGAGAGCCAGGTCCGCAGGCGCCTCGGGAGGTCGAGTACGAGGACATCGTCAAGGGGTACGAGGTGGAGCCGGGTCGGTACGTCATGCTGGAGCAGGAGGAGCTGGAGGCGCTCCGTCCCACCTCCGATCGCACCATCCACATCGAGGCGTTCGTCCCCCTCGAGCAGGTCGATCCCCTGTACTTCGAACGGAGCTACTACCTGGCGCCTGGTCCGTCGGTGGGTGGTCCGGCGGGCGCCGAGCGTGCCTACGGGCTCCTCATCGCGGCTCTCGAGCAGGCGAGGCGGGTGGGGATCGGACGGTTCGTGATGCGCACTCGGGAGTACCTGGCGGCCGTCCGTCCGATGCACGGCGTGCTCGGGCTCGAGACGCTGTTCTTCTCCGACGAAGTGCGACGGTCCGCCGACGTCCTGCCGTACGGGCTGCCGGGTGAGCCCTCCGCTCGCGAGCTGGACATGGCCATGAAGTTGATCGAGGTGATGGCCGGGGACTGGGACCCGACAGAGTACGCCGACACCTATCGAGAACGGGTCATGGAGCTGATCCAGGCGAAGGCCGAGGGGATGGAGCCGGTGATCGAGGAGGAGGCCGCTCCTCGGCCGGAGATGGCCGACCTGCTGGCAGCCCTGCGACGCAGCGTCGAGGACGCGAAGGATCGCGCCGAGCCGGCCAGGAAGAAGTCCCGGCGCAGCCGCGCTTCAGGATAGCGCCGCTCACCCCGGGGGGGTGGGCCGGCGCAGCGGCCCAACTGCCCGGCCGTGGGCGGAGTCCTCGATGAGCGTGGCCAGCCGCCTGAGCCTGGTCTCCTCCTTCTTCGCGCTCACCACCCACCACACGGCCATCGTTCGGTACCCGGCCGGTTGGGCCGTGAAGAAGTCCCAGGCCTTGCGGTTGGCGCGAAACCGTCGCTCGTGGGCGGGCTCGAGCCTCGCCTTGTCCCGCTGCTCGTACGAATAGGTTCCGGACCGGTCCTTCGAACGCCTGTCGAATGCCGCCAGGCCGGAGGGGTGCATCCTGCCCGCGGCTTTGAGCTGTTCCACTCGTTGGATGTTGACGGCGCTCCACGAGCTTCGCTCCCTCCGCGGAGTGAAGCGGATGCAGTAGCTGACGTCATCGATCGATCTTTGCACGCCGTCGATCCAGCCGAAGCACAGAGCTTCTTCCACCGACTCGAGATAGGTGATGGTCGGCCGCCCCGAGCCCTTCTTGTGGTACCCGACCAGCAACTCCTTCGTGTCGGCATGGTGCTTCTCCAGCCAGGACCGGAACTCTGCTGGCGTGGCGAAGAACTTCGGTTTCATGGACCTGATCTCCTTAGTCAGGAGCGCACACCTGGGCAAACCGCCCCCGGGGCCGGATCGTAACTGTCAATACCCGTTTCCCCGAGCAAGGAGGCAAGCGATGGATTCGATCTCCCGTGGGTGGGGTCAGGCCCGCCTGCTCAAGCACGGCTTCTTCGCGAGCATTGCCGCAATGGCCATTCTGGTCGCCCTGGCCGCCCCCGCATCGGCACAGGGATACACCTTCACGAAGCTGGCGGACAGCACGGAGGACAACTTCGATCCGTTCAACTTCGGATGCGCCTCGATCAATGGGGGAGGGGACGTCGCGTTCAGGGCGGGGCGCCTGGCGGCCGACGGCTTCAACACGATCCCGGGCATCTACCGCGTCAACGCCGCGGACGGCAGCATCACCACGATCGCCGAAGACGACAAGCGATTCAACTTCATCGGTCGCAACCCATCGATGAACGACGCCGGACAGGTCTCGTTCGCCGCGCGGATCGATCAAGGCAAGAAGAACGATACGGAGTCGATCCTGCGCGGCAGCGGCAAGAAGCTGACGACCATCGCCAGCACCGCGGACGAGTTCAACTTCTTCGGCTTCGACACCTCGATCAGCAACAGCGGCGAGGTGGCCTTCAAGGCAGAGCTCGACGAGGCGTTCAATTTCGATGAGGGCCTCTTCTCGGGGTTCGGCAGGGGCACCATCACGCACTACCTCGCGTCGACCAGCCAGTTCGGCGGGAACGACTCTCGCCCTTCCATCAACAACCTGGGCGACATCGCCTTCGACGAGTCGATCGACTTCGACGACGGCATCTTCGCGGGCCGGGAAGGGACGTTCAGGACGATCGAGGTACCTGACCCCGATGTTTCGGTTCAGGAGCCGACCTACAACGACGGCGGCACCGCAGCCTACGAACGGTCCTTCTTCGACCCCGTGAACCAGGAGTTCGTGACGGAGATCGTGAAGAATGACGGATCGCAGCGGACGACGGTCGCCGACACTCGAGGCGCATTCGGCTCGTTCGGCTTCCGGCCCCCCGCGATCAACAATGGCGGGGACGTGGCCTTCCACGCCACGTTGGACGACTTCGTGACGAGCGGGATCTTCGTGGGCGGAGACCCGGTCGCGGATCGGGTGGTCGTAACCGGAGACACGCTGGACGGCCGTACGGTTCAGAACATCACCTTTTGCGAGGAGGGGCTGAGCGGCTCCGGCCAGCTGACCTTCGTGGCGACGCTGGAGGATCTCGAGTCGCCGAACGGCTTCCGGATGGCGGTGTTTCGGGCGACCCCGGCCGAGTGGCGACGGGCCCTCAGGCTGTTTGGGCTGGCGAGGCCACCAAGGGCGCCCACTCCCGGGCGGCGCGCCCGGTGGCCTCGCCCAAGCCGACCACTGTCCCGACGATCCCGGTCCGTTCAGCCCACCGCGCGGCGACCTCCGGGCCCTCGAAGAAGTTCACCTTCGGGCACCACTCGTCCAGGATCGAGGTGCAGCACGCGTCGTCCGCATAGAAGAGAACGGTGTCGCTCGCCTCTGGACGGCCGGCCCGAAACGTGACGCGGAGCGGAGCGCCCGTTTCCGGCGAGGTCGACTCGATGACACCGTCGGTCTCGAGCGCGCCCAGGATCCCCAGGGCATCGAACGCGCAGCACGTGAAGCGGATACGCCAACGAACTCCATCCGGTGGACGGTAGGAGCGACGCTGAGACCGCCCGCCACGACCACGTCACGGGCCTCGTTGCGCCTGATGGTCCGCCGCTGCTCCAGCCCTCGAAGTCGTTCTTCCACGACTGCGGAGGTCGAACCGACGCGCTTGGCGATGTCTCCCCGTCCGGCCGGCCGGCCCGTTTCCAGGAGGTGGCGGAAGCTTCCGATAAGCACCTCCAGCGGCGTCGGCCTCGCCTCGGTGAGCTCGATCCTGGTCGCGGCCCTCATCGTCCGGCCACCTGGGCAAGCGTGCGCCGCATCTGGCCCAGGTGGTACAGGCCGTGCCCGGCGACCAGGCGGAACGTGAGCTCGTAGCTCTCCGGACCCCGCTCGGAGTGCACGCCGATCCTGGCGCGATCGCTCTCGGACGACCCAGCCCAGAGCCCAAGGTGTGACTTCCGGAGCGCCTCGATCAGCTCGAGCATGTCCTCCGGGTCACCGTCCTGATGATGGAGGCGTTCCACCCACCGGTCCTGGTCGTAGCCGATCAACGGCGGTTCGTCGTGGGCGAGGATCCAGCGATACCTCGCGCCCGAGGCGATCTCTGCGTCCACGAAATGCCCGAGCACCTCGAGGGCGGACCACTCGCCCGGAGCAGGTTTCGTGCGGAGATTCGCCCCCGCGTCCGCGACCATCGCCCGAAGCTGCGCGGGGAACTCGGCCTGCACCTCGGCGGGGTCTCGGTCACCGAGAAGGCCGAGGAGCATCCGGCGGTAGGCCTCGGGCTCCGACACGGGATCGACGTTCCGATCGAGGGCGGACTCGACGTCGCTCGCCTCGGGACTGCTCATTGCTCGATCGTCCTCCTTACCAGCGGTCCGGGTGGACCACGTCGTCGAACGGGCGGCGCCTCGGGTTTCGGATCGCCCGAAGAGGGCGGTCGGCCGGGTAGCCCAGCGCGATCAGGTAGCCGCTCTCACGGTCTTCTGGATAGCCCAACAGGCTGCGGGCCAGGTCCTGGTCCTGCACCGAGGAATGGCAGCTTCCGATGCCCAGGTCCGCGGCGGCGATCATGAAGCTCATGGCGGCCTGACCGAGGTCGAAGGCGATCGACGCTCGCACGTGAGGATCGTCTGTCCGCGGAGTCACCAGTGCGATCGTGGCCGCCGAGCTGGCGACATGCTTGCCGTACTGCCAGACCTCCGACAAACGTTCCAGCTCGTCTCGCCCCGTGACGACCACGAAGTCCCACCGCTGCTCGTTCACCGACGAGGGCGCGCGCCGACCGGCTTCCAGGATCCGATCGAGATCCTTCGCCCCGATGGGCTGGTCGGTGAAACTGCGAACGGCTCGTCGCGCCCTGATCGCGTCCCACGCGTCCATGCGCCCCAGCTTAGCGGCCCTCCGCCCGTCCCTCCGAGGACTTCCCGCTCTGCTCTCTGAGGATCCAGGCAAGCACGGCCGAGTAGTCCCGATCTGCCCAGCCGGCCTCGTTCGCCTCCGCCAGCCATGTTCGCGCGGCCTTCACCAGCCGGAGTTCCGCTTCGGCGGAGGCGTCGAGGATAAGGTCCGCATCCTTCAGCGCGAGCGACAACGAGAAACGGGCAGGGTAGTCCCCGGACTCGATGGCCGCGCGGCGTCGCTCGGCTTGGGCCGCAAGGGGGGTCGCCGCCAGCACTTCGAACGCTGTCACGTGGGACAGGCCGAGGCCTCGGGCGAGGGACAGGGCCTCGCCGAGCAGGCCGAGCACCCCGAGCAGCGTGAGGTTGGCCACGAGTTTGGCCGCCGCGCCTGAACCGAGCTCGCCAACGTAGAGCGGGGAGCCGAGCTCGGACAGCAGGGGCGTCCATCGCGCGACGAGCCCCAGCGGCCCACCCACGAAGATCCTCAACGAGCCGGCCTCGGCCTCGGCGAGACTGCCGAGCACGGGGGCATCGAGCAACCCGGTCCCCGGAGCGAGCCGGGAGGCGAGGCGACCGATCGCCTCCGGTCCAACCGTCGACATCTCGATGACCGTCGCCGATGGTCCGACCCCCGCGGCGAGCCCGTCAGGACCTTCTGTCACCTCCATGAGCGCGGCGGGGTCGGAGAGCATGGTGAGCACCGCCTCGGCGCGGCGTGCCGCGTCGGCGGGGGACTTCGCCGGCACTGCCCCGGCCTGGACGAGCGGCGACATCCTTTCCTGGGTCCGATTCCACACGGCGACCTCGTTGCCCGCCTGGAGCAAACGCCGGGCCATGCGGCTTCCCATCCGGCCGAGCCCGATGAAAGCGATGGTCGTCATCCCAATATCATTGTCGACAGCGCCCGAAGCCATCGCCCGCCTGCCCCGCCCGCAGGGCAGAGACCGCGACCAGGGAGGGAAGCATGAGCGTCGGGACCGGGCTGATCGTCCTGGTGGGAAGGATCCTGTTCGCCATCTTTTTCGGCGCCGTCTCGGGGGTGGCCCACATCCGGCGGAGCCAGGGGATGGAAGGTTATGCGACGGGCGCGGGATTCCCGCTCCCGGTGGTCGCGGGTTGGCCCGTCGGGATCTGGTTGATCCTCGGGGCAGTCTCCCTCGCGCTCGGGATCTGGCCCGACGTCGGCGCGCTGATGATCGCGGCCTTCCTGCTCGTCGCCGCAGGGTACTTCCACCGGTACTGGGAGGTGGAGGACCCCGGCCAGAAGATGACGCAGACTTTCGCCTTCTGGCGCAACGTGCTGGGGATCGCCGGGTGCGCCGTGATGTTCGGGACGTTCGTGGCCCTCGGCCCGGCGCTCCGGTTCTCGATGACGACCGCCCTGTTCGATTTCTGAGCCTTCGGCGGCACGTCTCTAAAAGGAAACGCCCACCGCCTCGCACAGGAATCGGGCATATGGGACGGCGGCCCGGCAGAGCTCGGAGTATCTGGGAAGGAAGTCCTTGGACGTGACCGTCCGCTCGTCCATCATCGCCACGCCGACGTGGTCCTTCCTCTTCAGGTCCTCGATCAATGGGTGATCGGGATCGAAGCCGGCCGGCGCCCGCTTGAGGACATCTCCCGAAAGGCGGTAGCGGGATCCGAACTCACCGCCGTGAGCGACCCGCTTCCACTGCGCCGGGTTCTCGGCGACCGCCGTCCGGATCTTGTGGAGGGTCTCCCGCTCGGGGTGCCACAGCCCGATGGCGGTGAACACCTCGCCCGGCTGGAGATGCAGGTAGAAGCCCGGACCGTGGACGTCCCGCCCTGCGTTGTGGCGGAAGTGGATGCCCACATGGGTCTTGTAGGGGCTCTTGTCCTTGGAGAACCGGACGTCCCGATAGATGCGAAAGAGTGATCCGCCCACCGGGCGGTCGTCGGCCACGAATTGAGGGCTGATCTTGCTCAGGTAGGGAGCGAAGCTTCGGACGAACTCGAGAGCCGGCTCCTGGACCGAGTCGAGATACCGCTCTTTGTTCTTCGCGAACCAGGCTCGGTCATTGTGCTTGCGCAGGTCCTCCAGGAACCGGAACAGGTCCGCGGTGAACAGTCCCTCCGCCATGACGAGATCAAGCCTAGTCGGTCCATTCGCGAAGCCGAGGCGTTCCTGGCCGGGCGGGCCGAGCGCGATCAGCGGCCGTGGATCTGCTGGTGAAGCCACCACGCGTCCATCTCGCCGTCGGGCATCTTCAAAACCCCGTGCCCATACTTGAGGTGTTCGATGAAGGCCGTCCGCAGGGGCGACAGCTCTGCTCGCTCCGAAGGGCGCACCGCTTGGTCGCAGGCCACGGAAGCATCAGCGTCGTCCATCCTGCCCATTGAATCGGTGGACCGACCGCCGACCATTCCCTCCATTCGACGGGTTCCTCCGCCCAGACCGTCCCCGTGGGGTCAGTTCGGGGGATGGGGAGTGCATCTTTCGGCGTGAGCCGACGGTTGCCGGGCATGAAAGTGCCCCCGACGAAGTTCGAAACCGGCTTGGTTTCCTTATGGTGCCCTCTCTCCCAGGTATCCCCAGGTACCCCGCATAGGCAGCCAGTTAGCTGTCCCGACCACCTTACACAGGTACCCCGAGGTTTCCCGAGTTCGAGAACCCATTCGGTTCCCTGCCTCGGCCTCTGGCCCCATCGGGGGCACTCGTCACCCTACGGAGGCGACGGGGCGGTGGCAAGCGCGCTTCTCGTGTTTTGGCGTTCGTTTTCCAAATTGATGCGGCCAGGGGTTTTGGCGGCGTGCAGCGGGCCTAGCTGCCCGAACGGCGTTCCTGGCGTTCTTGACCCTTGGCGCCCGCCTCCCTAGCATGCGCGATCGGCGAGGAGCCTTGCGGGTATGGGGAAGGCTCGCCAGGCTCCTCGCCGACGAAAAGGAGCGGACCCGGAAGGGAAGCCTACCGGCCGGATACCACCGAGTCCCAGCCTCCGACGCGAAGGGCCGGCGCGCGGCGACGTTCCCGCGACGCGCCGGCCCTTCGTCTCTCCCGCTCGACAGCGCCCGACTCCATCCTGGCCGGTGAGGCGCCGGTTAGGCGATCCCCAGGTGGACGCGGTTTCCCGCGTTCATGAACTCGGGAACAGACTGGACGGGGAGGGGCTCGGAGATCAGGAACCCCTGTACGAGATCGCACTCCAGGTTCTCCAGGATCTTCATCTGCCCCTCCGTCTCCACGCCCTCGGCCACGACCGTCAGTCCAAAGGCGTGAGCCAGGCTCAGCATGGCCTGCACGACGATGGTGTCCTCCGATCCCCTTCCCAACCCTCGCACGAACAACCGGTCGATCTTCAGGATGTCGAGAGGAAGGCGCCCGAACTGACTGAGCGAGGTGGACCCGGTCCCGAAGTCATCCAGGGACAGCCTGACCCCGAGACCCTTGAGGTCGTGGAGGATGGCCGCCGAGGTCAGGGCGTCGTCCATCACCGTCCCCTCGCTGATCTCCAGGACCAACCGCTCCGGTTCGAGGCCAGTCCGGTCCAGGACGTCCCGAACTTCCGTGGGGAAGCCTGGACGCTTCAGCTGCCGGGCCGAGACGTTGACCGAGACGCTCGTCGTGCAGCCGGGGGCCGACCTGTCCCACTCCAGCGCCTCGCGGCATGCTCTCTCCAGGACCCACTCCCCGATGGACTCGATGAGCCCGGTCTCCTCGGCGCGCCAGATGAAGTGCGAGGGCAGGATGAGGCCGCGCCGGGGGTGTTGCCACCTGATCAACGCCTCCAGGGAATGGACCCGACGGGCCCCCAGCGCCACGATCGGCTGGTAATGGAGACGCAGCTCTCCGCGGTCGAGGGCGCGGCGAAGATCCTGCTCGAGCTCCAGACGCTTGGCGGCGTGCGTGCCGAAGTCGGTCGCGTAGAACTCGAACCGGTTCCTGCCCTGGGCCTTGGCCCGGTACATCGCCAGGTCCGCGTTCCGGATCAGGGTCCCGGGATCCTCGCCGTCGGTCGGCCACACGCAGATGCCGAGGCTGGCGCTCATGTACAGCTCGTGGCCCCCAGCGATCAAGGGGCTCTGCAGGCTCTCCATTACCCGCGTGGCCACGATGGCTGCGTCGGTGGGGGCCTGCATCTCCGGCAGGATCATGGTGAACTCGTCGCCGCTCAGCCGGGCCACCGTGTCCTCGGCTCGCGCGCACGCCCGCAACCTTGTGGCCAGCTGCTGGAGGAGGCGATCGCCGACCTCGTGACCGAGCGTGTCGTTGACGTCCTTGAAGTGATCGACGTCCAGGAACAGGAGACCCACGAGCTGGCGGTTGCGCCGGGCCCGGATGATGGCCTGGCTCAGGCGATCGGCGAAGAGCTTCCTATTGGGCAGCCCGGTCAGTGAATCGTAGTGGGCCATCTGTTCCAGCCGCTCCTCCGTGATCTTCCGCTCGGAGATGTCCCGGATGACCATCAGCTTCCCGCTCTCTCGACCTCGATCGTCGGGAATGGGCGAGAGGGTGACCTCGTAGTGGCGCAGGCTCGATCCGAGGAGGAGACGGATCTCCGACTGAACGGTCGAGGAACCTTTGGATCGTTCGAGGAGGTCGCCCTGGGCCGGCAACAGCCGCTCGAGCGGCAGTCCGACCGCCTGGGAGGCCGAGCGGCCGAGCACTCGCTGGGCGGCCGGGTTCAGGTCGACGATCCTGTGGTAGGCGTCGAGAACCACCACACCGTCCTGCATGGTCTCCACGATCCGGCTCCGGGCGACGGGGACGATGTCGAGCAAGCGGAGCCGGAAGATGCCCCACACGATGACGATCACGGCCAGGAGGAACGCGAACGGGGTGAGGTCGACCCGCCCGAACGGCTCGACGTTGAAGTTGTAGAGGATGTTGAACAGCAACGGCAGGAAGAGGGCGGCCATGAGCGCCCGGGCCTGTTTCCGGTACGGGCGAGCGATGGCGAAGAGCGTCCGCACGAAGAGGCCAGTCCCGAACAGGAGCAGGGCGTACGAGTAGAAGACGTTGATCCAACCGACCGAGCCGAACCCGACCACGGGGAACTGTTCGGTGCCGTCGGAGGGATAGACATGGATGAGGTCGTGCGTGGCTGGGATCGCCAGAAGGGTCAGGACGACGAGAGGTTCCACGCAGAGGACGAGGTACAGCCGCTGGGTCAGCCAGCGAGCCCGCCCCGTGTACTGGAGCGTGAAGACCAGCCACGCCGCCGGCAGCAGGCAGACCCCCAGATATTTGACGTCGCCCCATGCCTGCTTGGCTGGACCGACGCTCCACAGCTCCAGGGCGTAGGTTGCCGTGTACCAGATGCCGGCCGCCAGCGCGAGCAGCAGTCCCTTGGCCCCGGCGTTTCCCCGACGCAGCCACACGTAGACCGCGAACCCTCCGAACAGGGCGGCGCCGATGAGCATGGCGATGCTGGGGGACGGCATCGAAAGCCTCCCGAACCACGGGTAGGGCCACCTAGGATGAAGCGCACCCGGCCTCCGAACCATCGGCCGACCGGCCGTCCCCCGAAACGCCGACCGTCAGAGCTCGAGGTTCGAGCGGAGACCAGGCCTGAATGGGGCAGTGAGAAGTGCCTTTTAATAGGGCTTCCAGTGCGCCCCGCCCGCGCCGAGCAGCAGCGCGAGAGAGCTGAGCACGCTGAGGAGTCTCCTCCAGTTCATTCGGTGCCTCCCTTCGAAATGAATCCCTCTCGTTTGAGGTATCGGTGGAGGCTGTCTCGGTTTGAGGCCTTACGCGAGGCCGCCTGGCGCTGTCGGGTTGCGAAGCTTTCAGCGCGGCAGGGAGATCTGGGGAAGATGGGCCGACAGCTCGTCGGCGGGGAGGGGTCGGCTGAAGTAGAAGCCCTGCCCGAGCGGACAGCCCTCCTCGAGGAGGAAGCGCAGCTGTTCCGCGGTCTCCACCCCCTCGGCGATCGGCCACTTCCCGATGGTCCCGGCCAATCGGATGACCGCGCTGACCATCCCGACCACCTGCTCGTCGTTGGGGATCCCTCGCACGAACATCCGGTCGATCTTGAGCAGGTCCACAGGGAGGTCCTTCAGACGGGCCAGAGAGGAGTGTCCCGTCCCGAAGTCGTCCATGGCCACGCTCAGTCCATGGTCGCGAAGCTGGCGGAGCACGGCCTCCACCTGTTTCAGCTCACCCACGTCGGCGCCCTCGGTGACCTCGATGACCAGGTGCGCTGGATCGACTCCGGATGCATCCGCGGCCGCCAAGACCCTCCTGGCGATGTCTGTGCGCCTGAGCTGGCGGGGAGAGACGTTGAAGCTGACTTGGAATTCGTATCCCTGGTCCCGCCAGATCCGGGTCTGCTTCGTCACTTCATGCAGCACCCAGTCGCCGATCGCCTCGCCGAACCCCATCGCTTCGGCGAGCAGGAGAAACTCGCCGGGCTGGATCAGGCCTCGCTCGGGATCGTCCCACCGGATCAGCGCCTCCACCGCCCGGACCTGTCCGCTCTTCAGATCCACGATCGGCTGGTAGTGCAGCACCCACTGGCGGGCGTCCACGGCTCGTCGCAGGCGCGTGGCGAACGAGAGCTCGTCGAGCATGTTCCTGGACGTGGCCGGGTGAACGAGCGAGCCCCCTGGTCCCTGGTTCTTGCTCCGGTACATCGCCGCGTCGGCGTTCCTGAGCAGGTCCTCACCCTTCATTGCGTCGAGGGGAAAGATGCTGATCCCGATGGTCCCGGTGACGTAGAACTCCTCGTTCTCGAGCTGGAACGGCTCCGCCAGGTGGTGGTGGATCCGCCGGGCGACCGCCTCCGCCGTGCCCATGGCGACGAGGGGCGATCCCTCGACGTCGATGTCCGTGATCAGGACGATGAACTCGTCTCCTCCCTGGCGGGCCACCACATCGGAGTCTCGGACGGCCTTCTGCATCCGAACCGCAAGCTGGCGCAGGAGCTCGTCCCCGGCCGAATGCCCCAGACTGTCGTTGATCAGCTTGAAGTTGTCGATGTCGATGAACAGGACCGCGACGCCCAGCCCCATCCGCCGGGCCCGGCCCAGGGCTTGATTGAGCAGCTCCTCGAACAGGTTGCGATTGGGGAGCCCGGTGAGCTTGTCGTGGTAGGCCATGAAGGTGACCTGCTCCTCGGCTTCCTTCAACTGTGAGATGTCCATCACCACGCCCTGCCAGAAACGGGGGTGGCCACCTTCGTCTCGCAGCGCCTCGGCCTCGTGGTGGACCCACACTGAGCGGCCCTCGCTGCTGACCATGCGGTATTCCTCGGAGAAGGGGGTGAGGGTGGTCTCGGCACGCGTGGAGGCCCCCATGATCCGCTCGCGGTCCTCCGGGTGGATCTGCTTGGTCCACAGGTTCTGGTCGCTCAGCCATTCGCCCCGGCTGAAGCCGAGGATCGACTCGACCTGAGGGCTGATGAACACGATCTTCTGTTCCTGGATCGACCGGATGTAGGTGATCGCCGGGATGTTCTCCATGAGGCTGCGGTACCTGCTCGACGTGTCGTGGAGCTCCCGGCCGCCGATGAACATCTGTCGGGCGAACACCAGGGGTGCCACCAGGACCAGGGCGGCCCAGACGCCTTCATCCACGTACAACCTCGCGATCAGCACGCCCGAGAGGCCGAGGAGCAGATAGCTGGTCAGGAAGATCCACGGACTCCCCAGCCGCATCTGGGCAAGCACGTCCCGGACGGCGACCCGCGAGGAGAGGTGCTGGTACGTTGCGACCAACGCGGTGTTGACGGCCGAGTCGGCGATGATCATGGCCAGGACGGCTGGCACCAGTGCCATCCACGAAGAGCGAACCGTGGCCACGGCGTGGAACACGTGACTCCCGATCAGGACGGCCAGGGCGATCTGCGCCCGAATGAACAGGGCCTTCAGGACCGGGATCGTCCGCCGTACCTCGCGCGGGTCCGTGGAGCCGGTGAAGGCGATCAGGCCGGCAACGGACGGCGGGTAGATCATGGCCGTGGCCAGCAGGATCGGGAAGCTCAGGCTCAGATACAGCCCGCCTGCCGCAGGCACCGGGATGAGGTCGACAAGGGCCACTCCCACCGCCCACGCGATGATCGCCGGGTCGTTGAGCTGGTCGGGGTGCCGAATCAGATCGATCCCCAGGAGGAGGGCGGTCGGGATGATGACGGCCAACTGGAAGGCGGTGCTGAGCCGCTGCCGACTGTCCGCGTGGCCGTTCCGTGAGCCAGCGCCGGCCGTGTCGGATCGGCCGCGAAGCGAAGCGGACAAGCGGAATCTGTGGCTGGCGGGCAGCTTCCGGGCAATCTCGGGGAAGGAGTGTTTCATCCGTTCGGTTGTGCCGCGGCCTTTCGTGCGGACGGCTCTTACCTGGTCATGGTGCTGCCGGCGGCCTGGATGGGCAAGGTCCGCCGTGACCATTTCCTCGATCGCCCGGAGTGACGCCGTCGCCTAGTGCGTCGGGGGCATGCGTGTCCCCCTCTCGGTACGGTGCGGGCTCCCCCGATCTAGGAAGGCAAGCAAACTGGAGCTTCATCCTCCGGCGGCTGTCGCCAGCTGCCCGAGATAGAGCTCCCACCCGGCGGCATGCTGAGATCGGCTCTCGTCATCTGGGAGTCCGGTGTGTCGGAGCCGAACGATGGTGGCGTTCCCGTCCGGGACGAGGGTGACCTCCACGCGGCTGGTCCCGGGCGGCAGCCCCTCGTTCCCCTCGAATCCCCACGTGAACACGACCCGGTTGGGAGGTTCGACATCCACGTACTCCCCCCGGACCACGTTCGTGTCGTCCATCCTCACCCGGTAGGTCCCTCCGGGCCGTGGGTCGAGCTCGGCATCCCGTCCTTTCCACCGGCGGTACTTGTCGGGTTCGGTGAAGAAGGAGAACACCACGCCTGGCGGAGCCTCAACGCGGGTCTCGACCTGGACCTCCTCGGGCTGGCCGGATTCGATGGTCACGATCGTCTCCTTCTCTTGTGCTCATCCTCCGCCAGCGTTCGCAGCCGGTCGAGGTCCTGCTGCCACAGGGACTTCAGGATCGGGCGCAGGGGACCGAGGGCGCGGCGGTCGGCGCGGTAGAGGCGATGGTTCCCCTGTCGCCGCTCGCGGATCAGGCCGGCCTCGCGGAGCACCCGGAGGTGCTGGGACACAGCCGCCCAGGTCACGTCCTCGAAGTGGGACGCGATCTCCCCGGCGGAGAGCTCCCGGTCCCACACCAGGCGGAGGATCTCGCGACGGCGCGGCGTCGAGACGGCTCGAAGGGTCGCCTGCACACGGGCTATTTAAGCACATCCTGAAGTAGAATTTGACAGGCGCTAAAGTAACTACTTAAATAGCCCTCGGTAAGTAGAGCCCAGAGGGTCGGAGCTTCCGTCCCGGAGAGAAGGGAGCATCGAGAATGGTCGGAGCCATGCTGCACGCGGTGGAGGTGGAGGCGAGCGAGGACACGATCTACGAGGCGATCACGACCGCCAAGGGGCTGGCGTCGTTCTGGACGCCGCAGAGCGAGTCGGAACCGACGGTGGGATCCGTAGCCGTCTTTCGCTTCGCGGGCGCGCCGATCGACCTGAAGATGCGGATCGACGGCCTGGAGCCGGGCAAGCGGGTCGCGTGGAACTGTCAGGGGGACTTCCCGCACTGGGCGGGGACCACCGTAACGTGGGAGCTCATGCCGGCGGTACAGGATTCGGGGACCACGGTGTTGTTCCGTCACGAGGGATGGGGCCCCGACTACCCCGAGATGGAGTACGCCCACGTGAATTTCGTGTGGGGTCAGGTGGTGGCGCGGCTGAAGGCCTATAGCGAGACGGGCAAAGCCCAGCCGTTCTTGTCTTAGAGAGCCCGCTCGCTGTCCGGCCGGGCCCTTGGGCTGTGCCCTACTTCACACGTCGCCCGCTGATGTCGTACGGCACGTTTACGGTCTGGTCCGCCCCCGGGTTCGGGCGCCAGCCACCACTGAAGCTCCGGCCGTCTTCGGCGAATGCGCCCTGAAACGTCGCGTCCAGCGGCCCGTAGGAGACGGAGATCGTGACGGTGTCGTCGCCGACCTCCCACCTGTACGGGAGGGGGCTCGGCGAAAGGTTCGAGTAGACGGTTGAAGGAAAGGTCGCGGTCTCGGGGTCGTAGCCGATCAGCTCCAGGCTTTCGATCTTCAGACCCATGAAGTCCAATTGCAGGCGCTGCTCCAGGAAGAAGCCGCCCGGGAGCCACCGGAAGGTGGCCTGGCCTTTGATGGTGCTCTCGCTGGAGCCGACCAGGTGGCCCTCCAGGTCCCAGATGCCAACGTAGCGGTCCAATCCTTTGAGGGCGGGATCTGGCGTGGGCATCTGTGGTTGAGCGTGGTTGTCTGCCATGGGTACCTCCTTTCCGTCGTATCGTCAGAGTACCGGTCTGATTGGCTCAGCCACTCACTGGGCTTGCCGGTAGCGCAGGTAGACGACGCGAGAACAAAACGTCCTCGTCTCGACAAGTTCCAGGTTGATCCGGCTGGCCAGAGGCGGGAAGAAAGGGGTCCCGTCGCCCAGGACGATCGGGCTGACGAACAGCCGGTATTCGTCGATGAGGCCCACCTTCATGAGAGACGAGGCCAGGCCGGCGCCGCCGACGGCCAGGTCCTTCCCCGCTTGTTCCTTCAACCTGGCGACCTCTTGGGCAGCGTCGTCCCGGACCAGCCTGGCGTTGCCAACGACGTTCTCCAAGGTCTTCGAGAACACGATCTTCGGTAAGTCATTCCAGATGCGGGCGAATTCCAGCGCGTAGTCCGCCAGCGATGGTTCCTGATCAGCCGTCTCCCAGTACGTCATCACCTCGTACAGGCGCCGCCCGAGAAGGTGCGCGCCCAGCTCCCTGACCTGCTCGTTGTGGAACCGATGCAGCTCCTCGTCCGGCGCGGACCAGTCGATCTCGCCGCCGGGCCCGGCGACGAAACCGTCCAGGGACACTGTCATCGAGTAGATGAGCTTCCGCATCACGCGCCTCCGGGGTTAGCGCCACGGGCAACGTCCGGGCCGGCCGTGGTTCCGCGACGGGCCGTGTGGAGGCGAGGGGCGCCCGACACGCCCTTCAACTCGACGGGCCCGATCTCCGTGAACGTCACCGGCGTTCCGTCGGCCGAGTCCACGACCTCCTCGCTTACCAGCACCTCCCCAGGCCTGGCGTACTCGGCGATCCTTGCTGCGATGTTCACGGTCCGGCCGAAGTAGTCACCCTCCTGGAAGATCACCGGCCCAGCATGGATGCCCACGCGGGCGGGCGGGAGACCCTGGGTTGCCACCCCCTCGACCATGTCGAGGGCGGCCAATACCCCCTGGCCCGGGTCACCAAAGTAGAACATCACGCCGTCACCCAGCCACTTCACGGGCCGCCCCCCATGTTCCTGGGACGATCGCCGGACCAGGGTGGCCAGCTTGTCCGCAAGGTCCGCGGCGGCCGCGTCGCCGCGCTCCTCGGTCAGCCGGGTGTAGCCGGTGATGTCGAGGAAGGACACCGCCGGCGGACGGTGCAGTCGACTGAGCAGACCGGCCCGTTCCAAAGCGCCCTCGACATCCTCCAGGGCGCTCTGGCTCCAGGCGTGTTCCTGCTGCCCGTGGTAGATGGCGAGCACCACCTGCTCCATGAAAGGGGCGATCTGGGACCCGAAGTCGGCTTGGGCCTCGAGCATCTGGGCCGTCGACATCCCTCCCTCGAGGAGGGGCAGCTCGACCTCGGTGCGCCACCAGTCGGTCTCCGTCTCGGCGAGCCGGCGCAGGCTGTCCCCACAAACGCGCAGCCACCGCTCGATGACGACGGGCCGGAACCCCTTCGAGAGCTGGAGCTCGATCGTCTGCACGATCGACAGCTCGTCCTCGCGGACTCGGTCCTCGGGCTGCGGGTCCGCGAAGCCGACGGCCTCGCGGACCACCTTCAGCAGGTCCATGGGGATCCCCGTGCTCTCGCTCAGCTGGCCGAACGTCGTGCCGCTGACCTCGGCGAATTGATCGAACGCGCTCGCATCCAGGTAGGAGAACGAGAGCGCTCCGTCCCTGACCGCGGCGGCCATCCCATCGAGCGGCACCCCGGCCACCTCCAGGCTGTGCACCCAGCGCGCCCTTCGCACGTCACCCGGTGAGAACGTGTCTTCCGTGCCAGGCGTCAGGATCCCGAGCTCAACGAGGCGGTCGACGTACTCGGGATCGACCCCGGCCCTCCGGGCCACTTCCTGGCGCGAGTGCTCGCCCACGGGATCTCGATCGTAGCCGGAGTCAGTGCTCGAGCGCCTCACCGATGAGTCTCGATTCGACCGACCGTCGTATGGAGCGGTAGCGTGAGGAGAACGTACCCGTCCTCAGGAGAGTTGCGATGCAGAAGATCACACCACACCTCTGGTTCGATACGGAGGCCGTGGAGGCGGCCAACTTCTACGCCTCGACGTTTCCGGAGTCCACCGTGACGAACCTCACCACCATCCACGACACCCCGTCGGGAGACACGGACATCGTCTCGTTCGAGCTCTTGAGCATGCCGTTCATGGCAATAAACGCCGGTCCGCTGTTCAAGTTCACCCCGGCGGTATCGTTCGCCGTCTCCTGCGCGACGCGGGAGCAGGTGGACACGCTGTGGGAGCGACTCTCCGAAGGTGGGACGGCGCTCATGCCCCTCGCCTCCTACCCGTTCAGCGAGCGCTACGGCTGGACGACAGACAAATACGGACTGTCGTGGCAGATCATGCTCGCTGGCGAGGAGCAGGGAGGACAACCGATCACGCCAACCTTGATGTTCGTCGGCGAGGTGTGCGGCAAAGCGGAAGATGCGATCGATCTCTACACCTCGGTGTTCCCCAACTCAAAGGTCGGTCCCATTCTTCGCTATGGCAGTGAGGAAGAGCCAGAGAAGCAGGGGACGATCAAGTACGCCAGCTTCGTGCTGGACGGCCATCAGTTCGCCGCGATGGACAGCGCTCTTGAGCACAACTTCGGTTTCAACGAGGCCATCTCGTTCATCGTGAGCTGCGAGACTCAGGAGGAGATCGATCACTACTGGGACAGCCTGTCCGCCGTTCCCGAGTCCGAGCAGTGCGGCTGGCTCAAGGACCGGTATGGCCTCTCGTGGCAGGTGGTTCCCTCCGCCATGGACGAGATGCTGCGCGACGGCACGAAGGAGCAGATCGCCCGGGTCACCGAGGCGTTCCTCAAGATGAAGAAGTTCGATCTCGCGGAGCTGCGGAGGGCATACGAGAGTTCGGAAACAGGTATTGGGGGTGGAAGATGACACGGCTCCACAGCTATCTCAATTTCGCGGGCAATGCCGATGAGGCATTCAACTTCTACCGGTCTGTGTTCGGCGGTGAGTTCTCCTCGGTCGTCCGATACAGGGACTTCCCCATGGAGGGGGTGAACGTCCCCGAGGAGGACCAGGACAAGCTCATGCACATCGGCCTGCCGATCGGCGAGGACAACATGCTGATGGCCAGCGACCTTCTCGGATCGCTCGGGCACGAGCTGAAGCAGGGTAACAACGTCTACATCTCCGTCCACCCCGGGAGCAAGGAGGAGGCGGACAGCATCTTCACCGGGCTCTCTCAGGGGGCCGACATCGAGATGCCTCTCGCCGACCAGGCGTGGGGCGATTACTACGGGAGCCTGAAGGACAAGTTCGGGGTCATGTGGATGGTCAACTACAGCCCTCCGCGGGATCAGTGACGCCCAGGTCAGGTCCGGTGAACTTGGTGGGCGGGCGAGCCGGTTACCCTGACACGCGAAGGCGGAATCCCTGTACCGGCGTCTCTTTTCCCTTGAGCTGCAGTTGGACCTGCTCCGCTTCCGGATACCGCCCGTGCACCACCTGATACGTCGAGGCGCACATCAGGATCTCGCCCCCACGCGCCACCGATTGCAGCCGCGCCGCTGTGTTCGTCACGTCGCCCAAGGCCGTGAAGTCCTTGAATCCCCCGCCGCCCACGTTTCCGACGAACTCCTCCCCGGAGCAGATGCCCACGCCCACATCGAGCCAATTCTCGTGGGGCCGGCCGTACCCGATCGCCTGTAACAGGGCGCGGCCCGCCTCCACGGCTTTCGAGGGATAGGCGGGTCCCGCAAGCCCGGGGACGAACAGCGCCATGACCTCGTCTCCCGCGATCTGTCCGAGGACGGCTTCCTGCGAGAGGAGCGCCTTCGACGCGGCACCGTAGAAGCGGTTAAGCAGGATGGTGGCCTCGACACTCGTGAGCCGTTCGGCGATGGTCGTGTATCCACGAACGTCGGCGAACAGGACGCTGAGAGGAACGAGAGCCCCTCCCTCCGGCGCCCTCTCGATGCACCGTGCGCAGATGTTCGGATTCTTCCGAGATGGCGAGTAGCCGATCCACCGAAATGCGCCCGCATAGGG
This sequence comes from Actinomycetota bacterium, assembly GCA_046726275.1. GTDB lineage: Bacteria > Actinomycetota > UBA4738 > UBA4738 > UBA4738 > DASXTW01. The sequence continues at coordinate 26,781 of JBKPAF010000001.1, forward strand.
CCCTCGAAACGGCGCATTGCAGAATTTGCAGCGCCATGGGCTGGGAAGCAGCCCGAGGAAGCGGCGGCCCAGACGTGGGGCCAACGCCATCGGAGTCTCGCCCCGCAGAATTCCCTGCCATCGGGCATCCATGGGGAGGTCGGGGCGCGGCGCCTCATCCGAGGGCTCCACTTCGGCACGCCCCCCTCAGGGCAAGGCGTCGATGTCGATCACGAACTTCCGCCGGAGGCGACCACACTGAAGCTCAGCAGACTCAGCTCCTCTTCCCCCGAATTGGAGATCTGAACGGCCGCCCCCTGTTGCGCAAGTGCCGACTGGGATGTTCCCAATGAGATCGGCGAGCCGCCGTTCAGTCGCAGCACTGCATGCCCGCTGAGCACCAAAAGCATCTCCGCCCCCGGTTCTCGATCGACGGTCGCCTGCTGACCCGCCGGTACCGAGATCACTCGCAGACTCTCCGTATAGGGAGCAGGCGACAGGCCCTCCAGGTCGGGAGATTCGACGACGCGGCTGGCGTTCGGTAATGGCATCACCCCGCCCCGAGCCGATTCGGGTCGCACAGCGACGAAGAACCAGTCGTTGGCCCATGGGTTCCATAGGGCCACGGCTCCTGCCACGATCAGCAGGCCGGCCAGCGCAGCCCTCGTCGCCCGCTGCTTGGGCTTCGTGAGGGAGATCACCGCCAGGGCCAGGCCGAGTACGAGGAGTCCGATGGCGAGCAGGGACGCCGCGGCACGATCCTTCCGGTTCTCGTGGGAGTGAAGCATGAGACCGCCCATGAAGCCGCCTTGTCCGGGGCTCAATTCCATGGTCGGTCCGCCGGAGAAGGGGATGGTCTCCCGTCCTCGAAGCACGTACGCGAACCCAGGCACATGACCGTGTGGCCCGAGAGTCGCCCCCGTCGACTGGGGCAGCTCGATGACGCTCACGAACACGGCGCCCTCGGGCAGTGCTTTCGCCTGGCCAGTGGCGAGGACGCGTGTTCGGGTGCCGGCCGATCCCTGAGCGGTTGCGGCGTGGGGAGGGAGAAGCGACCCGAGGGCGAGCGTGGCGACAAGGGCGAAGAGACCAGTGGCCGGCACGAGCCCGCGAAGCGGGCGCTTCATCTCCCCCTCAGCAGGGACAGCTGCCGCTCCCACTACTGCACCGAACAGCAGCCAGGCCGCGAGGGCCTCCACCGGAGCAAGCGCGCCGAGGTGCAGCATCATGAATGTCGCGTGCATCGGGTCCGGCGTGGTGGGCAGGCCCGGCGGAGCGGGTGGCGCGGGAGGCGGCGGGGAGATATGGCCGATGACAGGCATCAGGACCATTCCTCCGATCGCCCAAGCCGCCAGCCCGAACAGCAGGCCGGACACGGGACCGGGTCGGAACCAATCCCGGGCCGCAGCGAACGAATAAACGACTGCCGCGACGACCAAGCCGAGGACGAGCACGACCCAGCCCACCCACACGCCTGGGTCGGACTTGGGGATGAAGACCCGGTTGAGCATCGCGGCCGGCCCGATGGTGGGGAAGCCGAGGGCCGGAGCGATCTCGAACCAGCCCAGCCACGCGACCACGGCTGCCACGATCCCGAGGACTTGAGGGGCCTGAATTCGTCGTCCTGCAGCCCCCATGGCCGACTCCTCCATCGAGGTCACGAAGATGGCCGCAACAGGATATGAACCCCCGGCCATGGAGGCAATGGCCGACGCCTCAGCCCGCACAGTCTCTGAGAGGATTCAGTAGGAGTGGATGAGATAGGCCATGAAGTGAGCGCCCCTCGCCGAGGATTGGTCCGGCTGAAAGCGAACGTTCTACGCGTCGTGAATGCTTCTCATGCCGCGTGCCTCGCGGAGTTCGACGACCGAGCGGCGGCTCGGTACCGAACCTAGACGCGGTCACGTCGTCGGGGCCAAGTTGACCTCGAATAGGTGCCGGTCAACAATCGGGTCAAGAGCGTGCCCCAACAAACCCCGGTAGGGTGGGTCATCGGTTCCCGTCCGGCTGAGGTCGGGGTTCGCGCCGGATCGAGAGGGTCGACCGCGCCATAAGGACGGACGCCAACTTGCCTGTCAACCCGCCTAAGTTACCTCTGGGCGGCGGGAACGCCGAGAGCCGTTTCATTCGGGCGAGTGACGGGCTGGAACTCCACTATCTTCGCTGGATCAGCAGCAAGGCTGAGCCGTGGGCCGTCCTTGTCTTCCTTCATGGCATTGCCAGTCATGCTGGTTGGTTTGGTGAGACTGCCATCGACCTCGCCGAGAAGGGCCTGACAGTTTATGCGCCTGACCGTCGCGGATCGGGCCTGAGCGGAGGCCGGCGAGGACACTTGCCTCGCTACACCCGCGCATTCGATGACATAGACGAGGTGATGAGGGTTGTCGCCTCCGACCAGGAGGGTAGGCCGTTGTTCCTGGCCGCCTCGAGCTGGTCGGCGAAGCTCGCCCTCGTATACGCGACCCTTCGCCCGGTGCCACTCGCCGGTCTGATGCTCCTTGGCCCGGGACTCTTCCCCCGAGTGAACCTCTCGCCGATGAGACGCGTCGGGGTAGTTTTCGGGAACTTCGTCGCTCCGACGGCTCAGTTTCGCATCCCGCTGACGCCCGAGCTGTATACGAGCAACCCGCGGTATGTCGGCTTCATACGGACCGACCGGCTCCGTCTCCTCACGGCGACTGCCCGCTTCTTCTGGGAGACCGCACGTCTCGACCGCAGTCGGCGGCGCGCCTCCGCCCATCTGCGCCTACCGCTCCTGGTCCTCCAGGGCGAGGATGACGTGATGGTGGATGTACCGAAGACGCGGGCTTGGTTTTCACGGCTCCCACTTAAGGACAAGACGTACCTCGCGTATCCGGGCGCCGGGCACACTTTGGATTTCGAGCCGGATCGGGCCCGGTACGTGGCCGACATGCTCGAGTGGCTGTCAAGACGAGTCCCTGAGCGGTCTCCTCGCTTGCCGGGCGGCCCCTGATGTCACAAGGGTTCAAGCGTTCTTCGACGCCGGGGCGTGGTCTCTGATGCCGACGGTGAAGGAGCTCGGGCTGTTCGCCGTCGACCTTCCCTTCCGGGTTACCTTCCGACACGCCGCCGCTGCGCGGCGCACTTCGGAGAGCCTGTTCCTCCGAGTTCGCTTAGACAGCGGCGTCGAAGGGTGGGGGGAATGCCTTCCCCGCGCGTACGTCTCGGGGGAGAGCCGCGAGGAGGCGTTCGCCATGCTTCGAGACGCGATCCTTCCGGCCATGCAAGGGCAGGCGTTTCGATCCCTGGCCGACGTCAGTTCGTTCCTCATCAAATGCGACGGCAAGGCGCCGCCGGAGTGGGTTTCGTCGGAGATCCCGCAGTCGTCAGCCTGGTGCAGCGTCGACTTGGCGCTCATCGACGCGTTCGGCAAGGCGTCCGGGAAAAGGTTGTGGCTCGGCGAGGCCGGTGGGGCGACCGCCGTGGCCGAGGCCCTGGAGAAGTGTCGCTACAGCGGGGTGGTGTCCGCGGATCGAGGGTGGCGCTACCTCGTGTCTCTCCTCAAGATGCGCGCCTTCCGCTTTCGACACGTAAAGCTGAAGCTGGAGCGAGACGGCGCCGTCCGGGCGGCGTTGACGGCCCGACGGCTCCTCGGCCGCCGAGTCGATCTCAGGGTCGACGCCAACATGGCCTGGGATGTCGAGCAGGCGTTGGACGTGATTCGCCAATTGCGCCCGATGGGGATCGAGTCCTTCGAGCAACCGATCGCGGCGAATGACCTCGTTGGCCTCGCTCGATTGGTCCGAGAGTCGGGCGCGGGGATCGTTGTGGACGAGGGGCTGACCGATCGCCACTCGCTGCAGACCCTCGTCAGCCATCAGGCATGCACGGGGTTGAACGTGCGGATCTCCAAGTGCGGAGGGCTGCTCGGCGCTCTTGCCCGCTCCCGGGAGGCTCTGGAGGCCGGCCTCGTGCTGCAGCTCGGTTGTCAGGTCGGGGAGTCCTCGCTGTTGTCCGCCGCCCACGTGGCGTTGCTCTCAGCCCTCGCCCCGTTGACGCCGAGTGCGCGGTACGCGGAGGGGTGCTTTGGGCGACACCTGCTCCGGGTGGACCCCGCCACGCCGTTGGTCCAGTTTCGCTATGGGGGTCGCCCTCCACGGCGCCTGACGGGAGCGGGGCTTGGGGTCGAGATCGATCAGGCGGTTCTCGAGCGATGGACGGTGGATAGAGCACGTATCTCGTGACGCGGAAGGGGGCGTGGAATGCCGCACATAGGAACACTCATGCTCCAAGCGATCGGCCCCTTCGAGAGGAAGCGTTTCTACGCCTTCTGCCGAGCGCCTGCAGACTCGCAGAATCGGCTGCTTCGAAAGATTCTGCACACGATCGCCGACACGGAGTTTGGCCGTCGACACGGCTTCCGTGGCATCACCACGTTGAGGGACTTCCAGGAGCGGGTGCCCATCGCCAGCTATGAGGATCTGGAGCCGTACATCAAAGCGGAGATGGAGGGCCAGCCGAGCCAGCTGACCAGACACAAGCCCGTCCTGTTCACGACCACGAGCGGGACCACTGGAGCTCCCAAGTACATCCCGATGACTCCCGAGGGTCGTCACGCCAAGTCCCACCTCATGCGACTGTGGCTGTTTGCCCTGTTCCGTGATCACCCGGGCATCACGGCCGGCAGGATCATGAGTGTCGTCAGTCCCGAGGTCGAGTCTTATACCCCGAGCGGCGTACCTATCGGCGCAGAGTCAGGCCACCGCTATCGCACGATGCCGAGGCTCGTTCGCTGGATGTACTCGGCGCCCTACCAGGCGTTCACCATCGAGGACTACGAAGCCAAGTACTATGCGTTGTTGCGAATCGCCACCGGACAGGATATCAGCTGTATCGTGACCCCCAATCCGAGCACGATCGTGCTGCTGGCCGAGCGGCTCGCTCAGTACACCGAACCGATCATCCGTGACGTCCGCGACGGTTCGCTCTCCTCGGAATTCGCAGTCCCGCAAAGCCTTCGAGCATCGCTTCATCTACGACCGAATCCGGGACGTGCAAGGCTCCTTGAGCGGGCTGCCGAGATGGGCGACGGAACCCTCCGCCCCGGGCTCGCGTGGCCAAGCATTTCCGCCATCGGGTGCTGGAAGGGCGGGACGGTCGGTTCCTATCTCACGAACTTCGATGCGTACTTTCCGCAACGACCCCCTGTAAGAGACATCGGTTACCTCGCCACTGAGGTGAGCGGATCGGTACCGCTGAGCGATGAGGGGGATGGGGGGGTCGTGGCCGTCCCTACCAGCGTCTTCGAATTCCATCCGGAAGAGGATGGGCGCGATCCGCAGGGCCCCGAACTCCTGCCGGTGGAGCGACTGGAAGTAGGGCGGCGATATTTCCTCTTCGCGACGACCCCTTCGGGACTGTATCGCTACGACATGAACGACATCGTCGAGGTCATAGGGACCTTCGAGAAGACTCCCATCATTCGGTTCGTGCAGAAGGGCAAGGGGGTCGTGTCGTTCACGGGAGAGAAGCTGTACGAGGTGCAGGTCATCGCCGCTGTCGAGGAGGCGCTCGCGGCTCTTCGCGGCAGGTATGACTTCATCGCCGCCGTCGCAGAGCTAGTGGCGAGTCGACCTCGTCTCGTGTTCCTGATCGAGTTCGACGACCCGATCACGGATCACGACGGTTCGGCTCTCGTGGACCGACTGGACGCCTCGTTGGGGGATCAGAACAGCGAGTACAAGGCCAAGAGGAAGTCCTTCCGCTACGACGCCCCGGTCATCCGAGTCGTGCGATCGGGTGAGTTCGACAGATACCGTCGCCGGCAGGTGGAAGGAGGCCGCGCGGACGGCCAGTTCAAGATTCTGCGTCTCACGAGCGATGCCTCGTTCGCCGAGGAGTTCGAAGCGGAGCGAGACATCTCCGGCAGTGATCGATCCTTGCCTCTCCAGGAGAGAACCCCTTCACGGGAAAGCTGATGTTGAGCACAGTCTGATCCGAGCCACCAGGACAGGATGTCAGGTGCCACTGATTTGAACTTCGAGGGGAGACCACGATGACCGGCAGAGTTGCGATCAACGGACTGGGTCGGATCGGTCGAGCGGCGCTCAAGCTCGCCCTACAACAGCCTGACCTGGAATTGGTCGCCGTGAACGAGATCGGCTCAATAGAGAACATGGCCTATCTGCTCAAGCACGACACGGTATACGGGCGTTATGAGCGACCGGTCGAGGCGGTCGACGGCAAGCTCCTCGTGGACGGGCGGCCGCTCGTCTACATGAGCGAGCGCGACCCGGCCCTGCTTCCCTGGGGTGATCTCGGCGTGGACTTGGTGTTCGAGTGCACGGGCCGATTCACCAATCGTGGGGATGCTGAGAAGCACCTTCGTGCCGGCGCGACGCGGGTGGTGCTGTCCGGTCCGACGAAGAGTCCCGACATCCCGACCATCATCCGCGGCGTCAATTGGGCAGATGGGCGAGCCGACATCATCTCCTGCGCAAGCTGCACAACGAACAACATCACGCCGCTGGTGGAGATCCTCGACCGCCACTTCGGCATCGAGAAGGCCGTGCTGACCACGGTCCACGCGTATACGGCAACGCAAACGCTCGTCGATAGCCCAAGCGGCGCCAAGGACATGCGCCGGGGCCGCTCGGCGGCTCTGAACTTCGTCCCATCGACCACGGGCGCTGCACATGCCACCGCTCGGGCTCTGCCGGCAATTGAGGGTCGTTTTGATGGGGTCGCCATTCGCGGCCCGGTGGTCGTTGGTTCCCTTTCGGATCTGGTGTTCGTACTCAGCCGGGCCACCACGCCCGAGGAACTCAACGAGGTCCTGCGCAGCGAAGCAGCTACCGATCGTTACCAGGGAGTACTCGCCTTTTCCGACGAGCCGCTGGTCTCGAGCGACATCGTCAAGGATCCTCACGCGTCGATCGTCCAGCTCGACATGACCCGCGTGGTGGGCGGCAATCTCGTCAAGGTAATGAGCTGGTACGACAACGAGTGGGGGTTCACCAACCAGATGGTGCAGGTAGCAGCGGAATGGCTCGAGGCGAGCCTTCCCGCTGGACGGCGGACATAAAGTGCTGGAACGGAGGGTGGACTCACGACCGGCCGAGTCATTTGCCTACGGATTGCTTGAGGAGGCTTTCTCAGGCCATGTTTGGTTCGGATCGCGTCATCCCTTCTATGAGACCTATGTCCTCGTACTGGTCGGCACGTGGCCTGACACGGTCGTTCCCCGTCCGATCGCTGAGTCGATGGTCAGGGAGCCTCCGAGCGCCGCCATCCGATCCGCCATGTTGGTGAGGCCGGAGCCGGGCCTGGTGGTGTTCCTGTCGAAGCCCTGGCCGTCATCGGAGACCGTGAACCGGAGGGAGTCGTCTGCCGTTTCGAGCCGGACGACCACCGAGGAAGCCTTCGAGTACTTGTTCACGTTCTGCATCGCTTCCAGGACGCAGAAGTACACGGCCGCCTCGGCCTCCAGGGAGAAGCGACCGACGCCGTCCGCGCGCACGTCTACCGGGATCGGGCTCTTCCTCGCCTGAGCCCTGAGGGCCGCGGCAAGCCCCTGGTCGGCGAGGACCGGCGGATAGATCCCTCTGGCCAGCTCCCGCAGGTTGTCCAGAGCCTCTGTGGTATCGGCTTGCAGTTGGGTGAGCATCTCCTTCGCCTTTTGGGGGTCTCGCTCGAGGAGGCCCTCCACCAAGCGCTGCTTCACGGCCAGCGCCACCAGTTGCTGCTGCGCGCCGTCGTGCAGGTTGCGCTCCAGGCGCCGGCGCTCTTCGTCCTGGGCCTTGACCAGTCGCTGGCGCGAATCCCTGAGCTCCGCAGCCGCCCACCGGAGCTCCTCGGCCTGCGCCGTGATCTCGTTGAGGCGTTCCCGGAGCTCTGCTGTGAGGCGGGCGTTCCGCAACACCAGTCCGGCCTGGGACGCCAGGTCGCCCAGCAGCTTGTCCTCGATCGGCGTGACGGGGTCGCTGGGCGGCTTGGTGACAGTGAGCGCTCCCAAGAGCTCACCACGGTGTCGAACGGCCACGGCGCGGTTCGTTCCGGGAAACTCGGGGAGCTCCCCGTCGGTGATCGAGCTCGGCTGCACGATGTCCTCTCCCTCAGGCCACGCCGCCACCCGTCGCAGCTCGTCGCCAACCCTCAGCCAGGCCTCGGTGCGGCTCGCGCCGGTGCCCTCCGCGAGGATCCGCGCCATCTCGGGGAGGAGGTCCTCAGACGGGTAGGAGCCGCCCATCTTGTCGGAGAAGCCGGAGAGCACTTCGTAGGGCGTGGCCCGGTCCCCGTAGACGACGCGATTCGCCAGACGGCGAGCTCGTTCCCTGAGCGGCTGGAAGACCACGGCGATCACGGCAGTGGCGACCAGGGTCAACACGACGTTCTGCCTCGAGCCGGTGAATCCCCCGATCCCGATCACGGCGCCGACACCGACCACGATGGCCACGTACACGGCGGTGATGAAGGCGGCAAGCACGCCGTAGACCAGCGCCCGACTGATGACAAACTCGATGTCGTAGAGGCTGTATCGGAGGATGCCGATCGCGGCCGAGATGGGCACGAAGGCGAGCGCAACCGCGAAGAGGATGAGAGTCCACGTCGGCGAGGCCGGCTCGGAGAGGACCGAGATCAACAGCACACTGACGGCCAGGAAGATGATCGCGTATGCGAAGAGCTTCAGTTTGCGCCGCTCCTCCCCCTTGGATCGTCGCCAGCGGATGAAGATGGCCGTGAGCCCGGCGAACGGCATGATGAGGAACGCGAACCAGCCAGGGTTGCGCTCTTCATTGAGGAAGGAGAACGCCTCCAGGCTGAACGGCTTCCTCAACGAGCCGAACCCCAACTCGCCGGGGGCGAGGGCAGCACCGAGCGTCAACAGGAAGACTCCAAGCGCACCCGCAGCGGCCACAGGGACCCAGCGCCTCGAGAGCAGACGGCCGTCCGGGAACACGAGGAATAGGAGGAAGATGCCGAAGAGCCCCGGAAGAAAGAGCCAACCGGAAGCCCAGGCGACGACGACGCCGCCTGGGACTGACCCTGGGTGGGTGTTCAGTGCATAGATGGCGTATTGATCCAGAGTGCCGGCCCCGAGAAACAGAACCCCCATCGCGCTGAAGATCGAACCAATCCTGTTCGCCGGACGGAAGTACAGGATCAGGGCGCCCATCAGCGCGAACAGCAGAAACGCGAGCATAAGTGCCACCGTGCCGGCCTGGTCGTCGGCATTCGCAGGAAGCGGAGTGGACCAAGTGACCACCGCCAGGACCAGACCGGTGGCAGCCAGGGCGACCGACAGGCCACCGATCGCCCACCCCAGACCGTGGGCCACCCTCGAGCTGAGGGCCCGTGCCATGGCCGGATTGTGCGGCCAAGTGGCGGGCAAAGGAAGGGGGATAACCCGCCGAGCAGACGGGAAGGCCCCTATTTGACGGTGGTGGTGCCTGCACCCGGGCGTGGGGCTCGGGAATTTGCGCTCGGTGTCGGTGGGGCTGTCGAGAATGGACCCCTCGAAACGTCGATAGGGTAGAGGCAGGGTGAGTGCCGGCTTGGTGAAGCCGGGCTACCCCCGATCGAGGAGGAGGAGAGCCATGGGGAACCCAGTGACCTGGTTCGAGGTGAACGGGCCCGAGCCCGAGCAGACCGCCAAGTTCTACTCGGAGGTCTTCGGGTGGAGCGTGCAGTGGCTCCCCGAGTCGGACTACGCCCTGATCGACACGCACTCGGGCAGTGGGATCACCGGCGGGCTGGGCAAGACCCGGGAAGGCCAGCCGCCGTCGTCGGTTATCTACGTGGAGGACTCCGACATCCAGGCTGTGCTCGATAGGGCGGAGAAGATGGGAGCGAAGACCGTCCTGCCGGTCACCGTGATCCCGGCCATGGCGACCTTCGCCCTGTTCGCGGATCCGTTCGGCAACGTCGTGGGCCTCGTACAGGGTGACGGGAGCGTGAGGGTCTCGGAGGGGGACAACCCCCCAGCCGACTGGTTCCTGGTGGCCAGCACCGACGCGGAGAAGTCCTGGGACTTCTACCGGAAGCTGTTCGGATGGAAGATCGAGGGAGGACCGGCGGGGGAGGGAGTGCTCCACGCCAACGTCGACACGGGCGCTCCCGGTGCGCAGGGCGGTATCTCCAGCGCTCCCAACGGTCAGCCCCACGTGATGATGTACGCGCGAGTCACCGACCTCCAGAAGTACCTCGACCGCGCGGAGTCTGTGGGAGGGACGACGACCACGGCGCCGACGAAGGTGGACGAGCACATCTCCTTCGCGACGTTCCAGGATCCGCAGGGGACCACGTTCGGTCTGTACACCTTCACGCCGTAGGAGGGCCCAAGCCCAACCGATAGCTGACGCTCCGCCGCAAACACCCTCGGTCCACAGGGCGGAGTGACGCCCCGTCCCGACCTCTTGCCACCTGGAGACTCGAAGGGAGATGCTGTGCTCCCCAGGAGGCGCCGATGGCGGGGCGGTCTTCAGAGTCGGTTCGCTCGCTGAGCAGGGTCCTGCGCAATCCGGACCTTCGCCGGCTTCAGACAGCCTTGGGCCTCCTTTGGGTGGCTGACTGGGCCTACTTAGTGGCCCTTGGCATCTACGCGTTCAAGGCGGGCGGCTCGCTGGGAGTGGGGGTCGCCGGATTGGTCCGGATGTTTCCGTCCGCCCTGGTTGCACCGTTCGCCTCGGTGATGGGAGATCGGTATCCGCGCCAGCGCGTCCTGCTCGCCGTCGTGGCCACATGGACACTGGCTCTGGCCGGTTCGGCCGTGGCGTTCTTCGCTGATGGACCGCCGGGGCTGATCTACGGGCTGGGCGCGGTGACCGGGATCGCCTCGACCATCTTCCGGCCCACCTTGTCCGCGCTCCTGCCATGGCTCGCTCGATCGTCCGAGGAGCTGGTGGCGTCGAACGTCGTCTCGGCGCTCATCGAGAACGTCGGCACGCTGGTCGGCCCGTTGCTAGGGGGTGTGGTCACCGCCATCGCGGACCCCGGAGCCGTCTTCGTGGCCAGCGCGGGCGCGTGTCTCCTGGCAGTGTTCGCGGTCGGCCGTATACGGACGGAGGGAGAGGGGCTGAGGCATCGCGGTCATCCATCGGAGAGTTTGGCTCGCGAAGCCTTTGGAGGATTCGCAGCGCTGTCCCGGCTGCCGGAAGTTCGGGTCGTTGTGTTCCTCGTCTTGGTCCAAACCCTGACCCGAGGTGCCCTCAACGTGATCATCGTCGTGGCGGCCCTCACCCTGCTGGGGATGGGCGAATCCGGAGTCGGGCTGCTGACGGCGGCCATCGGTGCCGGCGGTCTGGTCGGCTCCCTCGCTTCGTTCAAGCTGGTCGGTCGCCGCCTGGCGGCGCCCTTCGGCATCGGCCTCATCTTGTGGGGGCTTCCGATCGCCGCGATCGCGGCTCGTCCTCGGCCGGGAGTGGCCCTCGGCTTCCTGGCGCTTCTCGGGGCGGGCAACGCGCTGGTGGACGTCGCCGGCTTCACGTTGCTCCAGCGGCTCGTTCCGGATGAGGTGCTCTCGCGTGTGCTCGGCTTGTTGTTCGGGCTCGCGATGGCGACCATAGGGCTCGGCTCCATCGCGCTTCCCCCTCTGATCGACGCCATCGGAATCCGCGGGGCCATGGCCGTGACCGGAGCGATCCTGCCGGTGGTGACCGCTGTGCTGTGGAAGCGGCTCGTACGCGTCGACCGGACGGCCCCTCCCCCGAAGCGCGGACTATCGGTTTTGCGGAACGTCCCCATGTTCGCCCCGCTCTCGGTGGCTGCCATGGACCATCTGGCCGGGCACCTGCTGCCCGAGACCGTGTCGGAAGGCAAGGAGGTGATTCACCAGGGGGAGGCAGGGGATCGCCTCTACGTGATATCGGAAGGGCAGTTCGAAGTCACCAGCCATGGCCGATCGGTGGCCACCTTGGGGCCGGGAGATCATTTCGGCGAGATCGCCCTGCTCCGAGACACCCCGCGAACGGCGTCGGTCACGGCCCTGTCGGATGCCGAGGTGTACGGGCTCGAACGAGCGGATTTCCTCGCGGTCATCACAGGACACTCGCTCAGCGGGGAAGCGGCCGTGCAGATCATCGAATCACGGCTCGCCGAACTGGCCGAAAAGGGGACCGGGAGCGCTCGTAGTTAGCTGAGTGTTGATTCCTCTAGCTAACGAGGACGGCCCCTTCCTCCTGTACGCGCGTTTGACCGCTCGCGGGGGGCGCACACCATTGGAGAAACCTGCCTAGGGCTATTATTTTGACGTCGTTTGGACAAGGAGGGGGCGATGGGAAACGAGCATCCGAACGTTGCGTTGGTCCGCGAGTCGTTCGACGCCATGCGGCGAGGGGATACCCAATGGATGTCGGACCACATAGCCGATGATGTGGTCTGGCACGTCGGAGGAAACAGCCGCGCTGCCGGAGAATACCGGGGCAGAGACACCGTGGCCCAGTTGTTCTCCGCTGCGGTGGGCGGGGAGAGCACGATCGACGTGCACGACGTGCTCGCCAACGACGATCACACCGTCACTTTGGGCACGGCG
>JBKPAF010000002.1:0-23991 GCA_046726275.1 Actinomycetota bacterium
TTTCCATCCTTTCCCACCCACCACCGGTGGCGCTGGACCTGTTACAGGTCAGGTACGTCGTCGCTCCGACGTGGCCGTATCCGACGCCCTTCCGCGGCCCTCTGGCGGCCGAAGGGCCCGCGCGGCTGTTCGAGGGGACGACCGCACCCCCCCGGGCCACGGTCATCGGGAACTGGAAGGTTGTGCCCGGGTTCGACGCCGCGCTCCAGGAAGTCACCCGAGACGGATTCGATCCCAGCTCCACGGTGGTCCTGGAGTCCGATCCAGGGCTTGGCTCTCCGGCGTCGCCGGAGCCTGGCTCGAGCGCCGGCCGCGCGGAGTACCTGTCCACGGGTCCGCAGGAAGCTCGGGTGACGGCGGACACGGTCGGCCCCGCCCTGGTCCTGATCCGCACCCCGTATGCCCGCGGCTGGCATGCCACGGTCGATGGACGAGAGGTCCCGATCCTTCCCGCCGATTTCGTGGCCATGGCCGTGCCGGTCGCTCGGGCCGGCCGGCACACGATCGTCCTCTCCTACGACGATCCCGCCATCGGCTACGGGCTGGCCGTCTCGGCCATCGGGCTCGCCTTCCTGGCCGGCGCCGTCCTCCTCGCGGCGCGGAAAGAGCGCCTTCGCCGATGGCCGACTGACGACGACGGGCCGCGCGACGAGGAAGCTCACCTGTCCGAGCATCGCTCCGAGGCCCGTGAGGCGAGGTAGCCTGGGGCCGATGCCGGGCCGCACCTTTCGGCCACGTCGATCGCTCGTCGCTCTCGCCGCCGCCGCCGTCCTTTCCTCGGCGCTGGTGGGGTGCACGGGCTCTTCCGTTCGATCGAGCGAGCCCAGCATCGTGTTCATCCTCACCGACGACCAGCGGTGGGACTCCCTGGACGGCATGCCGATCCTCCGGCGGGAGCTCGTGGCTCGAGGCGTCACGTTCTCCAATGCCTTCGCCAGCAACCCGTTGTGCTGTCCGAGCCGCGCCAGCATCCTGACCGGCCAGTACGCCCACTCCACAGGGGTGTGGCAGAACAAGGGGCCGTATGGCGGGTTCGAGGCGTTTCACCAGGATCACTCCACCGTGGCCACCTGGCTCAGCGACCGCGGGTATCACACAGCGCTGTTCGGCAAATACCTCAATCGCTACCGCGGCACCTACGTGCCGCCCGGGTGGGAGAAGTGGGAAGCCATCGCGGGAGCCGTGGATCCGTACGACCTGTACTACCGGTACACGCTGAACATCGATGGCCGCCTTGTCGAGCACGGGAACAGGTCGGAGGACTATTCGACGAATGTCCTCGCCGATGACGCCGTCGACTTCATCCGCGACACGCCGGGATCCCTGTTCGTGTACTTCGCGCCGTTCGCCCCTCACTCGCCCGCCCGGCCGGCCCCGGAGGACAAGGACAACATCCGGGAGCTCCCTCCCTATCGTCCGCCGAGCTACGACGAAGAGGACGTCACCGACAAGCCGGCATGGGTCCGCAATCTTCCGCGCCTCACGGCAGCTCGACGGGCCAAGATCGACGAACAACGAGAGCGGGCCTACGCGACCCTGCCGTCGGTGGACCGGGCCGTGGGCAGGATCGTGGATGCCCTCGAGGAGACGGGCCGGCTGCGCAACACGCTGATCGTGTTCATGTCGGACAACGGGGTCCTGTTCGGCGAGCATCGGTTCGCCAACAAGGCCGTGCCCTACGAGGAAGCCATCCGGGTACCCCTGGTGGTCAGATACGACCGGGCGATCCGTGAGCCACGGGTCGACCCACACCTGGTGGTGAACATCGACATCGCTCCGACGTTCGCCTCGTTCGCCGGCGCGCCCGCCCCTGGCGCCGAGGGGATGACCTTCCTGCCCCTCCTCTCCAGCCCGGACGCCCCGTGGCGAACCGACTTCCTCGTGGAGCACATGAACCTGTTGCGCGTGCCCAGCCTGTGTGGCGTGCGATCCGAACGATTCATGTACGTCAGCTACGCCACGGGGGAGGAGGAGCTGTACGACCTTCGGAACGACCCGTACGAGCTCGAGAACGCCGTCGGGGATCCGACGTTCGCGAACGCCCTGGCCGGGCTTCGGAGCAGGGAGAAAGAGCTCTGCAATCCGCCGCCACCGGTCACGATGCCGGACGGTGGCGCGGACGACGTGGGAGGGGAGTGATCCCTACCGGAAGTCGATCGCCCGACCTCAGGTGCTGATCGGTCGTCGGAGGCAAGGCATGCCTGGATGCGCCATCCCTGCCGCGCCCTGGCCGTGGGCGGAGCTGTCGGTCACGCGGTAGATGGTCATTCCCTGATTGGCGAACGCCTGACGTAGAGACGCGACCTGGCCCAGAGCCTCGGAGTTCGTCGCCCCGATGGTCTCCCGGTAGCCGACGTGGCCGCCCGCGAGAACCACGACATAGTCCACGTTCTGGGCCTCGAGGAACGATTCGTTGAGCTCGGGGTCATGGAAGAAGTCGCGCGCCTGCAGGAGCAGTCGGACGATCGGCGCGAGGATGGTCGGCCGCAGGAAGGGTGTGGCCCCCTCCAGGACAGCGACCCGGCCGGTGAGCGCCTCGAACGCGCCCTCGGTGTGGGCATTGGGGAGGAACCGGGCATCGCATCCGGTGTTCCGGCGGATCCAGTCGAAGCCTTGCACCAGGGCCACCGCCCGGGAGTCCGGGCTCCTCGGCAGGGCGTCCACCAACAGGACCGCGGCCACCAGCACCACGATGATCGAGCCGGCCACCGGAGCCAGCCAAGGGCGGGCCCTCCTCGTTGCGAGCAGGGCGCCCTCGAGCAGGACCAGACCGAGGAGCACAGCGGGGATCGAGCCATAGTCGAACAGCCGGCGGACGCCGAACCACGCGGGGATGTAGAGGTGGTACCGCAGAGAAAAGAGCCAGGTCAGCGCCACGATCACGGCGCCGACTCCCCACGCCGTGATGCCCACCGGTTTCAGCTCTCGTGGAAACCACAGCAGGATCGCCACCGCGACGGCCAGCCCTCCGAAGGCCACCGCGGGCACCCATAATCTCTTGACCGGCCGCGGGCCGGGCGGCGATCCCACCGCCGCGTGCACGTACTTGTCGAGGGCATTCCCCGGAGAGAGGTAGAAGGTCCTCGGGCCCACCACCCTTCTGCCGGGGAGCGTCCCGCTGTTGACGTATAGGGTCGGGTCGAATCCTTCGGCGAAGACGTCATAGGCGCCGGGCGCCGCGGCACCCCGCAGGCCGAGATCGCCGTGGGGCAGGACGAGGATCAGGGCCCCGATCACGACGGCCAGCCCGGCGGACGCTGCCCCGACTCGCAGCGTCCCCTTGGGGTCGCGATCGACGAGAAGGCGGGCGACCGCGTAGACGGCCACGAGCGCCCCGGCCACGATCACTGGGATGATGTGGATCCCGGCTGCGACCCCGAACAGGAGCCCCGTCAACAGAGTGTCCGTCCAGCCTCGCCTGGATGTGAGGGCCCGGACCGCCGTCGCCGCGCCGACGACGGCGACCATCCGACTGAACGTCTCGGCTTTGAACGTCACCAGGTCCGCGGTGAGCTCCGTGTTCAGCAGGAGTCGATTGGACAGGAGGAGGACGGGAAGCAGGGCGGCGGTGTATCGCAGCCCGAGCTCTCGGCCAAGTGACCACAGCGCCAATCCCAGCCCGACCGAACCGATCCAGTTCATCGCGCCCATGCCGGGGATCGGCTCCGTCCCGATGGCATACGTGATCCCTGCGTTCAAGGCGTTCAGGTAGACCTTGTTGACCACGGAGGGATACACCGCGCCGTACTGGACGACCTGGGAAGGGATCCGTCCGAGGTCGGCGATCTCCATCGCATCCGCCCAGTACCGCCAGGACGTGGAGGTCTGAAGGTGGAACAGCGGAGAGAGCGCCAGACGGACCAGGGCGAATCCGATCAGGACCAGAAGTCCGGCAAGCAGCGGCCAGCGATCGTCTCTCCATTCGGCTGCGATAGCCGTGCCGTGTTCGGGGAGGCTCGCTCGGCGAAGAGCAAAGACCCACAAGCCCGTGGTGACGGCTGCCAGGGCGACGAAGAACGGGACCGGGGCCAGGACGTGAACGATGGCAAGGAGGAAGGCCACCCCTCCGGACACGACACAGCCGAGGGCGACGCTGAGGGCGGCCCGGGTCACCACGCCCGTCTCGCCAGGTCGATGAACGGCGAGGGCAGCCCCGATCCCAGGCACCAGGATGATGAGCGTGCTGGCCAGGACCGAGAGGATGTTCAGGGTGCTCTCCTGGCAGACCGGGAGCCCGTCATGGAGTTTCGGTGATGGCCAGCAGCCTCGTGGACCGGGGAGGAACCGACATGGTCAGCACGGCGACGCCCCCAGAGTGATTGGCCGCGATCCCGAGCGAGACGCCGGTGATCTCCTCGACGGCCCGCAGGTCCTTGGCGGGATCCGCGTGGAGCGACGCGATGTCCACCGTGAGCGAGAAACGTTGGACCGCACCCGTCTCGTTGCGGACAGCCAGGTGAAGGTCGCCGGTCGCCAGCGACCCGAATCGCTCCAACCAGACGCGGCTGTTGGACGACCACGCGTCGGTGACGGGGTGCCAGCCCGCCACGGCAATCTCCTTGATCAGCGGAGCGTAGAGGGCCCAGAGCTTCGCGTTCTCCGAAGTGCTCCAGGTCGCGCGGTCGTCCGTCGCCTCTGCCTCGGTCTTTGCGTCGAAGGCTCCCGAGAACATCCCGTAGAAGAGGTTCTGCTGGAGTCGGCGCTCGATCTCCTCGCTCCCGAGCTTCCCCTGGCCGATGAGGTGGTCGAGGGTGCTGACCGGCCTCTGATAAGCGAGGGTTCGCTTGATCATGGCGAACTGATCCGAGCTCATCCCCGGTCTTGCCCGGTCGGCCAGTCCCTGCTCGAGCCCGAAGTAGTCGATGTGGTCCGCGCCCACGAACCCCAGGGTCTGCGTCTCCGTCGCGTTGAAGTTCGCCGTGAGCAGCATGCCGCGGTCGTGGACGAAGCTGGCCAGCTCGCGGATATGGTCGTGCATGGGGAAGATCCCCCGAACCACTGGGAGCCCGCTCTCGTAGCTGAACGTGAGCGGGATCCGAGCTGCGGCCCAGTGCCGGCGATCGTAGTCATCGGCGGCGCCCCATCTGCGCATGCCGGAGGTCGAGTCCATGTGGATGCCGTCGAGTCGCGCCCTCGCCGTCGTTCCGAGGTCGATGGCCCGGTCGACCTGCTCCTCGAGAACGGCCGACGGCCAGTCCGGATCCGCTTCGGGCAGGGCATCCACGTTCTCGTAGTAGGCGTAGAGGCTCCCGAAGCGTTCGTAGTACAGACGTCCGTTGTAGTCGCGCTGGGTGGAGGCGAGCGCCGCGGCCGCTTCGTTCCGAAGGCGCTCCTGCTCCTCGTTTCTGGGGCGGGTGCCTGCCTGCTCAGCGAGCCGAGCCACGGCCTGCTCGTAGGTGAGCTCAGCCTTCCTTCCCACGGGGTCGTAGAAGGCCCACTGATGCGTGTAGGCGGTTGAGGCGATGTTTCGGCGCTCGTCCCAGACGATGTACCGCTTCCCCCACGTGGCATGGCTCTGGCTCGAGGCCTTGCCCAGGGCGACCATGTCGAGCCCCAGGCCGAAGTCGAGGTAGGTCCGGCCGATCGATCCGAGTGGCGGGGCGACGAACCATGCTCCTTCGCAGGCCGGGTTCATCCGCCTGACGAAGGATCGAGGAAACAGGTCGTAGTAGCGCTGCGTCGCCGATCGGAAGCCCCACACCGGGTCGGCCGAGAAGACGACGAACGAGAACGTTGCCCTGTTGCCCAGCGCCCTTGCATCGGAGGAGACGGCCAGGTCGAAGGTGACGGAGAGACCCGCCGATGGGTCGTAGGCGATCCTGAACACCCGGGGCTGAGCCAGCGGAACACCGACGGCAAGAGCGGATTCAGTGTCGTGGATGACGCCCCACGGATACCGGGACACCTGCTGGAGCGAGGTCGTGCTGAGATAGGCGTTCGTGCCAGCCCGAACCGGGGTCGAGCGGCGAGCGTAGTCCGCCCAGGTCCAGCCCGAGGCGTCGACCGGCAGGCTGTACGAGACCTGGAAGGCCCGGTCTGCCGTGCCATGGCTCTGCACTGCTCCTTCCACCAGGACGTGGTCCTGGCCGGGGGTGAACGTGGCGGCTAGCGACAGTCCCTCCTTGGGGAGGGCAGTCTCGAGGGAGGTGCGCCCTCCCCGTTCGTGCGAGATCGTCCCCCGCACCTCCACCGGGTCTTCGGGGAACAACCGCCCCAGGTACAGGTCGTCGAACCACCCCGTGCCCGCGCCGCCCTCGATCCACCCGACTATGCGCACAGACGAGACGTCCCCTCGGGTCCGCATACCGGCGAACTGACGGTTCCAGTCGCTCGTTCCCGTGTAGCCCCACGCGCTGGTCACCGACACGACCCGGTCTCCCGCCAGTTGCTCCACGGCGACCTTCAGCGGTGAGTGCGGGTGGTACGTCTCCCTTATGGCCGTGGGGAAGAGCGGCCGGACGTCGCGGCTTCGAAACCATGTGGAGAACACGTACGACGTGTTCGGTTCGATGGGAACCTCGGTCCGGAACGCCCCGGAGTCCTCCTTCACGCGGTTCGACACCCGAATGGACCGTGTTCCGTCGTGAGCGACCGTGCCGTCGATCCTTGGAGGGTTGCCCGTCGACGTGAACGACCACCCGTCGGGGGCCTCCCCCTGGCCGGCCTCCTCGAACGACGCGTTCGGGAGCAGGTTCGGGCCGTTCCCGGCCGTCCGCAAGGAGAATCCGCCCCGCCCCGGAAGCGATGGGAGTGTCCGGTTGCCCACTCGGATCGACCCCACCGCGCCGTCGGGCTCCAGTTGGAGGCGAAGAGGAGGGGCCGGCCTGGCCCCGGTCTCGGAGGCAGCGGGATGAGCCAGGCCACCGGCAATCACGGGGTCTCCACGGCAGACCCGTGCGGTCAGCGGAGGCTCGGGTCGCGAGCCGACGGCAAGGATGCTTCCGGCCACCGCAACGACCGCGAGGCCGGCGGCCGGAAGGAGCACGCGAAGCGCGGGCCGGCGTCTACCGGCCAAGCCGGCCGACCTTCAGCTCCGCTGCTGCTGGGAGGCTTAGGTTTGAGAAGAGGAATGCCGCGGCGACGAGATTCATGGCGGGATCAGCAGAGCATGATAGACGCAGGGTAGTGGAACGAGGCGTCGATTCGTCCAGCTGATCGTGAGCGGATATCCGCTAGCATCCGCCCCGCATGAAGGCCGACCTCGAACTTGGGAGCCCCGGCCGGGCCGGCCCGCGCTCAAGGAGGGACCGGCTTGTCGGTGCGATCGTGGCCACCGCCGGCCCGTTCCTCATCCTCGCGGCCGTCCTCTTCGTTCTTCGGCGGTACGCGTTCACCGGCCGGATCAGCACGGAGGACGTCGTCCGGTACTGGCTCCCTATGTACGACTTCCTCGGCACCAGCCTGAGACATGGGCACATCCCGGCGTGGAACCCGTTCGCGTTAGGGGGCACTCCCTTCGCGGCCGACCCGCAATCGGGCTGGATGCAGGCGCTGCCGATGCTCCTGTTCACGGCGTTTCCGGCAGGGGCCGCGATACGGGGGCTGGTCGTCGTCCAGCCGATGATCGCCGGGATCGGGCTGTATGCGTTTCTTCGAAGCGAAGGGATCTCGCGCCCGGCCGCCACCGTTGGCGGGTTGGCTCTGGCCCTGGTCATCGCGGGATCCCGGCTCCCGCTGTCCATCCGATTCCCGGGCGCCCTGGCCTGGACCGCGGTGTCTCTGGCTGCATGCTCCAGATATCTCCGCTCTGACAGGATGTCCCGCCGGATTCTCTGGGGGGTGGCCACGGCACTGGCGTGGGGCCAGGTGGCTGCGTCGCATCTCACCGTGGGGCTGCTGATCGGGACCGGCGCTCTACTTGCATTCGTGCTGGCCAAGAGCATCTCGAACATCCGGGCGGGAGTCTCGAGCGGCCGGAGGGCTCTGGTGGTAGGGGGCCTACTGGTGATCGGCCTGCCCCTGATCAATATGGCCTATCTCCTCCCGAGGGTGGCCTTCGCGCCCGAGACGAGCCTGTCTCTCGGATACGGGCGCTTGAGGGAGCTGTCCATCCAGCTGACGGGCGTGGCCAGTCCATCCTTCCCCGGGCTGGTCGCGGGCCCGAAGTGGCCGCTCGACCTAGCGACGTTCCCGGGCCGATACGTGGGGGCCTCGGCTCTGCTCCTTGCTTTCGGGGCGTTCTGGTCGCGCCGATACCGCCACCTGGCAGTGGGCTTCGCCGTCTACGGCGCCCTCGGCTACACACTCGGGTTGAGGGTGGTGGCCATGGCCATTCCGTCGTCGATCGGATCCTTTCCGCTGGTCGATCAGTACCTCCACGAGCCGTACTGGCTCTCGTTCGGCGTCCTGCTGGCGCTCGGCGTTCTGGCGGGCATCGGTTTCGAGGCCTGGATGGAAGCGAGGCCGACAGCGCAGCGAGTCTGGATGATCGTCCCGGCGATCATCGTCTGGCTGGTTCTGCCGATCGTGTTCGGGGCGCCGGCCATCGACCTCCTGCTCCTGATCGTCGCCGGGGCCGTGACCGTGGGGATGTTGGCAGCGGCCCTCCGCCGACCGGCTCTCCTGGCGATCGTGCCCATCCTGCTGCTCGTGGAGATCCTCGTCACCGCCCTGGTTGGGAGCTCACGCGCGCCTTTCAGGAGCGAGCTCAGGCTGTTGGCCGACCTCGACCGGCCGAGAGCCACAGCGGCCGTGTATCTCACGCATACCCCCCTCTCCCGGGTCCTTGCCAAAAACCCCGATGCGCGCTATTACACGCAGGCGCTCGAGACCGGACGTCCCTATGTGGACCCCAGAGCTCTCCAGAACAACGAGTCCATGATCCGCGGGCTGGAGAATCTGGGTGGCTATCAGGCCGTACAACTGCAACGGTACTGGCTCTATGTCCGGCGACTCCAACACCAACCGATGCGATACAACTACGCGCTCTTCGTCCACCCTCCGTCTTCGGTCTCCGACCTGCTCGACGTCGGCTGGGTGATCACCCGGGCCGACGACTCCCCAGGCGATGGGTTCTTCCCCGTTGCCGACGACGGGCGGTGGATCCTCCATCGCCGTCCCCAGACCCCACCCCGGGCCACCGTGGTGTCCTCGTGGAGGATCGTGGCCACGCCGGAGGAGGCTCTGGAGGCTGTGGCCGATCCGGCCTTCGACCCCTCAACGACGGCGATCGTCGAAGACGACCCGGGCCTCCCACAATCAGGCAACCGACCGTCTGGCGCGTCGGCGACTTATTTCTCGCTTGGAAATCAGGCGGCCCGAGTCGACCTGGAAACACCCGTGCCGGGCATCCTTCTGATCCGAAACGTCTGGGATCGCAACTGGCGGGCCACGGTCGACGGACGGCCCGCCCAGGTCATTCCCACGGACTATCTCGTCCAGGGTGTCCCGGTGGGGGCCGGCAGGCACAGGGTGCTGTTGACGTACGACGACCCAGCGATCGGATACGGACTACTTGCCTCCGCCCTCGTGCTGGCTGTCCTTGTAGCGATGGCGGGGCTGGCCGCGCGCCGTGAAAGAATGCCTGCCACGGAGCCGGTCAGTGCCTCCAGAAGCCGCTGACCCTCGTTTGGTCGCCGCCTCGGTCTCGACTCTCCGATCCCGACAGATACCACTCGACGGTCCTGCGAAGCCCGTCTTCGAGCGGCACCCTGGCCGTCCACCCAAGGCGGTCTCGCAGCTTGCCGACATCGGGGACCCGGCGCCGCACATCGACGGGGAGCGCCTCCCGGTGGAGCACCTGCGGTGTGCCTTCCTCCCCACAGGCCGACCACAGCATGTCGAGCAGGTCGCGAATGGAGGTCTCCTGGCCGGTCCCGATGTTGAAGTCCTGGCCCTCGGCGTCCGGGTGCAGGCCGATGGTGACGATGGCGTCGGCCACGTCATCCACGTAGGTGAAGCTCCTGGTCTGCGAGCCGTCACCGAACAGCGCGATGGGCCGTTGCCCATCGCGGATCTTCTTCACAAGATCGGGGATCACGTGGGCGAGACCTGGCTCGTCCTCTGGATATTCCCCCGGGCCATACGCGTTGAACGGGCGGGCGATGGCGAAGGGCGTGCCGAACTGCTCGTGGAACGCCCGGCAGTACCATTCGCCCACCAGTTTGGAGAACCCGTACGCGGAGAACGGCGGGGGGTAGCGGTCGATCGCGACTTCGGGCGTCGGGAACTCACCTGCGCGTTCGAACACCATAGACGACGAGACGTACACGACCTTGGTCCGCATCTCCATGGCGGTGCGGAAGACCGTGGAGAGCATCAGATTGTTGTCGTCCAGGATGTCCGCCGGGTATCGGTGGAAGTAGCCGATCCCGCCGATCTTCGCCGCCAGGTGAAAGCAGAGGTCCGCCCCGGCGAACGCCTCCCGGGCCACTGACGGCTCCGCGATGTCGCCTTCCACGTACTCCACCCCGGTTGGGATGTTGACTCCTCGCCCCTTCGAGAGGTTGTCGACGATCCGGACCTGGTGACCCCGGGCGAGGAGGTTGCGGGCCACGGCCGACCCGATGAACCCGGCCCCACCAGTGACGAGCTTCACAGTTCCTCGCCGACGCCAAGCGTGGCCAGGTCGATCCCGGAACCGACGAAGGTGGGCCGGTCGAGCACTCCCCAGCAGTCCAGGCCGACGCGGGGTTCCTCCATGCTCGCCGTGAGATCCTCGGGCGAGAGGGAGTCGTAGGCCGAGTGGTTCGTGGCCAGGATGAAGGCCTTCGCACCGGTGAGGACCTCGTGCATCGCCGGCCCCGGAATGAAGGGATCGTGGGTCCGGACATCGGCGCCCTCCCGACGGAGGATCTCCGTCGCTCGCATCGCCGGGGACTGACGGATATCGTCGCTGTCGCGCTTGAACGTCTGGCCGAGCACGGCGACCGGGGTTCCCGCCAGCTCCACCCCATACCGAGCGAGCCTCCGGGCCAGGCGTCTGACGACGTGGGCGGGCATCGTGTCGTTGAGCTTCCAAGCGAGCAGGACGAAGTCCGGAAGCGTGAGCTCTTCCACCAGGAAGTAGCCGTCCTTCGAAAGACAGGGGCCACCTGCTGGCCCGGGCCGGGGGATGTTGGCTCTCGGATAGTCCTCATTCACCATTCCGACGATCCCGTGCGCGTCGACGCGGTAGTACTCGGCGAGGATGGCGAACTCGTTGGCCAGTGCGAAGTTCACGTAGCGATAGACGTTGGTGAACAACTTCGCCAGCTCGGCGCTGGTCGGGTCGGTGAGGTGCAGCTTCTTGTTCGGATTCAGCACCCGGAACAGGGCCGCCGTCGCCTGGGTGCTCTCCGCGTCCTTTCCTCCGACGATCTCGGGGAGCTCGGTCAGTTCCTGCAGCGCCTTCCCCTCGGCGATCCGCTCGGGGCACGCCGCGAGCAGCAGTCGTTCGGCGACGTCGGGGACGTGCTCCCGGAGGTGGGGGAGCACCACCTTGAGCAAGGTGCCCGGCGATACGGTCGAGCGCAGGATCAGAAGCTGCCCCGGGCGCAGGTGCGGTGCCAGGCCGTCCAAAGCCGCCCTGAGTTGGCCGTAATCCGCCCGGAGGTCTGCGGCCAGAGGCGTGGCCACGCACAAGATGATGACGTCGGCCTGGGGTACGGCTTCACCCGGATCCTGATGGACGGTCAGCGTTCCCGCGTTGACCACCTCGAGCAACGTCTGCTCGCTGCCGGGCTCGTGGAAGGGCATCTTCCCGAGCTCGATCTCCCGGCAGCGCGTGGGGTCGGCGTCGACCCCGAACACCCGGAGTCCTGCCCGGGCGAAGGCGATGCCGAGGGGCAGCCCGACCCGGCCCATCCCGATGATGGCCACCGACGCCTGGCCCTGGGCGATCCGCTCGACCAACGTCACGGCCGGCCCCCCGAGGCGGGGACGGGCGGGCGGCGCGACCGGAGCCGGAACCGGCCCCGAGTCGCCATGAGGAGCCATCGCCAATAGTTCCCGACCTCTCTCGAGACCTTGAAGTTCGATGAACCGAGCTCACGGTTCGTCCAGACCGTCGGAATCTCTCCGATCCGGAACCCCGCCAGCGCGGCTTTGACCGTGAGCTCCACGGAGATGTCGAACGAGGAAGCCTCGGTACTCACGCGCTCCACGACCTGCCGACGATACGCCTTGAACGCGTTCGAGACGTCGTGGATGTGAGGGCCCCCGGCGAGCCGGACCAGCACGGAATACAGCCGGGAGATCCGCTGCTTGGTGGTGATGCCGACCGTCCCACCTCCGCGCATGTACCGGGAGCCGGCGACGACGTCATAGCCGCGATCCAACTCACGCACCATCACGGGGATGTCTTCTGCCCGGTCGGACTCGTCCCCCATGAAGGGGACGAACGCGTCGCCGGTCCCCTGATCGAACGCGTACCGGAGGGCGGAGCCGAAGCCTCGCTGGCCGACTCGATACAGGACCCGGGCGCCGGCGTTCAGGGCCACCGGATCGTTCGCCTCCCGGGCCTCCTGGTCCCTGCTCGCATCGGGGACGTCCACGACCACGAGGATCTCGAGGTCGATCTTGCCGCGCTGTTCATCGAGCCGACCGAGCGTCTTGGCGAGCTGAGGTTCGCGATATAACACCGGGACGATGACGGTGACCTTCACGGGCGCTAAGGGTACACGGCCATCCGAGCCCGAGAATCCGCGGAGGCACCTCGTCAAGGGTGCCGCGGGCCCCCTGCTCATCGTGGCCGCCGTCGTGATCGTCCTCCACGGATTCGTGTTCCAGCCGAAGGTCTCTTCGCAGCATCCCGACATCCTCGGGTTCTGGCTCCCGACGTACTGCTTCCTGGGCAAGAGCCTGGCCGCCGCCCACCTACCCGCCTGGAATCCCCACGTCATGGGAGGCCTCCCGTTTGCGGCGGACCCCCAGTCGGGCTGGATGTATGCGCCAGCGATGCTCCTGTTCACGCCCTTGCCGTGCGGGGTCGCCATCCGGCTCATGATCGTGGTGCAGCCGGTCCTCGGTGGCTTGGGCCTGTACGGCTTCCTTCGGAATGAACGCCTCTCCCGTCCGGCCGCGACGACGGGGGGGCTGGCCCTTGCCCTGGCGCTCGCGGCTTCCCGCTTGACGCTGTTCCTGCCGTTCCCCTCCGCGTTCGCGTGGACCGCCGTGCTCCTGTGGGCCTCCTCCGCCACCCTGAACGCCTCCACGTGGCCACGCCGGCTGGGGTGGGTACTGATCGCAGCCGTCGCGTGGGGTCAGCTCGCCGCGGCCTACTCATCGCATGGCCTGCTCCTGGGGACGGCGGCTGTCGTGTTCTTCCTTGTGGCGAAGGCGTGGTCACAGTCCAGAGCCGGGGTCCGAGGGGCGAGGGAGTCACTCGGCATCGCCGCCCTTTTGGCGGTGGCGTTCGTCGGGGTCAATCTGGCGTTCCTCCTTCCCCGGCTGGCCTATGCGCACGAGACCAGCTATGGACGCGTCCTGTCCGGGCCGGCGCAGCTGGGACCGCCACTCGACGCGCTGTGGCCGCTCAAGCTCGCCACGTCCACCGGGGGGTACCTGGGGGCAGCGGCGCTGGTCCTTGCGCCCGCCGCGTTCTGGTCCCGACGCCATCGCCCGCTCGCCGTGGCCTTCGGGTGTTTCGGGGCCATCTCGTACGTGCTCGGGGCCGAGGGGGTCGCGTCCCCGCTGGCCCGGGCCCTCGAAGGCGTCCCGATCCTGCAGTTCTACGCCCACTTCCCGGGGCGGTTCAGCCTGGGGCTGTTCTACGCCCTCCCGATTCTCGTCGCCATCGGGCTGGACGCATGGATCGAGGCGAGTGCGGGACGCGACCGGGCGGTCATGTGCGCTCCGGGAATCCTGGCGTTCCTGGTCCTGCCGGCTGCCTTCGGTGCTGGCTGGCTGCGTCTGCTCATCCCGGCGCTGGGGGCGTTTGCCGCCGCCGTCGTGTTGGTGAGCCTCACCCGACGTCCGAGGCTGGCCGCCCTGGTGCCGGCGCTGCTGGCGATCGAACTGGTGGCCGGTGGCCTTCTCGGCCAGACCTCGGGTGCCCTCGGCGCCGACCGTGCCTATGCCGACGACCTGTTCGGCACGCAGACCACGAACTGGTTCGTCCCCCTTGCCCATCCGGACATCGACGTCGGCGACTACCTGGTCGCTACGCCGATCACCCGTACGTTGCGCGACCCAACGGGACGGTACATGAGCCTGGACCCCGACGAGGCGACGCCGCGTGGGTACCTGACGCTCCAAGCGCCTCCCTATTGGAGCTTGATGGCGAATCAGAGGGCGATGCTGTTCGGGCTGGAGGACGCGCAGGGTTACAACCCGGTGCAACTGGAGCGGTACTGGGCCTACGTGCGGGCCACGAGCGGGGGGTCACTGGCATACAACACGTCGGTCTACCGCCGGCCACCCGACGATGCGACGCTGAACCTGTTGCACGTCTACAGCATCGTGGGCCCCGAGGGCCAGGCACCTGAAGGTTGGTCTCCCGTGGCTCGGGACGGGCGATGGGCCGTCTATCGGTCGCCCGAAGCGTCGCCTCGTTGCTGGGTTCTCACGCAGTGGCGAGTGGTCGAGGGGCCTGAGGCGAGCCTCCACGCCGTGACCGAACCCGGCTTCGATCCGGTGAGTACGGTCGTGCTCGAAGACGATCCGGGCCTGGACTCGGGTGGGTCTGCTGAGGGCACAGCGTGTGTCGGCCCTCCGCTCTTCCGGGATCCGAACCCCCAGTCGCACGTCTTTGCGGTCGATCCATCGGCTCCGGCTGTGGTCCTGGTGAAGATTCCGTACGCGCGGAACTGGCACGCCACCGTCGACGGCCAGCCTGCTCGAATCATGCCAGCGGATCACTTCCTCATGGGCGTCCCCGTTCAGGCCGGGAGCCATCTGATCGGACTCCGGTACGACGACCCTTGGATCGGCTACGGGCTGCTCGGGACGGCAGTGGCCGTCCTCGCGCTCATCGTCGCGACCTTGTTGGCGTGGCGGGCCGGCGCCGCTCGCCGCCCGGCGGGGGATCGGTCTCCGAGCCTCAGCGGAGCCAGGTCTGGATGATGACCTTGGTGAACCGGAACCCGTATTTGAGAGAGCCCGGCTTCTTGGACTCGCCGCTCAGCCGGGCCCGGACGGTGATCGGGACCTCCTTCACCCGGGCATGGTGTCGGAGGGCTTCCACCAGGACCTCCGAGCTGTACTGATCCTGCTCCAGCGTCAGCCTCCGCATGAACTCGGCGCTGGTCGCCCGAAAGCCGCTCGAGACGTCGGTGATGCGCTCCCCGTGCAGGAGCGAGACCACGCCGGACAGCAGGTACATCCCGGCGTGCCGCAGGTGGCTCTCCCTCTCGAACTCGCCGAGCCGCCGCGAGCCGACGACCATGTCCGCCTGTCCGCCCAGGATGGGACGGATAACCTGGGCCAGCTCGTCCGGGTCGTGCTGCCCGTCGGCGTCGAGGGATGCGATGACCGACCCTCCCAGCTTGAGAGCGATCTCGTAGCCGACGCGCAGAGCCATTCCCTGGCCGCGCCGGATGGGCAGCCGAGCGACTATCGCGCCTTCCTTGCGGGCAACGTCGGAGGTGCTGTCCTCCGAGGCGTCGTCCATGACCAGCGTGGCCACGGGCAGTCCTTCGACCATCCGGGGCATCGAGGCCAGCACCGAGCCGATGTTCTCGGACTCGTCGTGGGCCGGGATCACCACGACCAGGCGGTCGCCGGGCGGAAGCGCATCGGCCTGGGTGGCGTCGAAGGCCTGGACGGTGAGGGACTCGATCAGCAGCCGGATCGTGGCTGTGTTCGCGTCCGTGTTGGATGAGGTCCGAAGGACCAGCGCGAACAGGATGAACACCGCGAACACGAGCGCGGCAACGAGCTGGCGCTGGTTGCCTTTCTGGAAGTTGAACGCGTCGAACAACGGCTGGAACAACGGGGGAATGACGGCGAGAGCCAGGATCACCACACTGACCGCGCCGGTGATGATGAGATTGAGACGGGAGATGTCGCGGCGGCGATACCGGCGGATCGCCGCCACCAACAGCACGACAGCGAACAGGCCGCCGACGACCCTGATCGGGATGAACGCGCTGGCCGCGATCACTCGCCGACGGGCTGGGGGACGCGAGCCTTCGGCCGCCAGAGTGTCTTGGGCATGATGGCCTTGGTGATCACCCGATCCCGGTGCTCTTCGATCCTCGCGAACATCGATTCCACCAGGGTCTCGGACAGGTAATGCGGCTTCAACCCGAGATCGAGGAGGGCCGAGTGCTTCGCGTTGTAGTAGTGCTCCTCAGCTTCGACTCTGGGATTGTCGAGATGATCGACCCTGACCTCCAGCCCGTATTCCTCCCCGGCTCGCTGGACCAGGTCTGCCAGCTCGTTGACGGCGAACTGCTCGGTGAATTGATTGAACACGCGGTACTCCCCGGAGTTCGCCGGGTTCATCGTCGCCAGCTCGACGCATTGCATCGTGTCGACGATGTTCAGGTACCCGCGCGTCTGGCCCCCCTTTCCGTAGGCCGTCAGGGGATGGCCGATCACCGCCTGCAGGCAGAATCGATTGAGGGCCGTGCCGAACACCTCGTCGTAGTCGAATCGTGTGGCCAGGCGGGGGTCGAGCTTCGACTCCTCCGTCTCGATGCCGTACACCACCCCCTGGTTCAGATCGGTGGCTCGGAGTCCCCAGATGCGGCAGGCGAGCTGGATGTTGGTGGAGTCGTGGACCTTGGAGGCGTGATACCAGGACCCCGGGAGCTTGGGGAAGGGGAGTCGATCCTCCCGTCCGTTGTGCCGGATCTGGATAAACCCTTCCTCGATGTCGATGTTGGGAGTTCCGTACTCGCCCATGGTGCCCAGCTTCACCATGTGGGCATCGGGGGTGAAGTCCCGCATGGCCCACAGGACGTTGAGCGTCCCGATCACGTTGTTGTACTGGGTGAAGACGGCGTGCTCCCGTGAGATGAACGAATACGGCGCGGACGGCATCTCGCCGTAGTGAATGATCGCTTCTGGTTCGAACTCGACGAAGAGCTGCTCGACGACGGGCCAGTCGGTGAGGTCCCCTTCCGTCACGCCGATGCGATAGCCGGTGACCTGCCGCCAGGTCTCGGCCCTCGCGGGGAGGTTGGCGCCGATGGGGGTGAGGGAGTCCGTGCCGGCCTCTTGGTGCGCCCTCCGGCGGAGGTAGTTGTCCAGGGTGAGGACATCGTGGCCCCGGGCCGAGAAGTACATGGCAGTGGCCCATCCGAGATACCCGTCGCCGCCGAGGATCAGGATCCGCATCTCTGGTTGCTCCTTGG
Source organism: Actinomycetota bacterium (assembly GCA_046726275.1). Classification (GTDB taxonomy): domain Bacteria; phylum Actinomycetota; class UBA4738; order UBA4738; family UBA4738; genus DASXTW01. The sequence goes on from JBKPAF010000002.1 coordinate 17,220, forward strand.
GATTGCCTGTGATCCGAACGTTGCCCTTGGGAAACCGGCCTATTCTACGTGCTGCCCGAGCACGGTCCGGGTAGTTGCACGATCGTCGCTGCACCCTGTATCTCGGGGAGCACCCGCTGACTCGCCTCGGCCCAGGGTCGCTCCGCCGGCCGACCCCGGCTTGACAGCTTCTGTGTCGTAGGCGTACGTTACCTTTTTCACTCGAACATATGTTCGAGCCAAGAAGTCTCCTCATGACCAAGCGCTACGACGAGCCAGTGGCAGTGGAACGAGACGCCGGGATGCCCGCCGTCTTCCTGTGGCGAGGGCGGCGCTACGAGGTCCGGGACGTCATCGGCCGGTGGCGGATCGAAGGTCGGTGGTGGGAGGACGGACGGGATCGAGAGTACTGGCGGGTTGAGGCGAAGGGGGGTGCGGTGGTGGACCTGTACGAGGACCGGCTGGTGGGGCGGTGGCACCTGGAGCGGCTGTGGGACTGAGGGCGGCGCTACGTCTCGACGCGCTCCCACCCTTGCGAGAGGGCAGGGACCGGCCAGCAGGGGTCGGGCCGCCACCCGGTCCAGTCATGGTCAAAGGGCGGCTCGCCGCGCTGCACGGGGCGAGCCGCTCGTTCCCCTTCGTGCCGAAACGCCGACGCCTGCTGTTCCGTGTAGATCCCGAGGCGGACGGCTTCCTCGAGTTCATCCTCATCCTTCCACGTCCACCTCGAGCGATCCGGCGGGATCAGGACGTCAAGGCAATGGTCGACGTAATCGTAGAAGCGTTCGCTCCTTCCCAGATTGGCCTCGAGGTTGATGTACCACCCGGTGAACCGCCACCCGGGATCCCAGATCGCCAGGACCGCGTGGCCGGAGCCCGGCCACGAGAACGCGAGGACGTGCCGCCTCGTGGCGTGATCGGCCAGGGTCCATCGATCGCGGTAGAGACGAAGCTCCCGCCCTCCCTCGTCCACGGCGTACTTGATGATGGTCCCGGCGGGGATGAAGAACTGCCGCTGGCTCGCGTCGTCCTCGACCACGATCGCCGGCATCGCCGTCCACACCCGTCCCAGCCACATCTCGCGCAGGACGATCTCGCTTCCTCGATCCCACCGATCCATCGACCGTCAGGGTAGGCGGTGAGGCACCGGCACGATGGCGCCGTCCCCCTCGTTCGTCCACCTCTCCGTCCGCTCGTATTTCTCGATCAAGGACGGGGCCTTCTCTCCGGAGGATCTGGCCCTGCGGACGGCCGAGCTCGGCATGCCAGCGGTGGCGCTGACGGACCGGGACGGACTGTATGGAGCTCCCCGGTTCGCCGCCGCCTGCCGCCACTACGGGGTCCGCCCGATCTTCGGAGCCAACCTGACGGTGCGGACCCTGACCGGCGACCGCCTGGTGACGATGCTGGCCAAGGATGCCGCCGGCTACGGCAACCTGTGCCGGCTGATCAGCACCGCCCAGATGTCGGGAGAGCGAGGAGACCCCGCGCTCACCACGGGGCAGGTCTGCGAGCGCCCGGTCGGGCTGATCTGTCTCCTTGGGCCGGAGTCCGATCCCGGTCGGCTGGCTATCGAAGGCCGTCCCGACGCCGCTCGCGTCGCCCTGCTTCCGTATCTCGACGCGTTCGGCTCCTCCTGCCGAGGGGACTCCGAAACCAGCCTGTTCGTGGACGTACGGAACCACGTCGCGGCAGACAGCTCCGGTCAGGTTCGTCAATTGGTCAAGCTGTCTGACGATTCCGGCATCCCGGCGGTGGCGACCAATGGAGTGCGGTACCTCGTGCCCGAGGATGCCTTCATCGCCGATGTCCTGGAATGCATGAGGGAGATCGTCCCGCTCGCCGAGCATCACGTCTCGCGCCGGAACTCGGAGGGATACCTGAAGCCGGCAGAGGAAATGCGGGCGCTGTTCACGGAAAGACCGGACCTGTGCGAGCGAACGGCCGAGATCGCCGAGCGGTGCGAGTTCGATCTGCGGGTGGGGGAGAGACACTTCCCCGACTTTCCGACCCCGAGGGACCGTAGCGCCGGCTCCGTCCTGGCCGAACGGTGCTGGCAAGGCATTGAGGATCGCGGGATGAAGCCGACCCGTGAGGTCCGTGACCGCCTTGATCACGAGCTGGCGATGATCCAGACCATGGGGTACGCCGCCTACTTCCTCACTGTGGCGGACATCGTGGACGACATCCGGGCCATGGGCATCCGGGTGGCCTGTCGCGGATCGGCCACCGGATCGCTGGTCTGCCACCTCACCCGCATCTCGGAGGTCGACCCGATCCGCCACGGCCTGCTATTCGAGCGGTTCATCAATCCGCTCAGGGCCGAGCTGCCGGACGTCGACATCGACGTCGAATCGGCCCGTCGGAAGGAGGTGTACGACGCCATCCTGGCCCGCTACGGGGACGACCGGTGCGCCTGCGTGAACATGGTGGACACGTTCCGGGCGCGAGGAGCCATCCGGGAGGTGGGAAAGGCGCTTGGCCTGCCCGACGGTGAGGTGGACCTCGCGGCGAAGGCCTTCCCACACATCGGAGCCCACCACGTCCGCGCGGCCATGGAGCACCTCCCCGAGCTCGAAGGTCTGAATCTGAATGCCGGGCAGCTCGAGATGCTGTTCCGCGTGGTGGAGCGGCTGAACGGATTTCCCCGCCACGTCGCCCTGCATCCGTCGGGGGTGGTGCTCTCCGGTCACGACCTGCCCAACCGTGTGCCGCTGGAGCGTTCGTTCGAGGGCTACCGCATGGTCCAGGCCGACAAGGACGACGTCGAGCTGCTGGGGCTGTTGAAGCTCGACGTCCTGGGGGTGCGGATGCTCTCGGCCATGCGGCACTGCCTGGACGAGATCGCCCGGACGGAAGGGGAGAAGGTCGACCTCGACGAGGTCCCGCAACGAGATCACCGGACGTTCGAGCTGATCAGATCCTCGGATACCCTGGGGTGCTTCCAGATCGAGAGCCCGGGTCAGCGGGAGCTGCTCCAGAAGTTCCAACCCACCGAGTGGTCGGACCTCATCGTGGACATCTCGTTGTTCCGCCCCGGCCCGGTGAAGTCCGACATGATCACGCCCTTCCTCAACCGGCGTCACGGGGTTGAGCCGGTCGGGTATCCGCACCCGTCCCTCGAGCCCGCGCTCGCCGAGAGCTATGGAGTGGTCGTGTATCACGAGCAGGTGATGAAGGTCCTCGCCGCGGTGGCGGGGTACGACCTGTCCGAATGCGACCGCATCCGCCGGCACCTCGCCGACGACCTCGAGGTAGAACGGATCGAACCCGACTTCCTCAATAGAGCCGTGGCCCGGGGCGTCCCCCGGGGACTGGCCAAGAGCATCTGGGACAAGGTCCTGCAGTTCGCCTCGTTCGGGTTCTGCAAGGCGCACGCCGCCGCCTTCGCCGTGCCCACGTACCAGTCGGCGTGGTTGAAGGCTCATTACCCCGCGCACTTCCTGGCCGGGGTGCTGACCCACGAGCCGGGGATGTACCCGAGGCGACTGATCCTGGAGGACGCGCGGCAGCACGGCATCGAGATCCTCCCTCTCGACATCAATCTCTCCGAACCGGAATACACCGTTGAAGTAGTCGATGAGGTACGGCTCGAGGAGGTGCACGAGGACGACGGGGCGGCTGATCTCGCCGCCACCCCCACTCGCTCGCGCTTCGCGCTCGATCGCGGGGGGCCCCCGCCGGCTGCGCGCCGCCCTCGCTGGCGACTCGAGGGCCCAATCGCCATCGAGGCCGAACGCAACCAGCGATACGGGATTCGGCTCGCGTTGAAAAGCGTGATGGGGATCTCGGAAGCCGAGATGCGTTCGATCCTGGAGGCCCGGGCCAGCCGGGCGTTCACGGACGTCGGCGACGTCCTCCGCCGAACCTCCCTGACCCGGCCTGTGGCGGAAGCGATGGCCCACGCCGGCGCGTTCGATCGCCTGCCGGGGGCCCTCGGGTCCCGGCGGGACCGTCTGTACGTGGCGATGGTGGCCGACGCTCCCCGGGAGGGCGAGCAGATGGTCCTACCCCTTCGGGAAGGCGGGCCGCCGCCCGGGCTGAGGGAATACACCAGCGCCGAGCAGGTACGGTCGGAGCTCGAAGTGATGGGAGTGGATGCCACCCGGCACCTCCTCGAGTTCTACCGACCGCTGCTCGAGGACCTTGGCGTCACGCCTGCCCGGGACCTCGGTGACCTCAAGGGCGACCGGTGGCTGATGGTGGCCGGAGTCAAGGTCGCCTCGCAGACTCCGGCGGTTCGGAGCGGACAGCGGATCATCTTCCTCACCCTGGACGACGGGACCGGGCTGGCCGACGTCACGGTGTTCGAGCGGGTCCAGCCGTGGTGCGCGAAGACCGTGTTCCATGGGTTCGTGCTGGCGGTGTGGGGACGCCTCAGGCGGACGGGGGTGAGGGGAGCGAGCGTCGTCGCCGAACGGGTCTGGGACCTGGCCCTGCTGGCCAGGGCTCGGCGGGAGGGCAAGCTGGCAGAGGTCTTCGCGAACACCCCCTCCGGCTCCTCTGAACCCGGGAGCCGCACCAAAGATGGAGGAGGGGACCGCCTGGGCATCGCGGCCACCGTACCGCCCCTCCTGCACGGGATCGCCGTCGCGCCGACGGGGGGTTCATGGGGCTCGAGAAGCGAGGCGAAGCCGAGCGGTAGCCCCCCGATCCGGAAGGTCTGGCACGCCAGCGGGGGCTCCGCAGGCCGGTAGGGTGTCTCTCATGAGTCGACCCCTGTCCAGGCCGTCCGAATCGATCCTTCACGTCGACCTGGACGCGTTCTACGCATCGGTCGAGGTCCTGAAGGATCCCTCGCTCGCTGGCAAGCCCGTCGTGGTGGGAAGCGCCGCGCCGCGGGGAGTGGTCATGTCCGCTTCCTACGAGGCCAGGTCCCGCGGCCTCCATTCCGCCATGCCGAGTGTCCGGGCGAAGCGCCTGTGCCCGGACGTCGTCTTCGTCCCCCCGGACTTCGATTCGTACAAGGCCTACTCGAATCGTTTCCGGGAGATCCTCCTGTCCGTGAGCCCGGCCGTGGAACCGCTCTCGCTCGACGAAGCCTTCGTCGACGTCAGCGGAAGCACCCTCCTCTTCGGCTCGCCCACAGAGATCGGGGCTCGCATCAGGAAGGCGATCGCCGGCGAGCTTGCTCTGACCGCTTCGGTTGGCGTGGGCCCCACCAAGCTCGTGGCCAAGCTCGCGGCCACCCGGGCGAAACCCGATGGCATGCTGGTCGTCCCCGCGGGGGAGGTCCAGGCCTTCCTCCATCCGCTTCCCGTCGATGCCCTGTGGGGGATCGGAGACAAGACCGCGCAGACCCTCGCTCGCCTGGGGCTCCGGACAGCCGGGGAGCTCGCCGGTACTCCGGTCGCGATCCTGGAGCGGGTCTTCGGTGAGGGTCAGGCTAGAGGACTCCTGGACCTCGCCGGCGGACACGACGATCGACATGTGGTCCCGTTCGAGGCGCCCAAGTCGGTCAGCCACGAGGAGACGTATGCCCGAGACCTGGACCTCGAGGCCGACATCGTCCGGGAAATCCTCAGCCTTTCCCATCGGGTGGCCTCGCGGCTCCGGTCGGACGGGTATCGGGCCCGGACGGTCACCCTCAAGCTCCGTCTGCCCAGCTTCTCGACCCTGACCCGGTCCCGGACGCTTCCCGACGCCACGGACGTCGCCGCAGAGATCTTCTCCGTGGCTCGGGGCCTGTTCCTCAGGCTTCCGGCCGGCCGGCGAAGGTTTCGCCTGATCGGGGTGGCGGCAACAGGGTTGGCGCCTGCCGGGTCGGAGCAATTGGCCCTGGTCAGAGAGGGGCAGTGGCGGGATGCCGAGCGGGCCATGGACCGGGTTCGGGGGCGCTTCGGAAGCGACGCGGCCATCCCTGCCTCCCTCCTGCATCGCCCCCACCGGCGCTCCTGAGGAATCGAGGCTGGGCAACGAGCGGACGCCTGAGTCCGGTCGGGTCGGGACTGAACCGAGGTTTCAATGGGGAATAGTGCAGTGTCGACACCGTTCCTATAATTACCGTCGGGACTCCTCGAGGAAAGGTCCTCATGCCACTGGACGAACGCGAGCAGCGGATCCTCGAAGAGATCGAACGGAGGCTCGCCGAGGAAGACCCTCGCCTGGTCGAATCCGTCACCAAGGCGACCGTCGCCACGCATGCCCTCAGGAGGATCCGTTGGGGGCTCGTCGCGTTCGTCGCCGGATTCGTCCTGCTCCTTCTGTTCGTCGTCAACATGTGGTTCGCCCTGGCAGGGTTCGTGGTGATGCTGGGGTCGGGACTCCTCGTCTATCAGTACCTGAAGCGAATGGGGCGCGATCAGCTCCGTTCCTATGGAGAGCGAGGAGGACACCTCTCGATCACAGCGGCGCTGGCTCGGCTCGCCGAACGGCTTCGGCGTCCGCGCGGCGCCGGCTGAGAGACACTTCGTCGTCGTTCCCCCATCGTTGTCGCTGGTCATTCGATGGCCTTGCATCGTCAGGTCAGACTGTTCTACAACTGCCTCTGCCTTCCCCTCCGGCGTTGGCCCTTCCCCGAGGGCCGGCCGGTCCCGGGCCGGGTTCATCGTTGAGAGGGAGCGACTTGGAGGGATTCACCGCCCATCAGGCTTCGCGTTTCACAGGTTGCACGGCCCGGCAACTTCGTTACTGGGATCAGGTCGGGTTGGTTCGGCCGTCGGTTCAGCAGACCGGTGGACGCCCGGGGGTTCCGCGTCTGTACTCGTTCCGTGACCTCGTCGCGCTGAAAGTGGTGAAGTCTCTGCTCGACGGGGGGATGTCGTTGCAGCGTGTTCGGAGGGCATGGGAGTAC
>JBKPAF010000003.1:0-30941 GCA_046726275.1 Actinomycetota bacterium
GATCTGGGCGGGTACGCGAAGAAGTCCCGTGGGGGCTGGCGCCGTTCCTGCCGATGCCCGCGGCCGAGCTGTGTGACCGGCCGGTGACGGTAGAGCAGGTTTGGGGCAGGCCCGCCATTACCGTCTGGCAGAACCTCGGCATTGATGGCTTTACTGTGCAGGGTGAGTACCCGATCCAGGTGAAACGGCGAGACAACGTCCCACGGCACGTGGTCGATAGCTTTGAGACGGCCGTGGAGCGGTACGGCGCCGCACGTGGTCTGTTGATCGCCTTCGGATTCACGAAAGACGCGAGGGACGAGGCAGCAAGAGTTCAGGAGTCAGAAGGAGCCGATATCGAACTCATCACGACGGCTGAGTTGCTCTCCCGACTGAGCGGCACGAAGGATTAGGCCCATTCCGGGCTTTCGGCCATCTTCAGCCTCCTAACAATCACCTACCAAAGACGAGAGAAACGCCGCATTTCGGGGCTTCTACTGAGACACGCTCTCGGCGTTTCCGCAGGCCAGGGACGCCAATGAGACTCGCTGAAGCTCGCGACACTCCTTCAACTGTCCCTAGGATAGAGGCATGCTCATCGAGCTCGACCCGGTCGAACGCATCACTGCCGGTGCGGTCGGGCCACCGGGACAGCGTGTGTTCTACCTGCAGGGCCGGAAGGGCGACCAGCTCGTGACCCTGCTCGTGGAGAAGCAACAGGTCCAGCTCCTCGCCGCCTCGGTGGTCGAGATCCTGGCGCGGGTGGGCAAGGAGACTGGCCAGGGGCCTTCGGAAGAGGAGATGGCCCTCGATGAACCCCTGCTGGCGGAGTGGCGGGCAGGCAGGCTCTCGATCGGATACCACGAGGAGCGCGACCTCGTGATGCTCGAGGCCGAGCAGCTACTCGACGAGGAGGGTGGAGCCGAGGAAGGACCTGCGGAAGACATCGAGGACGAGGGGTCGGCCGCCGCTCTCGGCCCCGATATCGCCATCGCCGGACTCGGCGAGCTCGAGGGAAACGGCGAGATGGACGAGGATGACGATGAATCGGGCGACAAGGAAGACGACTTCGGCGCGGTCGCGGACGGTCTCGGCCCGGCTGGGGAACTCGAAGAGCTGGAGGCCGAGGCGGAGAGGGAACCCGCTCGGATCCGATTCTGGGCCACCCGCGAGCAGATGTTGTCCCTGGCCCGCCACGGAGCCATGGTGTGCGCGGCCGGGCGGCCCCTGTGCCAGCTGTGCAGGAATCCCATCGACCCCGAAGGCCACCAGTGTCCCGCGCTGAACGGACACCGGGAGACCGGTTCGGAGTAGGGGATCGATGGCCCCGAGCAACCCCGGTACCATCGAGATTCTGTCCGACGGCGAGATTCGGCCACTCGGGTTGATGCCCCGCGCCTCCAACTACACCTTCCTGGCCGAGGTCGGGGACGGGGATCGAACGGTCCTTGCCGTCTACAAGCCCCGGCAGGGCGAGACTCCCTTATGGGACTTTCCCGAGGGAACGCTGTGCAACCGGGAGGTGGCCGCGTATCTGCTCTCGCGGGCCCTGGGGTGGCCCGACATCCCACCGACGGTCCTTAGGGACGGGCCCATGGGTCCGGGTTCCCTGCAGCTCTTCGTCCAAGCGGATCCCCGGCAGCACTTCTTCACGCTGAGGGAGGTCTGTCTCGAAGCCTTCATGCCGGTGGCTGCGTTCGACGTCCTGGTGAACAACGCCGACCGGAAGAGCGGCCACTGCCTGCGCGCGGAGGACGGGACCATCTGGATGGTCGATCACGGCGTGTGCTTCAGCACGGAACCAAAGCTTCGAACCGTCATCTGGGAGTTCGCCGGTCAGACGGTTCCCGCGAGGCAGGTCGAGGCAGTGCGACGGGTCGCGGCGGAGCTGAGAGCCGGCGAGCTTCGGGAATCCCTCCTCGGTCTGCTCTCCGGGCGGGAGATCGACGCCACGGCTCGGCGGGCTGAAGCTCTTGCCCGAGCGGGGCGATTCCCCAGGCCGGGTCGCGGCCGAGCTTACCCCTGGCCTCCGGTGTGACCGTCTCCCGCTTTTCACATCCGCGGGCTGAGTCCCGTTCTCTTGGTCGATGGCCGTGACCAGACGAGGAGCCGACGAGGCGACCGGCGCGGGGCGGGTGAGCAGAGTCCCGCCGCACGTGCCGGCTCCGCCCGGCGGGCGAGGCAAGCGCCGCGCCCCGGGCCACCGAACCGAACTGGAAAACCCACCGGCTCCGATCCCCCCGTTCCAGGCGTTCCTCGAGGAGCACCGAAGGATGGTCTATCGCTTCCTGTGGGGGGCGGTCGGTCCGGACGAGGCCGACGACTGCTTCCAGGAGACCTTCCTGTCTGCACTCCGCGCCTACCCCAAGTTGCGGAACGGGGACAACCTGCGGGGCTGGATCCTGGCCATAGCGACCCGGAAGGCGATCGACGCGGCGCGAGCTCGCAGCAAGAGGGCGGAATCGGTCGGCGACATGACCGGGCTGCTGGCCGCGGCGGGAGGGCCCCCGCTCGAGGTGGAGTCCGAGGTCTTCGGGAACTGGATCGACGAGCCTCTGTGGAACGACATCCTGGCCCTGCCGCCGATGCAACGGGTGGCCCTGGTCCACAGGGTGCTGTTGGACCGCCCGTATGCCGAGCTCGCCGCCGCAATGGGATGCTCCGTGGATTCCGCCAGGGCGAACGTGTATCAGGCTCTCAAGAAGCTCAGGGAGGCGAGGACGAGCGATGAAAGGCGTTGAGAAGTCGAAGACTGGGGAGAGGCAGCAGCACGGCACGGGACCGGGCTCGCTCCGGACGGCGGGTGATGAGCTGAGGGCCGGCCTGCGCATGCCGAGGCTGGAGACGGTGGAGACTCGGTCCCGGCAGGCCGCGTCGAGCCTGTCCGCTGCGGCCGCCCGAGCGGGCTTGCTGGACGTGGCGTACGGCTTCGCCGACTCGCCCTTCGGCCGGCTGATGGTGGCCGTCACACCGAGGGGATTGGTCCGGCTCGATTACCCGGACCGGCACCCCGACGAAAGCCTGCAGGAGCTGGCTGAGGAAGTCTCGCCGCGGATTCTGGAAGCGCCGGAGGCAACAGACGACGTCCGCCGCGAGCTCGCTGAGTACTTCGACGGGAAACGGAAGCGGTTCACGGTCCGAGTGGACCTGAGTCCCGTCTACGGATTCCGCCGCAAGGTCCTCGAGCGGACTGTCCAGATCCCGTTCGGCAGCGTCAGCACGTATCGAGAGATCGCCACGCAAGCCGGAAGCCCCAGGGGTATGCGGGCTGCCGGCAACGCTCTGGGCTCGAACCATGTGCCCATCGTGGTCCCGTGCCACCGGGTCCTTCGCTCCGGTGGTGCGCTCGGCGGCTACACCGGAGGACTGGACAGGAAGATCACCCTCCTCCAGCTGGAGGGCGTGCTCGAACGATAGCTTCTGCCTCGTCCGGCCCGGGCGGGCTATCGTGCACGGATGGATCAAAGTGATGCCCTTCGCCGCCTTGCCGCCGCCCGGGTGGGGCGCCTAGCCACGGCTGATCGAGGCGGTCTTCCGCACGTCGTTCCCCTGGCCTTCGCGGTCGTGGGCGAAACGGTCTACTGGGCCGTCGATCGCAAGCCCAAGCGCACCCGCCATCTGAAACGGCTCCAAAACATCCGGGCGAACCCGAACGTGCAGCTCGTGGCCGATCATTACGAGGAGGATTGGACCCACCTGTGGTGGGTAAGGGTCACCGGTCACGCCCGGGTGGTGGAGGAGCACGACGAGGCCGAGCGGGCCCTCGACGCGTTATCCGAGAAATATCAGCAGTACCGCACCGAACCGCCACTCGGTCCCGTCGTGGCGATCGACCTGACGCACGTGGTCGGGTGGGAGAGTTCGTAGGAAGCCTCGGGCCCGATTCAGACGTCCTCGGCCGAGGGTTCCTCTTCTACGAAGATCGCCAGGCTCGCGGTGAATCCGTGGAGGAAGTTCTTGCCACCGACCGGCCCGAGCTCGCCGGCGCAGAAGAACCCAGCCAGAGGAACACCGCCTAGATACGAGGTGACCAGGCGCGCATCGTGATCGGGTGTCGGGAAGAGCCTGGTCCCTCGTCCGTTGCACGTGAACAGGAGAGCCCCAGCTGGGTGGCCCCGGATGTCCCCGACCTCTCTTTGGAGGAGCGCCCGGAGCTCCTCGTCGGCGGTGGCCGCGTCCCGCACGTGGAAGCGCAGAGTCTGCCCAACCTGGAGCCGATCCCCCAGGGCGACGGCACCGGTGTTCGGATCGGCGCCGATGACGCCTCGAACGAGGAAGTCGCCGGTACCGTGTTCCGGCTTGTACTCGTCGATGGCCCGCCCGACGTGCAGGCCCTCGGTGACCAGCTCCCGGTCCGGCGGAGCAAGGGTTGCGACCGTTTCGCGCAGTCGCTCCAGGGTGGGCCTGCCCGCCAGCTCGAAGACCACGTTTTCCCTGGCCTGAGTGACCACCAGGGATTCCCCAATGGGCCGGCATCCCTGAGAGACGAGAGGGTGGACCCCGACCGAGTCGGGCAGTCGCGCGCCGACCGCCCCTTCGCGAACGACCTCCCCATCCCGGAACAGGATGGTCTCTCCGGCCTCGCCTCCCCCGCTGGCGTTCCCCCCGATCACGAGTGCCCCGGGGATCGCTTGGTTCAGGTGTTCCAGGAGGAGGTCTGCCGGGAACGTGAACGGGTCCGCGATCATCAGGTGGACCGGGGGGTCGCCCTCATCAGCGCCGGGTCGGAACAGCCACCCGGCGAACGCTCCACCCGATTGGGTGCTCACGAACCGCATGTGGAAGGTCTCCACGGGATCCGGAAAGGCACCCAGCCAGACGGAGACGGCGGGCTCTGCCTCGACCTCCCTGGAGCCACCGACCACGGCCTCACCCACGCAACCGATCAGCGACGCCGGCGACGCGACCCGATGGACCGTCTCTAACACCTGATCGGCCAACGGAGCGTGATGCACGGAGACGAACACCAGAGCCAGGTCCGCACGCCGGCCATCGAGGCCGGCCCTCGCGGCGAGGGACGCTTCCTGCGCGGCAGAGGGCGTGACCGGATCGGTCGACAACCCAGCACCGATCTTCATCGTGGCCGAGCCTACTCCCTCTCCTCGGGGGCCAGCCTGGGACGCACGGCGTTCCCAGCCGAGCCCTGTACCATCGCTCGATATGGAAGATCGCCCTCCGGAGGAGAGCGGCCCGAGGCCTCCCGACTCGGAAGACCCACCCGAACGAACCTCCGGACTTACGCTCGAGACCTGCTATCGGCATCCCCGAGTTGTTACCGGCGTGCACTGCACGCGCTGCGGACGGCCCATCTGCCCCGATTGCATGCATCCGGCTCCGGTCGGCTATCAGTGCCCCGAGTGTGTGGCAGACGCTCGCCGGACCGCGCCGCGGCAACGCGTCCGCGTGCGTTTTTTCATCGGTCGGCCCGGCTCGGTCACCATCACGCTGATGGTCGTGAATATCGCCATGTTCCTGGTCGAGGCCGTGCTGGGCGGGTCGGGTTCGCTCTTCAGCGGCCCGAGCCAACAGAAACTCTTCGACCTCGGAGCGCTGTTCCCGCCCGCCATCGCCATCGGGCACCAGTACTGGAGGCTGGTCACCCCGATGTTCCTTCACGCCGGGCTGATCCACCTGGCGTTCAACACGTACGCGCTCTATCTGCTCGGCTTCCTGGTCGAGGAAGCGTTCGGCAAGGTCCAATTCCTCGTCATCTACTTCGTGTCGGGTTTCGTGGCGAGCGTCGCCTCGTTCGCTTTCGGGCCACTCGGCGAGGTGGGCGTCGGGGCGTCCGGTGCCATCTTCGGGCTCCTGGGGGCCTGGGTCGCCTTCAACTACCGGCGGCGAACCTCCCCGATGGCGTCCGCCAACCTCCGCTGGGCTTTGATGCTGATCGGCCTGAACGTGATCCTGGGGTTCTCGATCCCGGGGATCGACTGGCGGGCGCACTTCGGAGGGCTGGTGGCTGGCGCCCTGCTGGGGGCCGTCCTGGAAGGCTTCGGACCGCGCCCCGTCCGCCCATTCGTTCAGGTCGGTGGGGTCATCCTTCTCGTCGCGGGCGGCATGGCCCTGGCGGCCTGGCGGGTAGCGACCTTCCCGGTCCTGGAGGGGCCGCTCGGGTAAGGGCAGGCGTATCTCTCGGAGAGAAGCTGAGATTACGCGGAGACGCGCACGGACAGGACGGGGGCCAGGTGCTCGGCCACGGTCGACCAGCTGGCCCCCCCGTCGGCCGACCCGAAGACCTCGCCTGACTCCGCCCCGAAGTACAGCCCGAGGGGATCCTTTCCGTCGTGGCCGAAGGCCTGGCGGAGCACGGTGAGGTAGGCCCCGTCCTGCGGAAGTCCCTTCCCCAGCTCGGTCCACGTCTCGCCTCGATCGGTCGTCTCGTAGACGCCAAGCCGGCCCTCCGGCGTCACCCGGTCGAAATCGCCGCGCAGCGGGATGACGAAGGCCCGGTCGGGATCGTTGGGGTCCGCCACCAGAGGGAACCCGAAGTCGGAGGGCAGCCCCCCATCTGATCCGATGTCCACCCAGCTCTCTCCCGCGTCGTCCGAGCGGTATACGCCGCCATGGAACTGCATGTAGAGCGTGGTGGGCTCCAGAGGAGCCCGGTGCATGTTGTGGACACACAGATCGACCGCGCCCTCTCTAGCCTCCTCGGGCAGGTACCGAGCCACCAGGCCCTTGTTTCCCCGGCGCCACGACCCACCGCCATCCTCGGAGAGCCACACCCCGGCAGCGGAGATGCCGATGGCGAGACGGTCCGGTTCGCCCGGCCACGGGCAGATCGAGTGAAGACAGAGCCCACCGGCTCCCGGGTTCCAGCTCGGCCGGCTGGGTTCGTCCCACAGGCCGCGATTCAGCTGCCAGGTCCGGCCGCCGTCCTCGCTCTTGAACAGGGCCGCGGGGGCTACGCCCGCCCAGAGGACGTCGTTTTCCTGGCCGGGGTGGATCACCCAGATCCGCTCCAGGGAGCTCTCCGAATCCTCCGGGAATGCCGGGCCCGTCGCCTGGTCCCATTCGCCCAGCGGGTCCTGGGTGTAGTACAGACGCGGTCCGAACTGCCCGTGCGTGACCGAGGCGTAGTAGGTGCCGGTCCTCGGATCTCGCAGGGCGAACTCGACGGCCACACCACTGAACTTCCGCGCCACCTGCTCCATGGGCCCGCCTCGTAGCCCCCGGAGGATGAATAGTCCCTTCTGGGTACCGACCAGCAGCTCCGCCTCCTCCGCGGGATCTGGCCAGACACTCTGGAGTTGCGTTTCGGTATCCGGTTCAGCCACTTCGACGGCACCTCCGGAAATCGCGGGGAGCACGTGGATCTGGTCGGTCGCCGAGACCGGGGCCTCGAGTCCGGCCCGCTCGCCGTTCAGGAACAACGTGACGTGGGGGCGCACACGCCCTCGCTCATCGACCACCCAGCCGGTCAGCTTCGGGTGGGAGGCTTCGAGCTTCGAAATGACCTCCCGGAGGGTCGCGCCCTCGATCTCGAGCGCACTTTGGCCACCGGCCAGCTCGCGGAGGGGTGGACGAAGCAACACCTTGGGCATGACGAAAGTCTAATGCCCGCGCCCAAGAGCGCGAACCTGTGACCGCCTCCCGACTCTCGTGCGCCAGACCTAGCGCGAGTTCCTGGAGCTTCAGCCTGGGCGAAAGGGAGGCAGACCGTCACCGGGCTCGGAGATCGGGACGAGTTCGGCGTCGATGAGGGAGGCCAGCTCTTTCGAAAGACGATTCAGCCCCTCCCGATCCCACGACTCCACGAGGTCGAGGACGGAGCCGTCCGGGGCGACGAGAACGGTCGTGGGGACTGCTCGGATCCCGTAGGCATCGGACACCTGATACGGAGGTAGGTCGGCCACGGTTGGGAATCCGAGCCCGTAGGTCCGGTCGAACTCGACCAGCTTCTCTTCCGGATCCTGGCCGATCCCCCGGATGCGACCCGGGTAGGCCTCCTCGAAGCGCCGCGCGGGTGACGCGGCCATCTGGCACACGGGGCAGGTCACCTTGTAGAAGAACAGAGCGGTCGGTCCCGAGGAGAAGTCGATCCCGGGGATGGGGGGCGCCACGGAGCCGATCGGCAACGGTTCGTCCACGAATCCAGCCTAGACCATCTGGCCTCGCTGACCGCGCGGGGTTTGTCCGGGAGCGCTCCTGATGGAATGCTTGGCGTTGACGAAGGCTTCGTCCCCTGCTCACACTGCTTCACCCAGGAGGGCACATTGACCGATTCGGCGATGTTCATCCGGTGGGGAGCGACCGCGCCCGGCCGAGAGAGGAAGTCCGTGGAGTTGTTCGGGGAATCGCTCAAGTTCCTCGTCGGCCTGGTCACCTCGGGCCGGATCGCGTCGGTAGAGCCCTTCTTCCTCCAGCCCCACGGCGGGGACCTGGAGGGATTCTTCATCGTCCGAGGGGACCGGGCGGAGCTGAACAAGATCAGGAGCGAGGACGAGTTCCAGCGCCTCCAGGTCAGGGCCCAGGCGGTCGTTCAGAACTTCGGGGTCATCGAGGCCATCACCGGGGAGGACCTGAACAAGCACATGGCCTGGTTCACGGAGGCGGCCCGGGAGGTCGGCAGCCCCGGCTGAGGACCCCTAGCCGTCCCCGATCCCGTAGATCCCGCCGTCCCGGGTCCCCACCCAGATCATCCCGTCCCACACCGCCGGCGTTGACTCGATGCAACCGCCGAGCTTCAGGCGCCAGATCTCCCTGGGCTTCCTGCTCGGGTTCGAGATGTCGAAGTTGTGCAGGT
Source organism: Actinomycetota bacterium (assembly GCA_046726275.1). Taxonomy (GTDB): domain Bacteria; phylum Actinomycetota; class UBA4738; order UBA4738; family UBA4738; genus DASXTW01. The sequence continues at coordinate 8,729 of JBKPAF010000003.1, forward strand.
AGCCGTTGCAGTCCCCCACCAGGATCTGGTCGTCGATAGGAACGGCAGAGGTCCACGTGGGCCCGGGCACCTTCTTCCGCCACCGGATCTTCCCGGTCTCCTGATCCACTGCCACCAGCGCCCCAGCCGTGTCCATCACATACACCGTGCCCTTGTACAGGGCCGGGGTCCCCAGGATCCCGCCGTCCGGATAGAACCCACCGATCTGGACGTCCCACACCACCGGCTTGTCCGGCCGGCGCGGATCCAGCTTCACCAGGCTGCCTATCTGGTGCGAGCGTTTCTGGGGCCGGCTCTGCACGTTGAACGACGCATGCCTGGCCGCGTACAGGAACCCGTCCCGGTCGATGACGATCGACGCGTCGGTCTCGTCCCCGTTCCAGAAGCGGAACACACGCCGGTACGCCGTTCCGCCCCGCAGGATGTCGCGGATGTCCCACCCCTGCACAAGGCCACCCGAGTTGGCGAAGTAGGCGACTCCGTTCCGGAAGGCGACGGAGTTCTCGATCGACACGGCATTGTCCCCCAGTTCCCGGAGCTGCTTCTGGTCCCAGCCCGGCACCCGGAGCTTGATCTTCGGGTTCACCTGGACCAGCCCGTTCCGGTCGTAACGGCGGTTCAGCTTCACCACGTAGAACCACGAGTTCTCCCCGCCCACCAGCATGTAATCCCCCACGATCAGGGCGGCGCCGTCCCAGTCGTCGTTCCAGACCCGCTTGGGCACGCTCGTGTGCGAGTTCATCTTCCACAGAACCGTGGGCTTGGCCCGGTCCAGGGCCACGACCCGGAAGTAGTTGTCGCGAGAGCCCGCGTAGTAGAGGGGATAGCCATCGGGGTCGCTCGTGGCTGATCCCTTGGCCAGGTCGCCGGTCACCAGCTCGGGGTGGACCGGGTCACCCGTCGCTCCATCCAGGAAGTGGTAGTGCCCGTCGTACGCGCCGATCCGGACCTCGACGGCTCCCCCCTTGTGCACGATCACGTTGGGCTGGCCCGTCCAGCCGGTCCCGCACCACACCTTCGTCTGTCCGAGGTTGTTCGAGCTGCTGCACAGCCCTCCCGTCGAGGGATATCTCCACAGGACCTTGGGATCCTTCGGGAGAGGTCCCTGGCCGTAGTACGACCTGCTGGCGTTGCCGCGGAAGGTGGTCAGGCCCTGGAACTTGGTGTTGATGGGGCCCGGAGTGGGCTCCGTGGTGGCCGGCGGCTGGGTCGCGGCGGGGTTCGTGGCGGGTCTGGTCGCACCCGACGCTCTCGGGGCCCCGGAGGACGGTTGGAGGCCCTCCGATCGCTTGGTCTCGCCGAACAGCGAGTCCACCACCCCGGAGCGCCACACGACCACGCCGAGCGTCAGGAGCAGAAGCACCGCCACCAGGCGCCGAAAGCCGTACCGGGGACGCCGGCGATGGCTGGGAGGTCCTCCCCGCGGCGGCGCCTCCAACAGTCGGCTCACGATCGAAACTCTCCGAAACCCGGCATCCGGGTGGTCATGGTATCGGAGACGCCCCTCGTTTTTGCTCGTTCCACAGGAACTCCCGCACAGTGAGACCGGACGCGTGGATGCGCGCGGCGATGGTCCGACCGAAGTATCGGTAGTGCCACGGCTCGTTGCCGTAGCACGTGATGTCCTCGAGACCACGCGGGTAGCTTTGGATGAACCCGAAACGCCACGCGTTGGCGGTCACCCACTTCCCTGTCGACGTCCGGTCCCAGTTCTCAGTGACGTCGGGGCGACCGGCCGATTTGAAGTCGACCGCCGTGCCAAGCTGATGCTCGGAGTGTCCGGGGCGAGCGGTCTTGGCGAGGGCCTGCTGCCGGCCCAGGTCGTCGACCCGGCGGTCGAACAGCGATTCCTGCTGGTCGTAGCTACGGTAGGCGGCCACGATGTCGATCGGGGTCTCGTTCCCCGCGGCCGCCTCTCGCAGGGCCGCCAGGTCGTCGATCAACTCCGCGCGGACAAATAACGAACCCTTGAACCCGGCCTCGCTGATGGGCCTCAGGCCCGGCGGAACATAGGCCCGGCGAAGACGGTAGATGGTATCCACCAGCGTGAGCTGCCACTCGTCGTAGCCCGTAAACGCGGCGAACCGGTTGCCATGGGCGCATGAAGGTGGGGGGACCGGCGTGGGGCTCGCGGAGGGAGAGGGAGCGCCGGTACCTTGCGTCACCGCGCTGCTTCCGCCACCTGAATCGAAGAGGGAGACGAAACCCGAGATCAGCCGGGACACCAGCGCAACGGCAAGGATCACGACCACAGCGGCCACGATCCGGCGGAGCGTGTAGTTGGGCCGCCTCGGGGCAGCGGAACGGATCCTGGAAGCGGGGCGACGATCCCTGTTCACGCGGGCTAGAGCATACGGGGGCTTAGAGGGCAGAATGAGACGCGATGCGGATCGAGCTGGTGCAGGGAGACATCACCCGCGAGAAGGTCGATGCCGTAGTCAACGCGGCCAATTCCTCGCTGATGGGGGGCGGAGGCGTTGATGGCGCGATCCACCGCCGCGGCGGCCCCGAGATCTTGCGCGAATGCAGACGGATCCGGGCCGAGAGGTATCCGGATGGACTGCCGACGGGACACGCCGTGGCCACCACCGCGGGGAACCTCCCCGCAAGGTGGGTGATCCACACGGTCGGGCCCGTGTACGCCGGGTCCGAAGACCGCGCACCGCTTCTCGCCCGGTGCCACACCGCATCGCTCGAGGTGGCGGACGACCTCGGTGCCCGAAGCGTGGCCTTTCCCGCGATCTCGACCGGCGTCTACGGGTATCCGCTGGAACCGGCCGCCCGCGTGGCGATCGGCGCCGTCAGGGAGGCCCCCACCGGCGTGGAGGAGGTTCGTTTCGTGCTCTTCGACGAAGCGGCCTATCAAGCGTTCGAACGAGCGCTGATCTCGAGCCAGGAAGGTGGGATGGCGAGCTAGCTCGCGGGGATCCGTTCGAAGAAGGTCGTGAGCAGCTCGAGCGTCTCCTTGGTCGCCTCGAACTGCGGCACGTGCCCCACTCCCGGAAGGACCACCAGCTCGGAGTTGGGCAGGTGCTGGGCAAGTCGGACCGCCAGCCTGGGAGGGACCAGCCGATCCTGTTCGCCGAAGATGATGAGCGCTGGCTGCTTGATCCGCCGCAGGGAGGCGAAGAAGGACTCAGGCCGTTCCATGACGATATGCCTCAGCGTGGAAAAGAAGGCCATCCTCGCCACGGAGCTGCGATAGATGCGGATGAACTCGTTCGCCGCGGCGGCGTATCCGCCATGGGGCATCCGATCCGGACGGGCGAACAGCCGCCGGATCATCAGCTCCATCCATCGCTCGCGGAGCGGGACCGGGAGGGCTCCGATCTCCGTCGGGAACACGCGGGTGAACCCCATTAGGTATCGCCATCGCAACCCGGGGATGGACGGATCCAGCAGCGCCAGGCCGGCCACCCTCCCCGGGGATCGAAGGGCCAGCTCGAGCGTGACCCGGCCACCGAGCGAGTTGCCCACGAGTACGGGCCGCTCCACCTCGAGCTCATCCATCAGGCGCCGGACGACGCGAGCGTAGAAGCGGGGAGTGTATTCATGCCTCGGCTTGTCGGACTCCCCGTGCCCGGGCAGGTCGGGAACGATGACCCGATACCGCTCCGCGAGTGGTGCGAGGAGGGGAAGCCACGTGATCTTCGAGCCCCCTAGTCCGTGAAGGAGAACGATCGGGCGGCCCTTCCCCAACACGTAGGACGAGAGGGTCAGCCCGTCTGACCGGACCTCGAGTTGTTCCATGTCCGAGGCTTTCCTCGTACGCCGATACCGCCGAAACAGGGTCTCCAGGCGAACCGCGAGGTCGATATTCCCGTGCGCGGTCAGCTTGCCCTCCAGGAAAGCCTGTCCTCCTGTGATCAGCCCCCCGTCGATCGCCAGCCAGGTGCGCGGCTCGGTCGAGATGATCGTCTGGGGAGCGTCGCCGGGCCCCTCCCGGACGGTGCATCCGTGATTGGCCACCGAGATGGCGAAGGGCTTCCCGCCCACTCGAAGCTCCCACTCAGCGGCGAGGCCGTCGGCTGATTCCCCTTTGAAGCGGCTGGGGAGTGACAGAACACGTCGCCGCGCGAGCTCCATCGGGCCAGGAGCCCGTTCGGACTTCGTTGCCATCGAGCGGTCAATCTACCCTGCGCTTGGCTCCCTTGACAGCGGGGTGAAACCCCGACCCGGTGCGGCCCCAACTGTTGAGGTTGGGCGCTTCAGCGAATACCCTTGCCGAGCTTCAGGCGCCCGGCTCGCCGGTCGAGGGGAATGGAGGAAGTTCGATGAGGCAGAAGGATCTGGTCCTCATCCTGGCCAGGGATTTGGCGGACAAGCTCGCTTCGGCGGCATTCGTGGTAGACCGGGAGGGGACCCTCGTCTACTTCAACGAGCGGAGCAGCGAGATCCTGGGGCGAACCTTCGCCGAGGTGGGCGAGATGAAGATGGACGAATGGGCGACGACCTTCGCACCGACTACGCTCGATGGCAAACCCATCGCTCGCGACGACATCCCTCTGGTGCGCGCCATCAACGAGCAGGCACCCACCCACGACAAGGTTCGACTCGTGAGTACGGACGGTCGTCCCACGCAGATCGCGGTGACGGCCCTGCCGCTGTTCTCCCGGAAGGACGAGTTCGTGGGTGCCGTGGCGGTGTTTTGGGAACACGACGAGTCCGAGCAGGGAGGCCGAGCCGAGCCGTGAAGGCCAAGGTCTGGGGATGCCGGGGCTCCCTTGCGGCGCCCGGGCCGGAGACGGTTCGGTACGGGGGCAACACGTCCTGCCTCGAGGTGAGGACGAACGACGACCAGCTGATCGTGATCGACGCAGGGACCGGGGTCCGAGGACTCGGGCTCTCCCTCGACGGGAACAGGCCGAAACGCATCGACCTCCTTCTCACACATCTCCACCTCGATCACATCGAAGGCCTGGGGTTCTTCGGCCCCGTCTGGGACAAGGAATGCGAGCTGCACATCTGGGGCCCACCCTCACCCGGCCACTCGCTCCGGGACCGCGTAGCCGCGTACTTCTCTCCCCCGCTGTTCCCGATCCACCTCGACCAGATCCCCGCCCAAGTCTCCTTCCACGACGTGCCCGAGGAAGAATGGGAGCTGGGCGCGGTCAGGCTCAAGGCACAGCCCGTGAATCACCCCGGGCCCACGGTCGGCTATCGGTTGGAGGAGAACGGCAAGGTGCTCACGTACATCTCCGACCACGAGCCCGCCCTCGGGGTCGACCTGGCCACCGTTCCCCCGGACTGGATCTCCGGCTACGCGCTGGCCGAACGGGCGGACGTGCTGTTCCACGACGCCCAGTACACCGAGGAGGAGTACGCGAATCGGACGGGCTGGGGTCACTCCAGCATCGCCCACACGGTAACGTTCGCCCTGATCGCCAAGGTGCGGCGGCTGCTCATGTTCCACCACGACCCGTTGCATTCGGACGCGCAGCTCGAGGCCATGCTGCTGCGAGCCAGAGAGCTGTGGGGACAGGAGCCGAACGGCCTGGCCCTATCGTTCGAGGGCATGGAGGTGGATGTCACCTAGCGACCGCCCCAGGGTCGCTGATGCCGTGGGCTAGACTCCACCACGACATGCTGCTGGACGGGAAAAAGCTCCTCATAACGGGGGTGCTCACCCCACAGAGCATCGCGTTCAACGCCGCCCGACTGGCCCAGGAGCAGGGAGCCCAGATCGCGCTCACGGGATTCGGCCGGGCATTGAGCCTCACCCAGAGGACCGCCCGACGTCTCCCCGATCCGCCCGACGTCCTCGAGATGGACGCGAACGACCAGGCCCAGATCGAGGCTGTGGCCGATGAGCTCAAGCGACGATGGACGACGCTGGATGGATTCCTCCATGCCATCGCCTTCGCCCCGGAGGATGCGTTGGGAGGCGCCTTTCTCACAACTCCGTGGGAGAGCGCCCGGACGGCCTTCCAGACGAGCGCCTTCTCGCTGAAGGCCATCGCCACCTCGATGCTCCCGCTCATGACCACCGGTGGGTCCGTGGTCGCCCTGGACTTCGACGCCTCGGTCGCGTGGCCGATCTACGACTGGATGGGTGTGAGCAAGGCCGCCCTGGAGGCCGTCGCACGGTATCTCGCTCGTTACCTCGGGCCGAAGGGAATTCGGGTGAATCTCGTCTCGGCGGGACCACTCCGCACCGTGGCCGCCAAGGGCATCCCGGGGTTCGACGTCCTGGCCTCGTCGTGGGGGAAACGAGCCCCGCTCGGGTGGGACGTGACCGACCCCGAGCCGGTTGCCAGGACCATCGCTTTCCTCCTCTCGGACTGGTCCGAGGGGATCACCGCGGAGATCATCCATGTGGACGGCGGCTATCACGCCATCGGGGCTGAGCTCGAATCCGAGCCGGATGCATCGTCTGCCGGCGACGAAGCCGCCGACGGCTGAAGCCCGTCTCAGGCTTCGACGGCGAGCCGCACCGTTCCGGTGAGCAGCCGCGCCTGAGGAATCTCCTGGTTCAACGCAAGGACGAGGCCGACGACGTCGGTCTCCTCCCACATGCAGATGGCCCCGCTGGCCTGCCCCAGCACGCGTACAAAGCGATACGTCACACCCCCCACGGAGTCGGTGGTCGCGGTTGACAGGTCGACGGAGGAGCCCGTCTCCGCGCCGGTCACGCCGGCGGCGAGCCCCTGCATCATCGACTCCGGGGTATCCGCGGGCCCAACTTGATAGTCGTAGGCCACGACGGCGAATGAGGGGAGCCCTCCGACGCCGTAGAACCCGACCTTCCCCTTCACGCCGTACCGCCGGGCTCCGTCGAGGATCTGCTCCTCGGCCTGGTGTGAGGCTGGGGTGACGATCCTCTGGGCTCCGGCGATCGAGTCGGGGATCGAGATCCGGCTGTGATGGCCGCGGGCGAGGGCGAGGTAGGTGGCGACCGCCGACCCGATGGCGACGAATGCGGCCACCGCGACCTTCGCGGCCACCGGCCAGGCCGCGGATCTCTGGGGCGGGGGCGCGGGAACGCCCGGCGGCGCGGGGAGGCCAGGTGGCGGCCCCGGCGGGCGGAGAGTGGGTGCGGGAGGAAGGGTCCAGGACCCCGCGGGCGCGGAGGGCCTCCCCGGGGCGGGCTCGCCGTGAGGGGCCGCTCCGGGTCCTGGACTCATGGGGTGCTCAGCGGACGGTGCCGCGCCGCCGGCACTTGAACGATGAAAGGCTTGGACGAATCCCTGGGGCGTATCCCGCTTGTCCGTCTCGACTCCGACCGGCGGGGCGTCCCTCATCACGAACGTCAACATGCTCCGTCCCGGTACCGAGTCGAGCTCCACCCTGCCGATCCGGCCGAGCGGGACGGGGCCGAGGAATCTCGTGATGGAGCCGCCTAGCAACCCACCCAACTGCCAGACGAGGAGGCGGCGGTCGGTGATCGCGATGACCATCCGACCGGCGAGCGGAAAGCGGGAGAGACTGGCCTGTTTCACAGAACGGGAGACGGCGATCGACTGGACGACCGCACCCACGACGGCTCCGGCGAATATCCCCATCGAGCCCCCGAAGGGCCCAACCGGGGTGGCCCGGACGGAAGCCAGCAGCGTCTCGCCGGGAACCAGCACGCCCACGGCGTGGCGCCGTACTTCCTCTCTGGGATCTGACAGCGGGTCACCTCCCCTCGATCGCCCGGTTCAAAGGGTCGGAGAGGCAGCACCCGCTCTTGAGTACCCGGCAGACCCAGGCGCGCGAACGCTAGCTCAGGCTTACCTCGACCATGATGAGCTCACTGGGGCCCTCGGCCTCGATGGTGACCTCGGGGTCGTCTTGGATCCTGGCGGCATCGCCCGCACGGAGCTCCTGGCCGTTCAGCCGGATGGCGCCTTCGATGAGATAGAGGTAGCCCCCCTTGTCGTGATCGAACTTATGGCTCACGGAGGCGCCGGCCGGAAGCGAAGAGACGTACACGCTGGCGTCCTGGTGGACGAGAACGGCATCGCCACCGTCCGGTGAAAGGATCCGGAGGAGCCGTCCCGTCCGATCGTCCTTGGTGAACACCTTCTGCTCGACAGACGGCTCGAGACCCCGCTCGTTCGGCATGATCCACATCTGGATGAAGCGCATCGGTTCGGTTTCCGATGCGTTCTGTTCCGAGTGCCAGCTTCCCGATCCCAGCGTCATCCTCTGAGCAGACCCTGCGGGGAGGATCTGGTACTGGCCGCCGAGATTGTCGGCGTGACGGAAGGAGCCTTCGACGACATAGGTGAGCCCCTCGATGTCCCGATGAGGATGCATCGGCCACGCCACGCCGGGCACGAGCCGGTCGTCGTTGAAGACCCGCAAGGAGCCGAACTGCGTCCACTCGGGGTCCCGGTACTCGTCGAACGAGAAGTGCCACCTGGCGTGAAACCACCCGCCTTCCTTCTCGTAGATGTCCAGGTCACGCCTGAGCTCGATCATGGGGCTTCCCCTCTCGTCGTTTTCTCCAGTCGATCTGCCCGGCCCAGGGCAGTCATCGCCAACTGCCGGTTCGCCTCGAGTCTCCCCAGCGAACCCGCGTCGAACTTCCGGCTTCCGTAGCGGACGTCCTCGTACGCCCTGGTCAACGCGGTGAAGCCAGCGGCGCATTCCGGAAACGCGGAGGTCACCTCCCGCAGGAACTCACCCGGGGTCCTCGATGGCGTCTTTGGCAGCCCCAATCCATCGAGCGCGAGGAGCGCCTCCGCGTACCACCTGCGCACCGTGTCGGCGGGCAGCTCCGGCTGGCTTCGAGCGCGCCTCCGCCGCCTCCGGGGGGTGAATATGGACAGAGGCTCTGGCTCGATCGGCTCCTCGAGCGACCCTCCCTGCGGCTCGAATCGCCGCCACTGGGACCGGATCGTGCGGACCAACAGATATCCCAGAGCCAGCAGGAGGAGGAGGGCGAGGATCCGCCCAACGGCGCCGCCTCCGGCGCTCGTGGCGTCCGGAGGACGGTTGGTGAAGTCATCGATGGTGCCGGCCGCCGACCGTAGGGGCGACAGGTCGATGTTGAGCAGCCCGAACAGCCACACAACCCAGACCAGCAGAAGCCGGGCGATCGGCGCGAGAACGTAGGCGAGGATCGGAAGGAGTACCGACAGGATCAGCGTGCCCAGCCACCGCAGGCCCCCGTGCCGCCCGCCCAGGGCGGCGGCCAGCGCCATCAGGAGGGCGAAGGCGGCGACGACAACGAGTCCGACTCCAACCCTCACTCGGGGAAGGTGAGGGGATCCTCCCTCCACCGAAGTATCCTGTCTCGACACCGTGACCCGCCGGGTGCTGAGGCGAAGGCTCGCGGCCCGTGAGGCCAAAGACGCGAGGAAGAATTGAGGAACGGCGACGGGAAGCACCGCGCGCGTCTCGGCGAATCCGCCAATCAGAATGATCTCGGCCAGCAGCAAGCCGGTTCCTACGCCGAACGACGTGCTTATCGGGTCTCGCCAGTCCCGCAAGGCGAGGGTGAACACGCGCGCCGCGACCAGGAGCCAGAGCACCACCGAGGCCACGGCGTTCACGGCGTCCCCGGTGCTCCACCAGATCCCCTGGATCGCTCCGATCCCTATGGCGGAAGCACCGACGAGCGCGGGGAACGTGGTCAGCCCTCTCAGGCGAGTCGCCAGGCCGACTGCGCAGGTGAATACGAGGACGAAGAGCCAATAGTGAGCCATGGGCCCGGCCACGACCCGGGCTTGGTTCTCGGCCACGTCGCGAATCGGGAGATAGATCACGGCACTTTCCGCAAGGGCAGCGAGGACCGCCGGCAGCACACTTGCCTGGTCCAGCCTCGACCCGGCGGACGCCGATCGCAGCGAGCCGTCGGGTCCCCCCAGTCGACCGGCCACGTTCAATGTGCAGCCTCCAGCGGAGAGAGATGGACGACATCGACTCCCCTGCGACGGAGAACGGCCATCTCGTGGGTCAGCCAGGGCCCCGGACGAGGGGACAGGACGACGGCCGCCGCATCCTTTCCCATGCCTCGCCCCGCCTCGCGCACGATCGGAGCGAGGTCCGACGTCGCCTCGTTCGGCATCCGGGCCAGGGCCGCGAAAAGCGCCGCCTCCTGCCCCTTACGGGCGTTGGCCGGAACTCTGATCGGTCCCCGGCCTCGGGTCATGTGCGTGTTGACGGCAAGCCCAACCCGCCACCCGGAACCGATGGCCTGTCGGGCGAGGTAGGACGCCCACCCGATGGTGTCTTCGGCGATCTCGGGATAGATCGAGTCCCAGAAAGGCTCGCCTGTGGCCAGATCCAGCAACAGAAGCACGTCGGCCGACCGCGTGGGCTCGAACAGCTTGGTGTGCAATCCGCCGACATGGCCGGTGAGCTTCCAGTGGATCCGATTGAGCGGGTCTCCCGGCTCGTACGGACGAACACCAGCAAAGCGTTCCCGATCCTCGAACATCCGGGAGGCCCGGACCGGAGTCCCGAACGGCAACCGCCGGAGAACCTGCATCGGGACGCCGATACGCGGCTCGGGCATCACCAGGAGCGCCGCCTCCGGGGACAGCTTGCGTTCGAGGGGGGTGAAGCCGAACGGGTCGGAGACCTGCACGAGGATCTGTTCGAGCCAGTATTCGCCCCGCCGCCGGACCTTCACCGGCAGCTCCAGGGCCACCTCAGAGCGGCCGGGCATGGAGAAATCCCGATGGAAGCCGCGAATGGTGTGGGCCAGCTCGCCCTCCTCGTCGGCGGGACGCAGCCCGGGCGGCAACCAGATCCTCGCCCGCACGTGGGGAAGCGGAAGCCGCTTGCCGTTGGTGATCCGCACCACCAGGGAGACCGTCTCACCGGAGAACGCGCGAGCCGGATGGAATCGCGCCGTGGCCGTGACCTGCTTCCACGCCACGCGGGTCCACGCGCCGACCGCGCCCGCGATCGAAGCGATCCCCACACACCAGACCAGCAGGGTCGTGTTCCCGGCGGCGACCGAGAGCAGCCCGAGCACCAGCGCCAGTGCGAGGAGGGCTCCGCGGCGTTCCGGGGTGTCCGTGGCCTCAGGCTCCCTGGAACTCGACGGGGACCGTCACCTGCTCCATGACCTCCCGGAGGACTTCCTCGGTGGTCCGATCGCGGATGCGCGCGTCGGTGGTGAGGACGAGCCGGTGGGACCAGACCCCTTCGGCCAGCGCCTTGACGTCGTCAGGGAGGACGTAGTCCCGACCGCCGAGGAGGGCTCTGGCCCGGGCGGCGTCGCCCATATGCTCGACGGACCTCGGACTCGCCCCCACCTGGAGGTCCGGGTGATTACGGGTGGCTCGGGCCACACGGACGATGTACCGGCGGACGGGCTCCTCCAGCCTGACCGAGTCCACCAACCCGCGAAGTCCGGTCAATCCTGGAGCTTCGGGCATGGGTTCGGCAGGGACCGTCCGATTTTCCCTCGGGACCGTGAGGATCCGCTCCTCTTCCTCCTCGCTGGGGTAGCCGATCCGCACCCGGAGCAGGAACCGGTCCAGCTGGGCTTCGGGCAAGGGAAAGGTTCCCTCGAGCTCGACGGGATTCTGTGTCGCCAGGACGAAGAAGGGATCCGGGAGCGGGTAGGTCACGCCGTCCACGGTCACCTGGCGCTCCTGCATCGCTTCCAGCAACGCGGCCTGCGTTTTCGGCGTCGCCCGGTTGATCTCGTCGGCCAGAAGCACCTCGGTAAAGATCGGGCCGGGCCGGAACTCGAACTCCTGCGTCTTCAGGTTCAGGACGCTTGTTCCGGTGATGTCGGAAGGCATCAGGTCGGGCGTGAACTGGACCCGAGCGAATCGAAGGCCCAGGAGGCTGGCCAGCATCCGGACGAGCGTGGTCTTCCCCACGCCGGGCACGTCGTCGATGAGGACGTGGGAATCCGTGAGGATGCCGATCAGGACCATCCCGACGGGTTCACGGGCCCCGAACAGGCGTCCATCGATCCGGTTGGAGAGGACCGAGAAGAACGCCCGCGCGGCCTCGGCGTCGATCATGGGAAAAGGATAGCCCTCACGTTCTCACTCCCTCGCGTAGTTGTACGCGGGCGGACGGGCTGGAGGGCGACCTTCAGCTCCCGGTCCGCCGCTGCTCGAGGATGACGGCTGCCTCCGAGGGAACGAATGCTGACACGTTCGCTCCCAACGCCAACTGCTCGCGAACCGCCCGTGATGAGATACCAGCCACCTCTGGAGACACATCCAACGGAGTGAACCGATCCTTCCACACGTCGTTGGGCGGCTGCCCGACCAGCGCCTCGATGCGCCCGGCATCTCCGACTCGCACCGCGTACAGGATCCGGGCCCTCTGAAACAGGGATCCCAACGTCCGGTCCCGGTCCTGATACCACCGCGCGTCGAGGAGCTGCCTGACCTTGTCGGACCCCATCACCAGCACAATCTCCGAGGCGGGGAACCGAGCCGCGGCCGCGGCCGCCTGCTCGGCCAGGAGGCCGTGAGAGCAGAGAGCCGGCTCCATCCGCGGCCGTGCTTCGCAGAAGGCCTCGAGAGCCGCCAGACGCTCGTCCTCCGTGAGGAAGGGCGGGGGCGAGTCGATGTCCTTGGGAAGGGTGCGCACCGAATAGACCAACACCACCAGGTTCGCCTTCATCAGTGCCGCCTCCGCCAGCGCTTCGTGCCCGATGGTGATCGGGTCGAACGACCCGGAAAGGAGCGCCACCACCCGAGGCTCCGGGTCGGGGAGCTCCGTTCGAAGCCGGAGCACCGGCTCAGGTGCGTCCCTGAGCTCCCGGAGCAGCGGATCCAGCGTCATTTCGGGCCTACGATGCGCCGATGGGGAACGTCTGGGCAACGCTCTCGAGCATCGCCGCGGATCGAGATTCCGGGGCGGCGCAGATCGCCCGAGCCGCCGCCGAGACGATGAGACACCTGGAAAGATCCGAGGTCCCCGAGGCGCTCGACATCCTCCTCACGGCCCACAGTGCGATGGGGCCGCTGTGGCGGGTGGCGTCCCTGGTGCTCGGCGCTCCCACCCCTGCGCTTGGAGCGGACGAATTTCTCCGCCTCCTGGAATCGGATGACGCCGCGACGTCGGCCCTGGCTCCCCTCCTTCCTCGGTCCGTGCTCACGATCTCGTTCTCCACGTCGGTCATCGCAACGGTTCGCCGGGCCCCGGTCGAGGAGCTCCTGTGCATGCGATCCGAGCCCGGGGGCGAAGGCGAGCGGACGGCTGAGGCGGCGCGCCCGACGCCGGCTCGGGTGATCGAAGACGACGAAGCGCTCGAGCTGCTCCCCGCAGAGGCCGTGGTCGTTGGGGCCGACGCGGTGACGCCGTCGGGTCTCGTCAACAAGGTGAAGACGCGGGCACTGGCCGAGTCCGCCCGGCGCAGGGGTGTGCCGTGCTACGCAGTGGCCGGGGCGGCCAAGTTCGTCGCGGTGGACCTTCCGGTCCGATCCCCCTTCGAGGCCATCCCACTCGAGCTCTTCGACGCGATCGCGGCGCCCGAGGGACTGCTGAGCGACGCCCAGGCCGGAGAGCTCGCCTCCCGAGCCAGACTCCACCCGGCCCTGCATGATCGACTTGGCGGATCAGGTGGGGCCTGAGACCTCAGCTAGGCGACGCTCCAGGAACGCTCTGTCCACCGGGTTGGTGATCAGCTCCCTCGCTCGCGCGTACTCCTGGGCCGCTTCTTCCAGACGCCCGAGTCGCCGGAGCAGGTCGGCCCGGGCCGAGTGCAACCATGGATAGGTCTCCAGGTCTCCCGTCGCCGCGATCCGTTCGACCATGGCCAACCCCACCGCCGGCCCATCGGCCATGGCCACAGCCACGGCACGGTTCAGCTCCACGACCGGATTCGGGGCCATCCTGGAAAGCTGTTCGTACAGGGCTGCGATCTGGACCCAGTCGGTGTCCTTCGCCCGGGTGGCCTGGGCGTGGACAGCCGCGATGGCCGCCTGAAGCTGATAGGCGCCCAACCGGCCCGCAGCCTGGGCCTCGCGAAGGACGACCAGGCCCTCCGAGATGGCGGACCGGTCCCAGAGGGCGCGGTCCTGGTCCTCCAGCAGGACGAACTCGCCGCTCGCCCCGAGACGCGACTCGCGCCGGGCGTGGTGCAGGATCATCAACGCGAGCAAACCCCGGGCCTCCGGTTCATCCGGCATGAGCTGGACCAGAAGCCGCGCCAGCCGGATCGCTTCTTCGCACAGCTCGGATCGGATCAGCGAGTCCGCCTCGGTCGCGGCGTATCCCTCATTGAAGATCAGATACAGGACGGCCAGGACGCCTTGAAGACGCTCGCCGAGAAGGTCGCCGGACGGGACCTGGAACGGGATACGGGCGTCTCGGATCTTCCGCTTGGCCCTGACCAGCCGCTGGGCCACGGTCGGTTCCGAGGAGAGGAAGGCCCTGGCGATCTCCCGGGTGGAAAGACCTCCCAGCGTCCGAAGGGTCAAGGCGACCTGGGCCTCCAGCGGCAGGGCCGGGTGGCAGCACGTGAAGATCAGCCTCAACCGGTCGTCCAAGATCGTGCTGTCCGTTCCTTCCACGGGGTCTCCGGTCGGGTCGTCGTCCGAAGGGAGCAGCGTTTGAAGCAGAGCGAGGCGCGCCGCGGTCGTCTGCATCGAACGCTCTCGACGGAGGCGGTCGATCGCCTTGTTCCGGGCCGTGCGGGTGATCCACGCACCGGGGTTCGCGGGGATGCCGTCGACCGGCCAGCGCTCCACCGCCACGGCAAAGGCCTCTTGCACCGCCTCCTCCGCCAGATCGAAGTCGCCCAGGACGCGGATGAGGGTCGCCACCGCCCTCCCCGACTCCTGCCGGAAGGCGCGGTCGACGACCCTCCGCGCGTCCCTGTCCGATTCCTCGCTGGGTCCTACTGCGCCGGGTACTCCTGGATCGGACGCACCTCGATGGTCCCGCCGCGGGCCGCTGGGATCTTCGCCGCTGCCTCGATCGCCTGGTCCAGGTTGTCGCATTCGATCTGGTAGAACCCCCCGAGCTGCTCCTTCGTCTCGGCGAAAGGCCCGTCGGTGGTCAGGACCTTACCGCTCCGCACCTGCACGGAGGACGCCGACGCGGTCGACTGGAGGGCATCCCCGCCCCGCATCCAGCCCTTCTCTACGAGCCACTTTCCGAAGCCATCGTAGGCCTCGAACTCGGCCTTCTGCTGCTCTGGGCTCAAGTTGGCCCACTGGCTCTCGTCCCCATAGATCAGGAGCATGTAGCGCATGCCGACTCCCCTTTCTCCGGGCGACCCCGTGCCGCCTCTCTCCCTATCGACGCATCACCTGGCCGAAATCGACATCCCACGATCAGCCGAGATCGCGGACGACATCTCCCAGCCCCTTGCGGATCCCGGTGATGAAGGGGACCTCCTCCTTGGTGTACGCCCTGGCCTTGGCGTGCCGAAGGCGGCGGATGCAGTCCACCAGCCTCGAGAGATCGTCTGCCTCGAAGGCCAGGATCCATTCCCAGTCGGAGAGGCCGAAGGCGCTGGTCGTGTTCGCCAGGACGTCCGGGAACTCCCGGCCCATCTCCCCGTGTTCCCGCAGGAGGTTCGATCGCTCATCCGGAGGCAACAGGTACCACTCGCTCGACCGGACGAAGGGATAGACGCATGCGTATCTCTTCGGGGCCTCTCCCCGCACGAAGGCCGGGAGATGGTCCCTGCTGAACTCGGCCGGCCGGACGACTCCCATGAAGGCCCACGCCAGGTCGAGGTGTCTGCCCAGCGAGCTTCGGCGAAAGCTCACCAGGAGCTCCTGGATCTCGTCCGGCGACCGGCCGACCCACCACATCATCAGCTCTGCGTCGGCCCGGAACCCCACCGTTGAATAGGTTCCTCGGACCGAGATCCGATCCGCCCACTCCTTGAACAGGATCTCGGCGTCATGGGAGAGCTGGTCCAGGTCACCCTGGGACCGGTCCCGCAGGTCCGGTGTCCCGGTGAACACCGGGTAGTACGCGTACGTCGGCTCCTCCATGCCGCCCTCCTTCTCCGTTCAGCCGCTGAAGATATTCCAGAACCCGGTGGGCGGCCTCTCCCCCCTGACGAATGCAGTCCGGGATCCCCACGCCCCGATACGCCGAGCCGGCCAGGAAGACCCCAGGCACTGCCGACAAGATCTCCTCGATCCGGCCCACCCGTTGACCGTGGCCCACCTCGTACTGGGGCATCGATCGATCCCATCGCACGACCCGGACGGCGTCCGGTGGTACGCCGAGCGGCGTCGCCGCCTCGACCTCCTTCGAGACGATCGCGGTCAGCTGGTCGTCGGGAAGCGCAAGCGCCTCCTCCGAGCCCGCCCTGCCCACGAAGCACCGAACAAGGGCCCGCTCCCCGAACTCTTTCCTCGGCCATTTCCGGGAGACCCACGTGCAGGCGGTGATGGTTGCCTCACCGTGAGGCACGACCAGGCCGGTCCCCTGGGGGAGCAGTGAAGCGGTACCCGGCGGGTAGGCAAGAAGGATCATCGCGGTCGAGGCGTACGGGACCTCGGCCAGGGCCCTGGAGGCCTCCTCCGTGATCGCGGCCAGGATCCTGGCAGCCTCGTCGGCCGGCGTGGCGAGCACCACGGCGTCGGCGGGGAAGGGACTTCCGCCTGCCCCGTCGATGAGAACGGAAAGCCTGTGATCGTTCATGCGAAGGGCCCGGACCCGGTGGCGAAGCCGGAGCCTTTCCTCACCGATCACCTCGACCAGACGGTCGACCAGGCCCGAGAGCCCTCCCCACAAGGAGGCGAAGAGCGGCTTGTGGCCCGCCTCCTCGCCGGCTGCGGCCACGGCGGCTTTCGCGCCTCGAATCAAGCTCCCGTGCCTCGTCTCCCAATCCTTCAACTCCGGAAACGTCGCGAGTACCGAGAGGCGCATGGGATCGCCGGCGTGAAGACCCGCCAGGAGCGGCTCGACCAGGATCCGGGAAGCGCCGGAACCCAACCGTCGCCGAAGCAGGCTCCCCAGCGGCTCGTCCCCCGCGGCCTTTCGCCGGGGCTTGACCAGATCCCCGAGCGCCCTCAGCTTCGGCCCCCTCGGCAGCCCCTGCCAGCGCAGCAGATCGCCGAGGTCCGACGGGATGCCGAACGGAGCCCGATCCGGATACGCGACAAGCTCGCCGCCGGTCCAGACGAACGCACCCCACGACCCCGGAATGACCACCTCGTCGGCAAGCCCGAGCTTCGCACACAGCTCCACGGCCCACGGCTTGCGAACGACGAAGGAGTCCGCGCCGGCTTCCACCGGCAGGCCATCCAGGTCGATCGTGTACAGCTTGCCCCCTGGGCGGTTGCTCCCCTCGACCACAGTGACCTCCAGCGGCGCGCCCGGTTCCTCCGATGTGAGGAGAGCCTGGGCAGCAGCGAGACCGGTGATGCCCGCGCCCACGATCACCACCCGCCGTGGATGCGAGTTCGATGACATCAGGAGGCGAAGGCCGGCGTGGTCTCGACGTGCTCTCGGACGACGGCCTCGAGCACCTTGATGAAGGTGGGATCGTCGTTCGGCATGTCGGTGCGTTCGAAGGCGATGCCGGAGTCTCGGGCGACCTGCCGGGCCTCGATGTCGAGGTCGTACAGCGTCTCCAGGTGATCGGCCACGAAGCCCGCCGAGCAGACCACCACCGCGTTGTGGCCCGCTGCCGCGACTTCCCGGATCATGTCCTCGACCGACGGCCCCCACCAAGGATCGGCGGTCCTGCCGGCGCTCTGCCACGCGATCCGGTACGACGGGACCGCCGCGCGAGCCGCCACCAGCTCCGCCGTCCGGGCGAGTTGCTCGACGTATCGGCAGTGGTCGGGACAGCGTTCGCAGTGTTTGCACCTCAGGCTGCGATCCTCCACTGCCCGGGTGGGCAGGCTGTGGGCAGAGAAGATCACCACCGCGCCCTCCCGCTCCTCCGGGCCCAGCCGGCTCAGCGCCTCTGACACCCGCGCGGCCAGGAGGTCCAGGAACAGTGGGTGGTCGTACCAGTGTCTGACGAAGGAGAACGATGGCCCGCCGTCGGCGAGCGCCTTCTCCACCCGTTCGACGTAGGTCTCCACCGACATCCCCGACCAGTGGGGCGCGAGCACCAAACCGACGGCGCGGTGGATCCCGTCTGACCGCATCCCTTCCACGCCCTCAGCGATGAACGGATGCGAATGCTTCATCCCAAGGTAGACGCGATAGCGCCGGCCCCTCGCGTTCGCGTTCAACTCCCGCTCCAGATTCTCGGCCTGACGCCGGGTGGTCTCCAGGAGTGGGAATCGGTTGCCGATGGCCGCGTACCGCGCTTTCAACTCCTCGACGTGCTCGGTGGACGGGGTCCGGCCACCTCGGATGTCGGTGTAGTAACGCTCGACGTCGCCCGGACCCGCCGCCGTTCCGTACGCCATCGCCAGCACGCCGATGTCCGCCGTCACGCCTGGCCTTCCTGGAGGCGGCCGGAGGAGGCGCGCTCCGTCCGCTCGGTCCGCTCGTGGACCAGATCGACGAGCCTCTGGAGGTGCTCGACCGGCGTGTCGGGAAGTACGCCGTGGCCCAGGTTGAAGATGTGCCCTGGCCTTCCCGCGGCCCGGCGGAGCACGGCGAGCGCCTTGGACTCGACAGCCTCCCAACCAGCCAGGCACACCGCGGGGTCCAGATTGCCCTGGACCGCGACGTCGAACCCCACCCGCTCCCACGCCTCGTGGAGGGGAACCCGCCAATCCACGCCGACCACGTCGGCGCCCGCCTCGCGCATGAGCGCGAGAAGCTCGCCGGTCCCCACCCCGAAGTGGATCCTCGGGACATCCAGAACGGCCAGGCCGTCGAAGAGCTCTCGCATGACTGGAAGCACGAACCTGGTGTAGTCGTCGGGATCGAGCGCCCCGACCCAACTGTCGAAGACCTGGACGGCCTGAGCGCCGGCTCGGACCTGAGCCGCGAGGTATCGGCCGACCGAGCTGCCGAGCGTCTCCATCAGGTGGACCCAGGCATCCGGGGCGGAGTGCATGAAGGCCTTGGTCCGTTCGTGGTTCCGAGACGGACCGCCCTGGATCAGGTAGCTGGCCAGGGTGAACGGGGCACCCGCAAATCCGATGAGCGGCACGGTGAGCTCCTTGCGCAGCAACCGGATCGACTCCGTCACGTACGAGATGTCCGGATCGGCGAGCGGACGGAGCCGGCGGACGTCGCCGGTCGAGCGAATGGGGTCGTCTACGACCGGTCCCGAGCCGGTAGCGATGCGCACGTCGATCCCCATCTCGGAGACCGGGACCATGATGTCGGAGAAGAGGATCGCGGCGTCCAGCTCCATGCGGCGGAGGGGCTGAAGGGTGGCCTCCACGACCAGGTCTGGCGTCCGGCACATCTCGAGGATGTCCCGACCTTCTCTGAGCTCCCTGTATTCGGGAAGGTACCTCCCGGCCTGGCGCATGAACCAGACGGGTGTTCGATCGACTTCCCGCATCCGGCAGGCTCGAATGAACCGATCAGTGGCGGATGCCGGCTCACTCTCCTCCTGGCTCACGCCCCAAGCCTACAGGCGGCGCGCGACCGTCCTCAGGCCAATGGTGATCGCCGACACGGAACGGGACTGCCGACGAACACACCGGGATCGTGCCCGCGGACACCGACGGCGCGGCGTGCCGTTCCTAGGCTGCCCCCATCGCTGCAACCGAGCAGCACCGAAGAAGGGAGGATGCGATGGGTGCAAGGATCGAATCCCTGCCGATCCCGGCGGTCCGACCGGGGAAGAAGGGGAGCTGGCTGGTCGCCGCGGGCCTCGCGCTTTTGCTGGCCGGGGGAGCGGCGGCCTACTTCGCCCTCCAGCACGACGAGCCCGCATCCGGATCCGCGGCCGTCTCCTCGCAGAGCGGTTCGATCGCGGGTAGGGGCCGGGCTCTGGCTCGGCAGGCCGCCCTCAGCAGGGCCAGCTTCCCGAGCGCCGCCGCTCTGGAGAGGCAGGCAGCCTACGGGAGCGCCGCCCTGACCCGCCCCGGGCTCGGTCTCGCGGAGCTCCGAGGAGTGGACATGGTGGGCATCGGGACCGCCGGCTTCTGGGCAAGAACCGGCGCCATCAACCCGAGTTTCCCGAGCGTGGCCGCGATGGAGAGGCAGATCGCTTCCGTGAAGCTGTTCGCTGACTTCGGTCCCGCCCTCCCCCGAGGAATGGATGTGGTGGGCATCGGGACCGCGGGCTTCTGGGCGAGGACTGGCGCCATCAGCCCGAGCTTCCCGAGCGTGGCCGCTCTGGAGCGGCAAGCCGCGCAGGCACCCACCCTGCCGCCCACCAAGGACTGCGTGCTGATCCGCTACGGACCTTGCTAGTACCTCCACCCGCAAGGCACCGACAGGTGAAGAGCCGGGGAACCCCCCGGCTCTTCACCGTTTCGCTCGATCACGTACCGACGTTCAGCGTCGACGAGCCTCCGGGGCCATCCAGGGCGGCTCCCAGCCGCGGTCGGCTTCGTTCAGCGTCGTTCCAGGGGGAACCAGCTCGTCGATCGCGTCCAGGATCTCCTCGTCCAGTCGCGCGTCGGCCCCTGCCAGGAGATCGGCGAGCTGGTCTGGGGTGCGAGGCCCGATGATCGCCGACGTCACCGCGGGGTGCGCCAGCGTGAAGGCTATGGCCATGTGAGTGAGCGAGATCCCCGCCTTGTCGGCGACGTTCGCGAGATCCTCGACCAGATCGAGCTTCCGCTCGTTCTCCGGAGTGGTGGGGTCGTACCGCCGGGCGATGGGGCTTCCTCTGGCCGCGTAGCGCTTGGCCCGAGAGTCCTCTGACACTCCCAAACCCCTCCGATACTTCCCCGACAGCCACCCGCCAGCGAGGGGACTCCACACGATCACGCCCATCTCGTACTGCCGGCATACCGGAAGGACGTCCACCTCGTTGTGCCGGACGAAGATGGAGTAGGGAGGTTGTTCGCACACGAACCGCTCCAGCCCGCGCCTTTCGCTCGCCCAGTGGGCCTCGACGATCTGGAAGGCGGGAAAGGTGGAGCACCCGATGTACCGCACCTTGCCCTGACGGACCAGGTCGGTGAGCGCCCCCAGGGTCTCCTCGGTGTCTGTGTCGGGCTGCGGCCGATGGATCTGATAGATGTCGATGTGGTCGGTCTGGAGACGGCGGAGGCTGTTCTCAATCGCGCGCATGATCCACAGCCGGCTGTTGCCCTCGTCGTTGATTCCCGTGCCCATCCGGCCATGGACCTTGGTCGCCAGGACCACATCGTCACGGCGGCCCCGAAGGGCCTCGCCGACAATCTCCTCCGAACGGCCCTCTCCGTAGACATCGGCCGTGTCGATGAAGTTGATCCCGCCGTCCAGTGCCTGATGGATCATCCGGACGCACTCGTCCTGGTCGGTGTTTCCCCAGGGCCCGAACATCATCGCTCCGAGGCAGTGCGCGCTCACCTTCACCCCGGTCCGACCAAGCGTTCGATACTCCATCGCCGTCCGTCTCCCTCTCGTGCCCGCCGCCTAGCCTGGTTCTAGGCTCTGTTGGAGGACCAGCACGTTCCCGTCCGGATCCTTGAACTGAACGAACCTCCCCCAGTGCTGCTCCTCGATCGGCCCGAGGAACTCCACTCCCTGACGGGAGAGTTCGTCGTGATCCAGGTCGATGTCCTGGGTGAGGAGGATCAGGCCCCTCAGGGAGCCGGGCTGCATGGAGTCGAGCCAAGTGACCAGGGAGATCGAGGTCTCGGCCCCGGGCAGGCCCACCTCGACCCAGCGAAGGCCCGAGTGCATGTCTTCCTCCGCGATCAGCTCGAGTCCGAGCGTCTGCGTGTAGAAGGCCTTCGACCGTTCCTGGTCGCTCACGGGAACCGAGACCAACCTCAGGTGCTTGAGGTTCATCGCACGTCTACCGAAGGAAGGCCGGGGGGTTCGAGGAGATATGGCTCACCACGATGGCGATCACGTACCCCAGGATCAGCAGCAGACCCGTCACGAGGTGCAGTTGCACATTGGTGCCCATCTTCGGCATGAGCTGGTACGGACTCTCGTAGTACTCCTGAAGGCCTCGATACACACTGATTGCCAAGGGGATCGCGGCGAGGGCGATGATCGTGGGCCGTGGGATGACCCCGAATATCGCGCCGAACAGGATCAGCCCGAAGGCCGCAGCCACCGACAGGGCGTATGCGGCGATCACGGCCTGCTTCGACAGCCGGACCGGAAGCGTGCGCTTGCCGGCGGCGGCGTCTCCAGGCCGGTCCGGTACTTCGTTTACGTACAGGACGAGGGCGATGAGGATGCCCACGGGAAGCGACGCGTAGATCGCCTCCCATGACCACCGCTGCGCCTGCACGTAGTAGGCGCCGATGGTCATGATCGGGCCGAATCCGAGGAACACCATCAGCTCCCCGATCCC
>JBKPAF010000004.1:0-15925 GCA_046726275.1 Actinomycetota bacterium
TCGACGTCTGGGTGAACAACGCCATGACCTCGGTATTCGCGCCGTTCATGGAGATCACGGCGGAGGAGTTTCGCCGGGTCACGGAGGTCACGTACCTCGGAGTCGTCCACGGGACCATGGCGGCCCTGCGGCGCATGCGCCCGAGGGATCGAGGGGCTATCGTGCAGGTGGGATCGGCGCTCGCCTACCGGAGCATCCCGCTGCAGTCGGCGTACTGCGGGGCCAAGCACGCCATCCGCGGATTCACGGATTCGCTCCGGTGCGAGCTGCTTCACGAGGGAAGCGGCATCCGGCTCACGATGGTTCAGCTCCCGGCCCTCAACACGCCGCAATTCGACGTGGTGCTTTCGCGTCTGCCGGGGAAGCCGCAGCCCGTGCCGCCGATCTATCAACCGGAGATCGCAGCGGAGGCCATCGTGTGGGCATCCGAGCACGGCAGCCGCGAGGTCTGGGTCGGCGGTTCGACCGTGGCCACCGTGACCGCCGACAAGTTGGCCCCCGGCCTGCTCGACACGTATCTGGGGAGGACGGGATATGCGTCGCAGCAGCAGGACCAGCCTGCCGACCAGGGCCGGCCCTCCAACCTGTGGGAGCCGATACCTGAAGACCACGGCGCCCACGGAGAATTCGACCGACAGGCACACGATCGCAGCTTCCAGCTCTGGGCGAGTACTCACCGGAAGATCCTCACTCTGGCCGGGACCGCCGCCGGCGCGGCCACGGCCGCGCTGGCTCGCTTGAGGCGCTCCCGGGCGTAATCTGCCCACCGATGCCGACGGAGCGGGGTCCTACCGAACGGTATCCCCCCATCGCGGATTACGCCCTCATCGGCGATTGCCACTCTGCCGCGCTGGTCTCTCGAGCCGGTTCCATCGACTGGTGCTGCATGCCTCGGTTCGACAGCGGCAGCGCGTTCGGCCGGCTGCTCGACTGGGACCGGGGTGGCCATTGCACGCTGGCGCCGCGTTCCAGGCACACGAGCCACCGTTCCTACGTCGAGGACACACTGGTACTGGTCACGACATATCGGAGCCAGGGCGGGGAGGCCCGGGTGTTCGACTGCTTCACCATGCGGCGCGGTGGCGCCCGCGATCCCTATCAGCAGCTGATCCGAGTGATCGAAGGGGTCCGGGGCCGGATGGCACTGGACCTGGTGGTCTCGCCCCGATTCGACTACGGAGAGGTCCGGCCGTGGATCCGGCAGCACGGCGTACGCCTGTACAGCGCGATCGGAGGGAACGACGCGCTGGTCATCGCGGGCGATCCGGAGCTCACCCCCACCCGCGACCACGATCTGGCCGCGCGGATCGCGGTGCGAGCCGGCGAGCGAAGCCGAGTGTCCATCCAGTTCATCCGCCCCGAGCTTCTCGACAGGGAGCGGATCTTCGGCCCAGAGCCGGAGGAGATCGACCACCGGCTGCAACAGACCATCGACTGGTGGCGCCAGTGGGCCTCCCGGGTGTCCATCGGTGGCCCCCGCGCGTCGCCGGTCAAGCGCTCCGCGATCGTCCTGAAATGCCTGACCAACGCCCCCACGGGCGCCATCGTGGCCGCCCCCACCACCTCTCTCCCAGAGGTGCAGGGCGGCTCGCGGAACTGGGACTACCGATACAGCTGGATCAGGGATTCCTCGTTCACGGTGAGGGCTCTCGCCGAGCTCGGTTGTGAAGCGGAGGCGGACGGGTTCCGGCGCTTCATCGAGCGAAGCGCAGCCGGAAGCGCCGAAGACCTCCAGATCCTTTACGGGGCCGGCGGCGAGCGTGGGCTGGTCGAGGTGGTCCTGGAGGAACGCGAGGGGTATCGCGGGGCCCGGCCGGTCCGGGTGGGCAACGGCGCCACCCGTCAGCTCCAGCTCGACGCCTACGGCATCCTGCTCGACCTGGCGTGGCGCTGGCATCTTCGCGGCCACTCGCCGGACGACGACTACTGGCGCTTCCTGGTCGACCTCGTCGATTGCGCGGCCCGGCGATGGCGGGAGCCGGATCACGGGATCTGGGAGGTGCGAGGCCCGCCAAGGCACTTCGTCCACTCCAAGGTGATGTGCTGGTCAGCGCTGGAGGGCGGGTTGAAGCTGGCTCGGGAATGCTCGCGGAAGGCCCCGGAGAGGAGGTGGACGACGGCCCGGAACGAGGTGCGACGGGCCATCGAGGCCGAGGGGTACCAGCGGAAACGCGGTGTCTTCGTCCGCTCATTCGGCACCAGGCAGGTCGACGCCGCTCTGCTCCTGCTTCCCGCGACCGGCTTCGTCGACTACCAGGACGAAAGGATGGTCCGAACCACGGACGCAGTGCGGGACGACCTCATGGAGGACGGACTGCTCCGCCGGTACCGGGCTGCGGACGGTCTGAAGGGAAAGGAAGGGGTCTTCCTGGCCGCTTCCTTCTGGCTCGCCGAGTGCCTAGCCCGCCAGGCCCGGCGGGAAGAAGCCGTCGAGGTCTTCGATCGGGCCGTCTCCACGGGGAACGATCTCGGGCTGTTCTCAGAGGAGTTCGATCAGGGCACGAGCGAGATGCTGGGCAACTTTCCCCAGGGGCTCACTCATCTTTCTCACATCAGCGCGGCCCTGGCGCTCGGGGCCTCCGACCTAGAACGAGAGGCCGACTAGGACTTCCGGCCGCTCTTGCGGTTGACCGCCGCAAGCAGCTGCGCCTTGCTCATCTTGGACCGCCCTCGGATCCCCAGGTCCTTTGCCTCCTCGTAGAGCTGGTCCCTGGTCCGGCCCCTCGGTCCGCCGTGAGACCGAAGCCCGCCGCGACGCCCCGACGAGATGTCGCGCCGGGAGAGACGGGAACTCTCCTTGGCCTCGCCGGACCTGGCCCGCTCCTTGTTGACCGTGCGAGCCGCGATCTCCTCCGCGGTGTCCTCGCTCCGGCCACGTCCCTTGAGGCTCTTCTTGATGTGGCGGTACTGTCGTTCTCGTTTGGCGCTCCACGCTTCCTGCGGCATGGGAGCCTCCTCTCCGATCGTGATTCTGATGTTTCTCCGCTCCTTTAGATGCTTCCCGCTGGGAACAGCGGAAAACGCGCCTCGTTTGGTCGCACCGAGCACAGGGTAGGCACAGTTCGTGGTGGCTTCGGAGCAGAGACCGTCCGACGAGGGCCGGCCCGCCCTCGCTCCGCACAACATCGTGGCCGCCTTCCGCGAGATGTCAGAGGCGCGGAAAGCCCTCGATGCGCTGGAACGCGGCGGGATCGACGCCGCCGAGATCTCGCTCCTCGGCCCCGCCGCCGAGGAAGCGGCTGAGCACCTCGACACGCGGGAGCGCGATGCCGGCGTGGCCGGCCGGGTGGGGACGCGTGCCACCGTGGGAGCCGTCGCCGGCGGGGCGACCGGCGGTCTGGCGGGATTCCTGGCTGGGTTGGCCGCGTTCGCCATCCCGGGAGCCGGCCCGGTCATCGGAGCAGGAGTCTGGGCGGCCACCATCGGAGGGGCGGTAGCTGGAGGAAGTGTCGGCGGGGTCATCGGTGGTTACTCGGCGGTGGACATGACTGAGGCGTACGAGCTCACCTACGAATCGGTGCGGGCTGGCCGGGTCCTGGTCGGCGTTCACTCGGATGAACCGGACGACGTCGAAAAGGGCGAGGAGATCCTGCGTAAGCTCGAGCCCTTGAGCATCAACCGTTTCGACGCGAGCGGCCGTCGCGTCGCTGCTCCCTGATTTTCCCCGCGCGCGAATCCGACGAGATCACTTCCCGTACGGGTAGAGTCGGACGGAGTGTCGCGTCCGCTCCGCCCCATCCTTCTTCGGGCCGCCCGGATCCTGGTGCCCATCATGGTGGGTCTGGCCGGAGCCTGGCTCGGAATGTTCGTGCTGGCCCGGTCCACCGTGTCCATGGGGCCGTTCCGGGTCCAGCTCGTCTCCACCTTCGGCCGGGGCGTGACGGTCATCGGCCTCCCGCCGTTCGGCCGGCTGACGGCCGACACGCATCGGGCCCCCATCCATTTCACCGCCACGGTTCGGGAGGTGGACGTTCGCCAGCTCACGAACAGCATCCGGGGCGGCGGCATCGACCGCCTGGCACGGATGGTGAGAAGAGAGGCCCTGAGCCAGATCTATCCCTTCGCCCTGCGGCTGCTGGCGGCCGCTCTGTTGGGAGCGGGGATCCTCGCGCTCCTGGCCTTCCGGAACCATTGGAGGGCGGTGGCGCTGGCCGTTCTCAGCGCGCTGGTGGCTGTGGCGGGATCCGAGACCGTTGCCTGGGTCACCTACCGGCCGGCGGCGCTGCTCAATCCGACCTTTTCGGGTTCTCTCGCGCTCGCGCCACGGTTGATCGGTCCCGCCCGGACGGCCATCGACAGGATCGACAAGTTCACGGCAGAGCTGACCAGGGTCCTGGAGGGCGCGGCCCGGGTCTATACGTCGATCCAGTCGAGCCCGGTGGGCCAGGGTCAGGAGATCAAGGTCCTGCACATCTCGGACATCCACCTCTCGCCGCTCGGGATGGCGTTCGCCCAGGAAGTCGCGAGCGCCTTCGACGTCGACCTGGTGGTGGATACGGGCGACATCACGTCGTTCGGGACCCCGGTCGAGCAGCTGATCCTCTCGGACATCGCGGCCTTCGGCCGACCTTACGTCTTCGTTCGGGGGAATCACGACTCTCTCGAGCTCCAAGAGGCCGTGCGGCGGATCCCCAACGCCATCGTGCTGAACGGCCAGACCAAGGTCGTGAAGGGACTCACCGTATACGGGCGGGGCGATCCCGTGTTCACACCCGACAAGACCAGTGCGGCGGATGACGAGGAGATCGCCGAACGGGTCCGCGCGGCCGGCCCCGGCATCCTGTTCGACGTCACACGGCTTCCGCGGGCTCCTGACCTCGTGGCCGTCCACGACGACCGGATGACCGAGGCCGTCGCCGGCCACGTCCCGGTTGTCGTCTCGGGGCATTTCCACGAGCCGTCTGCCAAGGAGGTTCATGGGACGGTGTACCTCCGGGTCGGATCAACGGGAGGGGCGGGCGCCAACGTCTTCACCGAGATCGGGGGCATCCCCCTGTCCGCGGAGGTGCTGTATTTCTCGCGGGAGGCGCCCCACTCACTGGTCGCCTACGACTTGATCGAGCAGAGTCCGGAGTCCGGCAGTCTCACGGTGCGCAGGCACCTGATCGAGGAGGAGTTCGGGCCGCTCGTGCCCAGTCCTCCGTCCCCGTCGGCGACCCCGTCCGAGTCGCCACCAACCGGAACGACGCCCGTACCGACCTTGACCTCGGGACCGGCCCCCAGCTAGGGAGAACGTCGGGACCATTCGGCGGATCTGTCGCAATCGGGTCCTCCCGGACTTGCACGAGAAGCTAGGTCGGGATTACAAAGGCGCCGGAGGACGGGGGCCCAACAGGTGCGGAGGAGTCGTCTCCATGGCTGAGATCACGCTCGACGAGGTCTCCAAGATCTATCCCGACGGCACGCAGGCGGTGTATTCCCTCGACCTCGGGATCAAGGACGGCGAGTTCATGGTCCTGGTTGGCCCATCGGGCTGCGGGAAGACGACGGCCCTCCGCATGGTGGCGGGACTGGAGGACATCAGCGGGGGGACCATCCTCATCGGGGATCGAGTCGTCAACGACGTCCCGCCGAGGGACCGTGACATCGCCATGGTTTTTCAGAACTATGCGCTCTACCCGCACATGTCCGTGTACGACAACATGGCCTTCGGACTGAAGCTCCGGAAATTGCCGAAGGAGGAGATCAACAGGCGGGTCCAGCGGGCGGCCGACATCCTCGGGTTGGAGGAGTTCCTGAAGCGGAAGCCCCGGGCTTTGTCGGGCGGCCAGCGGCAGCGGGTGGCCATGGGACGCGCCATCGTCCGGGAGCCGCAGGCCTTCCTGATGGACGAGCCCCTGTCGAACCTCGACGCCAAGCTGCGCGTCCAGATGCGCTCGGAGATCGCGAAGATCCAGCACGACCTGAAGGTCACCACGATCTACGTCACACATGACCAGACCGAAGCCATGACCATGGGCGACCGGGTGGCGGTCATCAAGAAGGGCGAGCTCCAACAGGTCGACGCGCCCCAGACGCTCTACGACCGCCCCGACAACCTGTTCGTGGCGGGGTTCATCGGTTCGCCGGCGATGAACCTGGTGGCCGCCAAGCTCAGCCGCTCGGATGGGAGCCTGTTCGCGGAGTTCGGGGGATACCGGCTCCGGATCGGAGAGGAGACCCTGAAGTCCAGGCCTGCCCTTGAGAGGTTCGATGGCAAAGAGGTGATCCTGGGCATCCGGCCGGAGGACATGGAGGATGCGTCGCTACTCAAGGATGCGCCCCAGGACCGAAGGATCTCCTCGAGGGTCGATCTACGAGAGGCGCTGGGGTCCGAGGTCCTGGTCCACTTCGAGGTGAACGCCCCGATCGTCCTGACGGAGGACACGCGCGAGCTCGCCGTGGACGTCGGCGCCGAGGCAATCGAGGACCTGGAGGAGAAGGCCAAGGAGGCGAGATCGACCTTCGTGGCCCAGCTCAGCCCGCGAACCAGGCTGAGGAAGGGCGACGAGCTCGAGGTGGTCGTCGACACGAACCGCCTCCACCTCTTCGATCCCGAGACGGGGCTCGGGATCTACGGAGCCAGTGACGATCAGTGACACGGCGACTCTGACGCGGGCACCCGCCCCCCCGGCCCGACGGCGAGGCGGGCTCGCAGCATGGTTGCGCAAGCATTCGTTCGAGCTCGCCTTGATATCACCGCTCGTCATCTACGTGTTGATCCTGACGGTCGCCCCCATCATCGACACGTTCCGCCAGTCGTTCAGCTCTCGGACAGGGGGGTTCGGGACCCTCGACAGCTATCGGTTCATCTTCGAAAGCTCGACGTTCCGCCAGGCCGTCGTCAACACCATCATCGTGGCCCTGCTCTCGCTGATCCTCGAGGTGGGTGTCGGTCTGGCCATCGCGCTCGCCCTGAACGTGGCGTTCCGGGGCCGGGGATTCGCCCGCACCGTCATGCTGGTGCCGCTCGGCGTCCCCACCATCGTGTCGGGGGCGATCATGCTGCTGATCTTCGCTCGAGCCGGCTACATGAACTCGGTGATGGGCCTGTTCACCGGTCTCATCGACAAGATCCCCGGCATCGACATCGAGTGGGTCAATGTCTCGTGGACGGTGGCGGGGGGATGGCGCACGCTGTTCACGGTCGCCATCGCGGACATGTGGAAGGTGCTCCCGGTCATGACCCTGATCTTCCTGGCCGGCCTCCAGTCGATCCCGGAGGACGTCTACGAGGCTGCGGACGTCGATGGGGCGACGAAATGGCAGCGCTTCGTTCGGGTCACCCTTCCCCTCCTCATCCCCTTCTTCACCATGGCCCTCATCCTGCGAGCCATCGACGCGTTCCGGATCTTTGAACTTGCCCTGGTGCTGGCAGGTGGGATCGAACCCGTGCTCGGAACCTACATCGCGAACAGATACCTCCCGCCCACCAGGGACATCTTCACGGCATCTGCCGCCTCCATCGTCCTGTTCGGCATCATCATGGTGTTCATCGTCCTGTACCTCAGATTCGTCGCCAGATTCCAGGTGGAACGATGAGCGAGACACAGGTTCGACGGACAAGGCGCGATCCCCTCGCCGTTCCGCTCAAGGTCACGTTCCCGTTCTGGGTCATCGGATCCATCCTGTTGGTTCTGTTCCCCCTCTATCTCATCTTCATGGTCTCGTTCGCTCCGGGGGCGGCCTTGTTCGGGGAGCGGCCCCAGCTCGTGGTGACCGACTTCACCCTGCGCTGGTGGCAAGAGGCCTTCGAGAGCGCGAACCTCGTGAGCCCACTGATCAAGAGCCTGATCGTGGCCTCGGTGACGACGGTGTTGGCGATCATCATCGCTTCACCGGCCGCCTATGTGATCTCCCGGTTTCGCCCGACGATCCGCTACGCGGTGGTGATCGGCCTCCTGGTCACCCGGATGTTCCCGGAGTTCACTATCGGCATCTCGGTGGCCACCAGGTTCGCGAGCTTCGGCTTGCTGGACACCTACCTCGGTCTGATCCTGGCCCACCTGATCGGCGCCCTGCCCTTCATCGCCTGGATCCTGGTCGGAACGTTCGAGACCATCCCGGTTGACCTGGAGGAGGCGGCTCAGATCGACGGCGCGTCCAGACTCGGCACCCTTTTCCGGGTGGTCTTTCCGATCGCGGCAGGAGGCATCGCGGTGGCCTCCCTGTTCGTGTGGCTGTACTCGTGGAACGAGTTCCTGTATGCGCGCCTGCTGACCACCAATCAGCTCACCTTGCCCCTGAAGGTGTTCCAGGCCATCGACCGTGGGACCACTCAGGGGATGGCCACGGTGGCGGCCATCCTCACCCTCCCGATCCTCCTCATCGTCTACTTCCTCCAGCGGTACCTGAGGCCCGGCGCTTTGACGGGAGCTGTGAAAGGATAAGGGCCGGTCCGAAGCGTCATTGAGGGGCTCGCCGGCTGAGCCCGGGGAGGTGGGATGGATGAGGTACAAGTTCAAGGCGCTCGCCCTGGTTGCGTGTCTGGCGTTGGTGGCCGCCGCGTGCGGAGGTGACGAGGGAGGCGAAACCCCGAGCAGCCCAGGGGCGGCCACCGGCAACTTCAGCGGGGTCACCATCACCTTCAGCGATAGCGTGGCCGAGACGGAGGTGGCGGCAGTCCAGGAAGTCCTGGACAGCTTCCAGCAGCAGACGGGGGCGAAGGTGAACCTCACCTCGGTCACCGCCCAGGACCTCCCCCAGAAGCTCCAGGTGGAGGTCTCCTCGGGCAGCCACACGATCCACCTGTTCGGCCAAGACAACCTGGCGCTTGCCGCTCTGGTGGAGGACGGCCTGGTCGAGGACCTCTCCGACGTCCAGATCCCCTCCGAGGTGCAGCCGGCGCTGATCCCCGAAAAGTTCGACGGCAAGCAGTACTTCCTGCCCTTTCGGCCGAACGTCCGGGTCACGTACGTGAACAAAGAACGGTTCTCGGCGGCCGGCGCGTCCCCGCCCACGACCGTGGACGAGTTCAAGACGGTAGCCGAGGGGCTGAAGCAGGAGGCCGGGGGGCAGGGGAAGGTGACGCTTTCCTTCGCGAACCAGCCCGACACGGGGCCGCTCGGCGTGACCATGTCGGAGTGGATCGTCTCCTACGGGGGGAACCCGCTCATCCTCAATGACGACGGGTCCCTTCAGGCGGTCACGTTCCTCCAGGGGCTATGGAAGGATGGCGTCTTCGCCAAGGAAAGTCTCCAGGCCAAGTACGACACCGAGATCACCTACCTCCAAGGTGAGACTTCCTGGATGGCCACGAACTGGCCATTCACCACGGCCGAGCTCGACAAGACCGGGATCCTCGAAAAGTTCGACGTGTACCCGGGGTGGTCCGGCCCCAGCCGAGCCGCCCACGTCGTCGGCGGCGAGGTCCTCGGGATCCCCAAGGGCGTCACCGGGCGAGAGAAGGAAGCGGCCATCGCGCTGGCTCAATTCCTCGTCTCGAAGGAAGCCCAGGAGATCTTCGTGGCGAAGAACAGCTGGCCTTCGGTGCGGACCGACGCGCTCGGACAGGTGCCGGAAACCCAGAAGGCAACCTTCGACGCGATCCAGTCGGCCCTGGAGAACGGTTGGTACCGGCCCAACGTCGTGTACTGGTCCGATGTCGAGTCCGCGATGGACGACATCATCCAGAACGCCATCGTGGGCGGACAGGACGTGAAGACGGTGCTCGATGCGGCCCACGCCAAGGTCGAGCAGGCCGCTCAGGCAAAGGGAGCCCAGTACCCACCGAGTTCGTAACCGCATAGGCCCTTCTTCGAAGGGCGCGATCCAGGCACTCCCGGGGGCGCTTCACAGGCCCCCGGGAGTTGTCTTGCCGGCTCCTGGTCGGGGAGCCGGATGGCTTGCCCGACGGCACCCGCGGGCTGGCTCATGACTTGGGGGACTGGTCGAGCGACAGCCCGAGGATCTGTGTGCCCTCCTCGAGGAGCTCCTTGGCTGAGGCGTCCGGAGTGGCAGCCGCCCGGTCCAGGATGCGCATCGCCGCCGGCGTGTCGAGGTCGGTGTCGAGCGCTCGGTAGAAGTCTTCGCGTTCGGATATGGGATCGAAGCTCGACTGACCCTCTTCCACGTCGGGCCAGCCCCCACCGCCCTCGAGCTCGAGCTCGCTCTCGCTGAAGTCCCAGTCCTGGCGATAGTGGCGCCGCAAGAGGAAGGACCGAAGCGCGGCAGGTGAGTGCCGTTCCAGCAGATCGTCGACGAAGGCCAGGTTGCCCAGCGACTTGCTCATCTTGTCCCCGGCCATGTGGACCGTCCCCGTGTGCATCCAGTGCAGGACGAAGGGTTTCCTCCCGGGGATCCCTTCGGCCTGAGCCAGCTCGGATTCGTGGTGAGGGTAGATGAGATCCGAGCCGCCTCCGTGGATGTGGACCGGTATCCCGAGCAGCCTCTCGGCCATGGTCGAGCACTCGATGTGCCAGCCCGGCCGTCCCCTTCCCCAGGGGCTCTCCCACCAGGGCTCACCCGGGGCCGAACGCTGCCAGAGGACGAAGTCGAGTGGGTCTTCCTTGTTCGGGTCCTCCGGGTGTCCGCCCCGTTCTGCGGCCAGCGGGAGCATCTGCTGGCGCGTCAGGCGGGAAAGACGGCCATACGTGGGATCCGACGCCACGCTGAAGTAGACGGTTCCCTCGCGCTGGTAACCATGGCCCGCCTGCACGAGGGCCTGCACCTCGTCGATCATCTCCCTCACCAACCTGGTCGCCCTGGGAGCGTGCGTCGGCGGCGCGACCCCGATGGCTTCCATGGCGCTCTCGAAGGAGGCGACTTCGCGCTCCGCGAGCTCCTGGTAGTCCACTCCCCTTTCTCTGGCCACGCGCAGCATGTCGTCGTCGACATCGGTCACGTTCTGGACGTGGGTGACCTCGGCCCCCAGGTGTCGCAGGTAGCGGACGAGGACGTCGAAGTGCACGTACGTAAAGGCATGGCCGAGATGGGCCGCGTCGTATGGCGTGATGCCGCACACGTACACGCCCATGCGAGGCCGAAGCTCCACCTCGCGGAGCTCCCCGGAGCCCTCGTCGAACAGACGCATCGGGGGAGGATACCCGCGCTGGATGCGACGAGCTCCAAGGAGAAAGATTGAGGGGTGAGCGTTCCGGCACGGCGTGAGGTCGAGATCCCTGCCGGCGATGTCTCCCTTCCTGGGGACGTGGCCGTTCCCGATGAAGCATCGGGCCTGGTCATCTTCGCCCACGGAAGCGGGAGCACCCGCAGGAGCCCTCGAAACACACAGGTGGCTCGCACACTGGGCGAGGCGGGTCTGGCCACGTTGCTGTTCGACCTGCTCACTCCGGAGGAGGAGCTCGACAGGTCGAAGGTCTTCGACATCCGACTTCTGGCGACGCGGCTCCAGGCCGCGACAGTGTGGGCCCACGAGGGGCCACCGAACGGGTTGCCGCTGGGGTACTTCGGCGCGAGCACCGGCGCCGCGGCCGCCCTGTGGGCCGCGGCGGAGCTCGGGCGAGAGGTGTCCGCCGTGGTCTCGCGCGGTGGGCGGCCGGACCTGGCCGGACCGATGCTCCCCCGAGTCACTTCGCCCACCCTGCTCATCGTCGGTGGGGAGGATCACGATGTACTGCGACTGAACCGAGAAGCGCAGAGACTGTTGCGTTGTCCGAACGAGGTCGTGGTGGTCACGGGAGCCACCCATCTCTTCGTAGAACCGGGCACGCTGGAGGAGGTGGCCCGCTTGGCCGCCGCGTGGTTCGCGAAACATCTCAACCGTTCGGAATGACTCGCCTCCGAAACGTGGGGTTCGTGGCCGACCCGTTCCACCAGGACCGCTGTGTGGTGGAATTGAGGGAGCGACGGAGGCCGACGGAGGCCGACCCATGAGAGGAGTGGCCGTGGCGGAGTATGACGCGCGGACAGCCCTTCTTGCGGTGGACGTGCAGAACGACTTCGCTGATCCAAACGGCTCCCTGTACGTGAAAGGTGGCGAGGAGGTCGTTCCCTTCGCGAATGCGGAGATCGACCGCGCTCTGTCGGCCGGCGCCCTCGTGGTCTACACGCTGGACTGGCACCCACCGAGCACTCCGCACTTCGAGAAGGACGGCGGGATCTGGCCCGTCCATTGCGTCCGGGGGACGTGGGGTGCCGAATTCCATCCGGAGCTCGTCGTGAAGGGCGAGATCACGAGAAAGGGAACCGGGGGAGAGGACGGGTATTCGGCCTTCTCGGTCCGGGATCCGCGGTCAGGAGCGCAGGAGGGGACGGAGGTCGAGGAGCTGCTCCGGGCCCGCGGCATCGAGCGGGTGGTCATCGTCGGCCTGGCGACCGACTACTGCGTGAAGGAGACCGCCCTGGACGGCCGGCGGCTCGGGTTCGATGCCACGATCCTCTTGGAAGGGGTCCGGGGAGTGAACCTCCGACCCGGGGACGACGAGCGAGCGCTGCACGACGCGATGCTCGCCGGCGCCCGGGTCGAGTAGGACCCGTCATCGCGTGGCCATCACGCTTGCCCTGGCGGGCGACACCATGCTCGGCAGGGGTGTGGCCGAGCGGCTGGCAGAGGTCCGACCCCAGGCCCTTTTCGCACCCGATCTCGTCCAGATCATCCGTGACGCCGACCTGGTCATCCTCAACCTGGAGTGCTGCATCTCGGAGCGAGGGCGGCCGTGGCCGGCGCCCGGAAAGCCGTTCTTCTTCCGGGCTCCGCCTTCCGCGGCCGAAGCCCTGGCCGAACTGGGCGTCAGCTGCGTTTCGCTGGCCAACAACCACGCCCTCGACTTCGGAGAGGAGGGGCTTCTGGATACGTTCAAACATCTCGACCGGGTAGGGATCGCCTGGGCTGGAGCCGGTCCTGCCGTCGATCGGGCCCGGGCTCCGATCGTCCTCTCGTCGGGCGGCATCCGTCTGGGGATCCTCGGCTTCACGGATCATCCCGAGGACTTCGCTGCAACTTCCGACCGGCCGGGGGTGGCGTTCGCCGACCTGCGAAACGGGATACCTGAGTGGATACGCGGGGCCATTCGGTCCGTCCAGGCAGACGCCGTCGTTGTCTCGCCTCACTGGGGGCCCAACATGACTCCCGCGCCTGTCCCGCAAGTCCTTCAGGCCGCGCCGCAGCTCCTCGAAGCCGGAGCTTCCATGGTGGCCGGGCATTCGGCCCACGTCTTCCACGGAGTGCGGGAACGGATCCTGTTCGACCTCGGAGACTTCATCGACGACTACGCCGTCGATGCAACCCTCCGGAACGACCTTGGCCTCCTGTGGCTGGTCACCATTGATGCGAGGGGGCCAATCAGGCTCGAGGCGGTGCCGCTCGCACTCGACTTCTGTCATACACGGCTCGCGGATCGCGAGGAAGCCGAGTGGGTGCGGGATCGATTCCGCACCATGTGCGAGGCGATGGGAACCCAGGTGACCGAGAGGGATGGACGCTCGGTGATCGAGTGGCGCTGACCGCTAATGATCCTCCGGCAGGCCGTACTCGCCGACGAGCTTCACGAAGAACGCCTCGGTGAGCTCCGCTTCCGTCACCACCTTCCCGTCCACGTTGCGAAACGCCACCACCGTCTCTCTCCCTCCCGGACCGACCGGGTGCACCAGCCTGCCGCCCTCGGCCAGCTGTTCGAGGAGTGGGGCCGGAACTCTTGGAGCGGCGGCCGAAACCACGATGGCCTCGAACGGAGCGCGGTCGGGCAGGCCCCTCGTTCCGTCGCCAACAACCAGGGTGGCGTTGGTGATCCCTGCGGCGCGGAGGTTCGAGCTCGCTCCCTCCGACAGGTCGGGAAATCGTTCGATCGAGAAGACCTCGCCCGCCAGATGCGCAAGGATCGCGGTCTGGAACCCGAGCCCGGTCCCCACCTCCAGGACTCGCTCACCGCCCCTCAGCCGCAGGCCCTCGACCATCCTGGCGATCAGTGACGGCTGGGTGGTCACCTGCTCGTGGGCGATCGGGATGGGGCGATCCTCGTCCGCGCGATGGATCCACGACACCGGGACGAAGCCGCTCCGCGGTACTCGGCGAAAGGCCTCGATCACCCGGGTATCCCGGATGTCGGCATCGACGAGGGCCTCGATCAGGTCCATCCTAGGACTGCTGGACGCTCCGCCCGCCTATTGGGAAGGGTGACGCCTCGTGGCGAAGATCGAGCAGTACCGATTCGGCCGCGTCGTGATCGACGGGACCGAGCAGACCAGCGACGTCATCGTCCTTCCGCATCGGTTGGTGACGAACTGGTGGCGCAGGGAGGGACACGCCCTGGTGCTCGAGGACCTCGAAGGGGTCCTGGACGAGCTGCCTCATCGGCTGGTCGTCGGGACGGGAGCCGACGGCCGGATGCGGCCCGACCCCTCCTGCCTCGACCGACTGAAGGAGAGGGGGATCGAGGTCGAAGTCCTCCGGACGGACGAGGCGATCAACAGGTACGAGGCGCTCGACCAGATGCGGACCGCCGCGGCGCTGCACCTGACGTGTTGAGGCCGTCGGCTAGCGCTCTGCGGTCGCCCGAGAGAGGTCCCGCATCGAGACCATTCCGACCGGACTCGTGCCGTCCACCACGGGCAGGTGACGGAATCCCCGGGTGAGCATCATGTCCAGGGCTGCCTGGACCGTCGTCTCGGGCGAGATCGTCGCGGGATCCCGGGTCATCCAGTGGGTGATCGGATGGCCCGGCGCGTCGAAGTCCTGGGACAGGGCGCGGACGATGTCCCGCTCGGTGAAGATGCCCACCAGGGCCCCCTCGTCGATGACGAGGGCGGAGCCCACCTTCCGCTCACCCATGACCGTCGCAGCCTCGGCCACGGTGGCTCCAGACTCCACGGTGACCAGCTGCTTGGTCATGATCTCGCCGACCGAGGTCATGGTTCCCAAAGCCTACTCCGGCCGGCGGAGGCATGCTCACACGCTCTAGTCACCATGGCCAATGGAAGCTCAAGGAACGTACGTCCAGTCCGGCTGTTTCCTTGGGTACCGCAGGTCGTAGGCAAACCGGCCGGCTGCATCGTCCCAGTCGGTGATCTTGGCGAAGACCAGGTCTCGAGGCCGGGGGCAGGGGCGGCCGGCATGCTCCTGGAACTCCCGCAGGAAAACATAGACGAGACTCTGAGTAAGCAGACTGGTTCCTGTCGGGAGAGCGCACTTCTGGCCGTCGGTGACGGTCTTCGCCCGAGCCAGGATGAGATCGAGGTCCCCGACCTCGCCGCGTCCGGACTCCAGACGCTCCAGTTGGGCGGTGATCTCGCCGGAGCCAAACTTGCAGGGTGGGCATTGCCCGCATGACTCGACCCACAGGAAGCGCGAATACATCAGGGCGGTTCGAACGATGCACACCGAGTCGTCGAAGACCGCGAAACCCGCCGCGCCAAGCGCCGTGCCCACCGCCTTCATCGACTCGAAATCCATCGGCGTGTCGAACTGCTGTGGCGTGATCACCGTGTTGGAGGCGCCGGGCACGATCGCCTTGACGGCCCGGTTTCCCGGGGCCCCCCCGCCTAGATCCTCGACCAGGTGTCGCATGGGCGTGCCCAGGGGCAGCTCGAACACGCCTTCGCGCTCAACGTCCCCGCACAGCGTGA
The DNA here is from genome assembly GCA_046726275.1 of Actinomycetota bacterium. GTDB lineage: Bacteria > Actinomycetota > UBA4738 > UBA4738 > UBA4738 > DASXTW01. The sequence goes on from JBKPAF010000004.1 coordinate 15,502, forward strand.
ACAGCATCGTTCCCGGTGAGGCATCGGTGCCATTCGCCCTGAGCCAATCGGCGCCATCCGCAACGATGTGGGGGACGTTGGCGAGCGTCTCCACGTTGTTCATGGCCGTGGGGTTGTCGGCTTCGGGGGTGGACCACAGTCCCTGGATGAACGGCGCAAGCACCCGCGGGAGAGGATCCCGCCCCTCGATGACCTCCTCGAGGCCGGTCTCCTCACCCAGCAGGTAGTGATCGGGGCCCGTCACGATCTCGATCGGCACTGCCCCGAGCGCGCCGGTGGCCCCCATCTCGTCCAGCGCGCCCCTCAGGCGATCGATCTCCAGAGAGAAGGTCTCTTTCAGGCCGATGAAAGCTCGCTCCGCGCCCACCGCGAACGCCTGGATCGCCAGTCCCTCGATGACCTGATAAGGGTTGCGGCGAAGGAG
>JBKPAF010000005.1:0-8330 GCA_046726275.1 Actinomycetota bacterium
CCTTTGCACGTGCGTGTAGCTCTTCGCCCAATCACTATCCGTTAGGGTGCAACTCGGGGGTGGAAGAGAGGAGGCATGAGCGACAAGGTGAGTCCTCCCCATCTGGTCGATCCCATCGGTCAGGCCGGCTACGAGCTTGCCTTCGAGGACACATTCGACAGCGATTCCCTGGATCAAGGGCACTGGTTGCCGTACTACCTGCCGCAGTGGAGCTCCCGCGAGGCGTCCGCGGCGCGGTATCGTGTTGGCGGCGGCGTCTTGCAACTGGTCATCGAAGCTGATCAGCAGCCGTGGTGTCCTGAATTCGATGGCGAGACCCGGGTTTCCTCTCTACAGACCGGAGTCTTCTCCGGTCCGGTCGGCGGTCCGACGGGCCAGTCGCGCTTCAAGCCAGGGCTGGTCGTCCGGCAGGCTCAGTCGAACCAGAGGCTCTACACGCCTCAGTACGGCCTGTTCGAGCTTCGAGCCAAAGCAATCGACGATCCCGCCTGCATGGTGGCTCTATGGATGATCGGTTACGAGGACGAGCCAGACAGGTCGGCGGAGATCTGCATCTGCGAAATCTTCGGACGCGACGTGAAGCCGGACACAGCTGCCGTGGGGATGGGACTGCATCCATTCGGTGATCCGACGATCGTTGAGGAGTTCGCCACAGAAGTCGTCGCGATCGACGCCCGCGAGTTCAACGTCTACGCGGCCGAGTGGACGCCCAGCTACGTGGCCTTCTTCGTCAATCACCGCTGGGTAAAGACCGTAGAACAGTCTCCCCGCTACCCGATGCAGTTCATGCTGGGCATCTACGAGTTCCGCGAGCACAGGGATTCATCCGCAGGAACGCATCCATATCCCAAGCGATTCACCATCGACTACCTTCGCGGCTATCGGCCCATCGCTTCTTAGGTCGCCAGGTCGCGCCGCTCGAAGGTTGACAGCGCCACCAGTAGTGCGACCGAAGCGATGCCGGCGAGGACGATCGGATCAACGGCGTGGAATCCCCTACGGAGTGGCTCGCGCCCCGAGTAATAGAAGAAGGGCGACAACACCCGATATGGCTCCAGCGACGATACCGATGCCGCGAATGACTTCAGCAGGAAGCTCGCGATGGCGAGTCCGCTCGCCGCCCCGGCCGCGAGACCCTTGCTCCCCGTCGCCGCCCCGATGGCGAGCGCGATCGCCCCGAACGCGAGGCCGAGCAGCAACAGGTTGAGGCCTGCCGCGAGAAGATCTGCGAACCGAACGTGCAGGTCGAACGCTGGTCCGAACACCATCAGCGATCCCCAGGTCGCTCCCGCCAGGAGCGTCGTTCCGGCCGCAAGGGCGATGAACTTGTCGAGCACAACCCGCCGGCGGCGGATTGGCGTTGACAACAGCAGGTCGAGCGAACCGCTCTCTTCTTCGCCAGCGATGGCCCGCGCGCCGACCCCGATTGCGAACACGAGCAGCAGGACCGGCCCCAGGAAGCTGAACAGTCGGGCATCGAGGTAGCCAGCCGGCGTCGAGACGTCGGTAGCGCCGAACATGTCCCGGACAGATGCCGGGAGGTTGTTGATCAGCCGTGTGAAGTCCGCGGCGTTCTCGCGAATGCTCGGCCAGAATGCCACAGTCATCAGGGCCATCGCCACGATACCGACCGTCCACCAGGCGAGCGCTCGCCGCTGGTCCCGGAGCGTTCGGCTCCATACGGCCGTGAGCGATCGCTCCTGAGCGAACACGGGTGGTCCGCGCATCAGCCCTCGGCCACCTTGGCGTAATAGGTCAGGAAGATCTCCTCGAGCGACGGCTCGTGGCTCATGATGTCGAGGACCTCGAAGCGCGACGCCACCTTGATCACCGGGTCGACCGAACCTTGCACCCGCAGTCGCAACACGCCGCTGTGCGCCGACATGAGCTTCACGCCTGCCATCCATGCGAAGGCCTCCGCCGGAGCTTGGCCGGCGAAGTGGATCTCGATCTCCCTGACAGCGTGCATCCTCAGGTCGTCGATCGATTCGACCGCGACCAAGTGGCCCTCCCGGATGATGCCGACGCGGTCGCAGAGGCGCTCGACTTCAGGTAGGACGTGCGACGACAGGAAGACTGTCCGCCCCTCGTCGCGGACCTCGGTCACCATCTTGTGGAACTCCTGCTGTATCAAGGGGTCGAGCCCTTGGGTGGGCTCGTCGAGGACCAGCAGCTCCGGCCGGTGCATGAACGCCTGGACGAGGCCAACTTTCTGCTTGTTGCCGTGCGAGAGCGTGTGGATCTTCACAGATAGATCCAGGTCGAGTCGATCGACCAGCTCCCGCGCGAACGATTCGTCGGCGCCCTGGCGAAGGGCAGAGAAATGCGCGAGGTACTCGGCGGGCGTCATCCGCTCGTACAGGGTGAGCTGACCCGGTAAGTAGCCGATCCGTCGATGGATCTCGTTAGAGTCCTCTCTGCTATCCAGCCCAAAGATCTGAATCCGGCCGCTGGTGGGCGAGATGAAATCGAGCATCGTCCGTATCGTCGTGGTCTTCCCGGCGCCGTTCGGACCGAGGTACCCGAACACCTCGCCCGGGACAACATCGAAGGTCAGTTCGATCACGCCGCGCGCGCCTCGGTAGCTTTTCGTCAGGTTGCGGGCCGAGACGACGGCTCCAGGTGCCATAGTTACAGCTTAGGATCCCCTGGCGAGGGACTGATGGCGAATGCAGGGGGGGATTGGCTCCTCTACCCCGAGGGGGGCTACGTCGTCGTGACACTATCGCTGGTGGCCTCCACCTTGAGACGCGCAGGCTCGCGCGGCCGGCGCTGCTCGTGTACCCCTGTTGAAGATCAGGTACAGCACGTGAAGCACCGTTCGTACTCTGGCCGGCCGCTCTTCGTGAGTCGGCATCTGAAACGGCACACCCGAGGCCTTGATGCGCTGCTTCGCCCGGCTGATGTGCTGGGCCACGGTCGTCTCGAACTCGAAGCTAGCGCCTGGGAGCTCCGTCGCCCTACGCTCTCGTGGAGGCCAATTCGCACTTCGACGAAGGAGGATGGGAGATGGAGCGAGACCAGATGATTCGCCTTTTCGAGGCTCATCGAGAAGCGGAAGCGGCTCGCGACATCGATGGAATTCTCGACACCTTCGTGGCGGATCCCTTCCTGGAGACGATGCCCCTCGGGCTCCGAAGCGAGGGCCGCGATGCCGTGCGAGCCGCCTACGAGATGCAGTTCTTCAGCGCGTTCCCCGATCTCGCCCCAGAGGACGAGGGGATGGCGGTCGGAGAGGACAGCGTGGTCGTGTGGGGCACGCTCCGCGGAACCAGTCGCGGTGACTGGCTCGGAGTCCCTCCCGGCGGAGGTCAGTTCGCGGTGCCCTTCGCCAATGTGGTGCCGTTCCGAGACGGGCTGATGGCCGGGGAGATCATCTACTTCGACCTCGCCACGCCCTGCGAGCAGGCTGGAATCCCGCTTGAGGCGGTTCGGGCCGCCGCCGCAGCGCGTAGGTCATCTTCTCGATAAGGCGCCGCTCGAGCCATGACCCCCGAGCGACGTGTCCTGGACGACCTAAACGATGGCCCCGGCTCGCGCATCCATGGTCCCGTGCAGGCCGAGGAGAACGTGGTGAAGCTCGTCCCGGAACCCGAGGCGTCCGTGGCTCCGGTGAGCTTCGAAGTGCTCTTCTTGGACGTGCACGATCGCCTGTACCGGGCTCTGTACTTCATCACGGGGAGCTCGGCGGACGCGGAGGAGCTGATGCAGGACGCGTTCCTCAAGCTCTGGGAGCGGTGGGACCGGATCGACAGGATCGACGATCCCGTGGCGTACCTCTTCCGCAGCGCGCTCAACGGATTCAGGATGCGGATGCGGCGGTCTCGCACGGCCGCACGAAGGCTCTTACCCGTCGCAAACGCGAGGGATCCGTTCGACGACGTGAACGTCCGCGAGGACGTGCGCCGGATGCTGCGAGGGCTCCCTCCTCGACAGCGCGCGGCGATCGTGCTCACCGAGATCTTCGGGTACAGCTCGGAACAGGCCGCTCGGATCATGCGCATCCGGCCGACCACGGTCCGGGCGCTCGCGTCCCAGGGGCGCGCGGCGCTGCGGGAGATGTAGGAGGCGAGGATGCCTGACGTTCGGGAGGTCTACGAGATGGTCACCAAGCAGAAGGAACCCGAGCCTGGCGCCCTCGAGCGTCAGCAGAAGAGACAGGTGCGGTCAGCGCGGAACAAGAGAGTCGGCGCGTTCGCCGTGGCGGCGGCAATCGCCGTGGCGGCGGTCGCGTTGGTGCTCGAAACGCGGCGCACAGAGAACAGGGCGCGCCCGGCCAACGAGCCATCTACGGTGGCCCCGGGGCCGATCTCGGGCCCCTTCTTCCTCGACTTGCGGACGGGCAAGAAGACGCCGCTGGTGGAGAGCATCGCCGGTGGCTACAGCTACGTGCCATCCCCCGACGGCACGCGGCTGGCTTATAGCTCGAGTCGCGGCGGCGGATGCGTCGGATCGGACGGCATAAAGGTCGTCAACGTAGATGGAACTGACGCGCGCACGATCAAGCCGCCCGCGGGTCTCACGATCTGTGCGCCGCGGTGGTCCCCCGATGGCACGAAGCTCGTCTACCAGCAGAGAGCCGGCACCGACGACAGCGTTGGAAACCTGTTCGTCCAGGATCTCTCCACCGGCCAGAGGACGCAGATCACCCGTCTCGAGCTGACCAGGGCATGGTGGTGGTTCCTGTCGCCCAGGTTCACCCCCGCCGCCGGGGACCCGTCTTCCGGCCCCGGAGGACCCGGGAACGTGATCTTCCACTTGCCCCGGACCTCCGACGAAACCACGACCTGGGATGTGTGGTCCGTGCCCGTGACCGGCGGCGAGCCGACGCTGGTGCTGCGGGACGCCGCGTTCCCAATGGTCCGCGCTCAGGGGCCGGAGGGACTAAAGATCCAGTTCGTCTCGCCGATGCCCAACAACCTCGAAGGTCAGAGCATCATGACCGGACGTCCCATCCCCGACTCGGACATCCGCGAATCGCTGGTGATGGCCAAGGGCTCGATCTGGTGGCCCACGATGTCCCCGGACGGACGCCAGATCGCGTACCAGGATGGCGGCTCCATCTACGTGGTCGACATCAGGCTGGCGGACATACCGTCCAAGGTGGCGGATGGGAACACCGCTGAGTGGCTCGACACCCACACGCTGATCGTGGCCCCCTGACCGCGACCTCGTAGAACGTCAACGTGCTTTTGGCGCCCTCATCTCCTCGATGAACCGAACGATGAAGGAACCCATTCGTTTCTCGTGGGAGAGAATCCTGGAGGGTGAGTGTGGCGGCGCGACTCGGTTCCGTACCCAGAGCCGGTCCGTATGCGCGGGCGGCTGCCGCCCTGTGGTTCCTCGCCTCCTGCAGTGGAGAGCCGCAGCCCAGCCCGACGCCCACAGCGTCGGGTACCCAGTGGGAGCGCCTGGCCCCTGTTCCTACTCCGCGCACAGAGGTCACGGCTGCGTCGGACGGGACCAGGATCTTTGTGATCGGCGGGTTCGTGGAGGGTGGCGGCACGGTGGACACGGTCGAGGTCTTCGACCCGAAGTCCAACGCCTGGCAGCGCGCCCCAGACCTGCCGGTGGCCGTCAACCACGCCATGTCCACCGGCCTGGGCGAGGACGTGTACCTGTTCGGCGGGTACCTTGGCCCGGGCCTGTCCAATCCGACGGATCGCGCGTTCGTCCTTCGGTCGGGCCGCTGGGTAGAGCTTCCCCGGATGCCAGAGCCTCGCGCCGCGGCAGGGTCGGCGGAGGTCGACGGCAGGTTGTACGTGGCCGGAGGCGTGGGCCCAGGTGGACTCGCGGACCGGGTCCTGGTGTTCGATCCCACTGCGTCGGCCTGGTCCACGGTCGAGGGGCCGCCCACGCAACGGCAACACCTGGGGGTGGCCGGAGTCGGGGGCCGACTGTACGTGGTTGGGGGTCGGACCGGAGGGATCGGGACGAACCTGGGCAACCTAGAGGCGTATGACCCGGCCTCTGGAACCTGGGCATCCCTTCCCGGAATGCCGACCCCCCGGGGAGGCATCGCCGGGACCGCGGCGTCCAACGGCTTCATCGTGGCGGCAGGAGGCGAGGCCGACTCCACGTTCGACGAGGTCGAAGCGTTCGATGTCCAAGAGGGTCGGTGGGTCTCGCTGCCCCCGATGCCGACCGCCCGCCATGGTCTGGGAGTGACGGCGATCGGGACCGTCGCCTACGTCCTCGCCGGTGGTCCGGAGCCCGGCCTGGCTTTCTCGGCCGCCAACGAGGCGATCGATCTTCGAGGGATCGGTCGCTAGGCCTCAACCGGAGGAGTGGTCTCCTCGGCGAGCGCAGGCATGTCGGTGAGCCGCCGGACGTCGGACAGGAGCGGAGGGAGGAACGCCACCAGCCCGCAGGCGGCCGAGAGCCACAGGGTTGGTCGGAGCCCGATCCGACCGCCCAGGAGCCCGCCGAAGAACGTCCCGAGCGGGATAGTCCCCCAGACGGCGAATCGGAGCGTGGCGATCGTTCGCCCGAGCATCCGTTCCGGCGTGATCGACTGGGCGAGGCTGCGGGCGTTCACGTTGTAGATGACGGCTCCGAAGCTCCCCAGGAACCCGCTGAGGAACAGCAGCGCCACCCCCGTCGACGGGCCCGCCAGCGGGATCAGCGACCAGCCGAGCCCGATGACCACGCCCGCCCCGATGATGGTGGGGCCGACCCCGAGCCGAAGCGTGGCCCGGCGGGACACGATCGCCCCTCCCACGAACCCGATGTTCCCGAGGGCCATGGCCGCACCGATCACGCCCGGCTTCAGACCGAGGGACCGCACCGCGAATACCAGAAGCACGGCCAGGTTCAGGCCGCTGGCCAGGTTCAAGGTGGCCGTGCAGATGAGTAGAGGTCTCAGCAGCCGGTGACGCAGCACGTATCGCAGCCCCTCGCGGATCTGGGTCGTCATCCTCCGGGGCTCGCCCGGAGGGGGCTCGACCGGCGGCTCCTTGCGCCGGATCAGCAGAAGGAAGATGACCGATCCGAGGTAGCTGACCGCATCGGCGAGCAGCGCCACGGGCGCCCGGAAGACCTGGACCAGGATGCCCCCCACGCCCGGACCGACCAGTTGAGCCCCTGACCTCGAGATCTCCAGCTTGGAGTTCCCTTCCATCAGACGGGCCCGGTCGATCAGCGAGGGAAGGTACGACCCGTAGGCGACGTCGAAGAAGACCGTGAACACGCCGGCCACGAAAGCGACCGCGTACAGATGTCCGATCCGAAGGGCGCCGAAGGCATACGCCAGGGGGACCGTCGCGATCAGGGCGAACCGCCCCACGTCGGCGGCGACGAGGATCGGCTTCCGGCGAAGGCGATCCACCCACACTCCGACCGGCAGGCCGAAGAGCACGAAGGGGAGGAACTCCAGTGTCCCCAGCAGACCGACCTGGAACGGCGTCGCCTTGAACAGAAGGATCGCGGTGAGCGGGAAGGCGATCACGGTGATCTGGGACCCGAGCTGGCTGATGGTCTGCCCGGTCCAGAGCTTCATGAAGTCGCCGTGCTGCCACAGGCTCGATGGCCGCGCGGTGTTGTCGACCTCGCTCATCGGAGTGCAATCATGACCGACGCGAGACTCGTGGCGAGCTTCACCGAAGCGCTGGGGCTGATTCCTCCTGTTTCGGTTGGGGCGCAGACTCGATGCCCGCCCTGGTCATCTCCCCCCACTGCCCCCGCTTCCGGCTGATCTGGAAGGTGGCGATGAACCGCTCCCACGTAAGGAGCTGGCGGTACCCCGCGAACTCGAGGAATGCCGCGCCCACCAGGGTGAGCCGGTCTCGGACCCTGGGGTACCGGGACAGCAGCAGCGTCTCGATCCCCACGGCCATCTGCGACAGGAGCATCCCGTAGAGGACCGACAGAGCCAGGAACAGCACAGCGAACTCCAGGAACAGGGTGTGCAGGAAGAACCCGAGGATCAGCACGATGTACCCGGCCATCTCGACGACGGGGCCGAGGGCCTCGAAGAACAGGAAATAGGGGACGGCGAGGAAACCGAGGCGACCGTCGCGGGGGTTGAAGAGCATGTCTCGGTGGAGCCACAAGGTCTCCCACAGCCCGCGGTGCCAGCGGTTGCGCTGGCGTCGGAGGACCTTGATCGAGGAGGGAACCTCGGTCCAGCAGATGGGATCCGGCGTGAACACGATCCGATACGGGGTCCGGGACCTGCGGAAGTGTTTGTGGAGCCGCATGACCAGCTCCATGTCCTCGGTGACCGTTCCCGTCGAGAACCCACCAACTTCCATGACCGACTCCCGTCGGAACAGACCGAAGGCTCCGGAGATGATGAGCAGGGCGTCGAAGTAGCTCCACCCGGCTCGGCC
>JBKPAF010000006.1:0-12527 GCA_046726275.1 Actinomycetota bacterium
CCGAGCACGAGCCAGACGGTCGTCAGCATGCTGGCCATCCCGCCACGAGAGAACAGCGCGTCGATCGTCTCGTTGCCGGATTGGCTCACGAACCCGGTAGCCATCGACGCGAAGATCGCCTTGATGCCGGTCTCGACAGAGCCTAGGGCGGGTTCCCCTACGAACGCCTTCACGGCGTCGGGCTGGAGAAAGAGCGCCAGGATCCCGGCGAAGAGCGCCGACCCGAGGATGGACAGGAACGGCGGGAACTTCTTGATCGAGAACGCCACGAGGAGCAGGAGCGGCAGCAGGGTCCACGCCGAGATCTCGAAGGCACTCTCGAGAGCCTTCTGCGCCGTGGCGGTGCTGGTGGCTCCGGTCGGTTCCGCGTTCAGCCCGATCACCAGGAAGATGACCAGGGAGATCCCGAGCGCCGGCGCTGCCGTCCACCACATGTTCTTGATGTGCTGCGATGTGGTGAGACCCCGGCCCACGAGGCTCGGCACGAGGATCGTCGTCTCCGAGAGGGGCGTCATCTTGTCCCCGAAGTACGCCCCGCTGATCACGGCCCCGGCGGCGATCGCTTCGGAAAGCCCGAGGACATTGGCCATCCCGACGAATGCGACCCCCAGGGTGCCGGCCGTCGTCCATGAGCTGCCGGTGACCATACCGACAACGGCACAGATCGCTGCCGTCGTGACGAAGAAGAACGTCGGGCTCAACAGCCCAATCCCGTAGTGCACGATCGTGGGAATCGTGCCGGCCATGTTCCACGTGCCCATCAGCGCGCCGACGGCGAGCAGGATGAAGATCGCGCCGACAGCCGTGGTGACCCCGCCAACGGCCGCGCCGGCGATCGCAGAGACGGTGTATCCGTTCTTGAACGCGATCAGGCTGGCGAAGGACGCGCTCAGGAACAGGGCGATCTGCAATGGGCCATCGGTCGCTCCGATGCCGAAGACCACGATCGTGGTGGCGATGAGTGCGATCAGGACGATGATCGGAAGGAGCGCGTCCAGCAGGCTCGGCGCTCTGGGGGCTCGACCCGTCAGGTCGATGGAGTCCGGTGATCGTCCTCCGTCTCCGCCGTCGTTGTCAGACATCGGGCTCTCAGCGCGGAACCACCACGATGCTGGGTGCGCCTACCTGTTGAGGCCCCCGATGATGCACTCGCCCTCGGGCGTAGCCGACGAAAACGACGAACGCGAGGAGTAGGACCACTACGAGGACCCATCGTCCAGCACTCACGTCGATCACTCTCCTTTCGTCCTCTAGATCGGATCCCGCAGCAGCGGGCAGGTCATGCAGTGACCGCCGCCACGACCCTTGCCGAGCTCGAATCCCTCGATCGTGATGACCTCGACCCCGGCCTCGCGCATCCTCTCGATCGTGTGGGTGTTCCGCTCGTAGGCCACGACCACACCGGGCTCCATCGCCACGACATTGTTGCCGTCGTCCCATTGCTCCCGAGCCTGTTGGTACTGATCACCACCGGTCTCGACGACCTTGAGCTCGCGGACCCCGAGAGCGTCGGCAACTGCGGGCAGGAACCCGGACTCCTCCGTGACGTGGAATCGACCGTTGGGACCGCCCGGGCGGAGGCTGATCGCTCGCACCTGGCCCATCACCTTCGGAAACACGGTGACCTTGTCCCGGTCGAGCATCGTGAACACCGTGTCGAGGTGCATGTGTGCGCGGTCCTTCGACATCACCACCGCGATGACGCGCTCAGCCGCCCCCTTGGCGAACAGCGCCCTGGCGATCTGTTCAATCATGCGCGCCTGCGTCCGCTCGCTGAGTCCGATCAGCACCGTGCCGTTGCCGATCGGCTGCACGTCGCCACCCTCGAGCGAGGAACGTCCGAAATCGTCGGCGTTGAATCGTCCGTCGTCACCCAACTCGGGGTACCAGTACTCGAACTGGGCATCCTGGAACATGGGGTGGTACCGGTAGATCGCCGCCACGTTGTACGCCTCGAGGCGACGCGCCGGCCAATACATCGGATTGAGGGACACGCCTCCGTAGATCCAGCACGACGAGTCGCGGGTGAACAGCGTGTTGGGAAGGGGGGGAAGGATGAACGCGCTGGTGTCCTCGAGGGCCGCGGCACCCAGTGAGAACTCTCGGAGCTTGCCCAGATCGATCCCGGACTCCTCCACCGTCAGGCCGCCGATGAGGTGCTTGGCCAGGGCATCCGGAGGGAGTTGCCAGAGCATGTTGCGAACCTCGTCGACGAGGGACACACCGACCGTGTACTCGGACGCGGCCAGGCTGATCAGCCTGCCCCGGCCTTCGTCGCTGGCACTGAGCGCTTCCGCGAGCAGCTCCGCGAAGTAGAAAACCTGGACTCCGCGCTCCCGCATCCGGGCGACGAACTGATCGTGCTCGTATTGCGCACGCTCGACCCACAACACGTCGTCGAACAGCAGATCGTCGTGGTTCGCGGGAGTCAGTCGCCGGAGGCTCAGGTCCGGCCGGTGCACCATGACCTTGCGCAACTTTCCTACTTCCGAGTGAACCCCGAACGTCTCCATCACGCCTCCAATCCGAGGATCAGGACGACCCCTCGGCGACGACCTGGGTTCCAGCGTCGCCCTCTACGATCGCCTCGATCTGCTCCAATCCGCCGATCGCCGCTCGGCGACCCGCTCGCTCCACGAACCGGATCGCGGCCTCGACCTTCGGGCCCATCGATCCAGCCGCGAAGGAGCCTTCGCGAAGCTCGGCGACGGTCACCCGCCTGAGCAGGCGCTGGTCCGGGGTGCCCCAGTCCGCGTAGACGCCCTCGACGTCGGTCGCCATGACGAACACGTCTGCCTCGACCTCACGGGCGAGGAGCTCGGTGGTGAGGTCCTTGTCGATCACTGCCTCCACCCCGGTCAGCGTTCGACCCGGGCCAGCGCCCTCGCCATCCTCGTCGTAGATCGTCGGAACGCCCCCGCCACCCGCGCAGATGACCACCACGCCTCGATCCAGCAGCCATCGGATGGGGCGGATCTCGAAGATGCGCCGGGGCTCCGGCGATGGGACGACGCGACGCCAGCGGTCTCCGTCCTGCTTGAAGTTCCATCCCTTCTCGAGCGCGAGCGCCTCTGCCGCAGCCTTCTCATAGACCGGGCCGACGAACTTCGTCGGCTTCTCGAACGCCGAATCCTTTGGATCGACCTCCACCATCGTCAGGATGGTCGCGAAGGGGACGTCCGCCGGCAGCAGATTGCCGAGCTCCTGCTCGAGGACGTAGCCGATCATCCCTTCGGTCTGCGCACCGAGGACGTCGAGAGGAAAGGCGCCGCTCTCTTGGTAGGCAGCCCCTTGGAGCGCCAGCAACCCGACCTGCGGACCATTGCCGTGCGTCAGCACCAGCTGATGCTTCTGAGCCACGGCCGCCAGCGGTGGTGCGGCCTTTTTCACGTTGGCTCGTTGCGCCTCGGCCGTCATCGGCTCGCCCCGCTTCAGCAGAGCGTTGCCTCCCAACGCCACGACCACTCTCATGATCGCTCCAATCAGTCGCCCAGCGTCGCCACCATCACGGCCTTGATCGTGTGCATCCGGTTCTCGGCCTGGTCCCAGACGATCGAGTGCTCCGACTCGAAGACCTCGTCCGTGACCTCCAGTCCGTTGAGCCCATACTTCTCGAAGATCTCCTCGCCGACCTTGGTCTCCCGGTTGTGGAAGGCCGGCAGGCAGTGGAGGAACTTGACTCTCGAGTTCCCGGTGCGGCGGATCACGTCCAGGTTCACCTGGTAGGGCTTCAGGAGCTCGATCCTCTCGCCCCAAACTTCGGCCTTTTCCCCCATCGAAACCCACACGTCCGTGTAGAGGTAATCCACGCCGCGCACGCCTTCATCGACGTCTTCGGTGAGGGTGAGCCGGGCTCCTGTTTCGCCGGCGATCTCGTTGCACGTCTTGACCAGATCCTCGGTCGGCCACAGGTGTTCGGGCGCGCAGAGTCGAACGTCCATGCCGAACTTGCAGCCCGCGACCATCAGCGAATTGCCCATGTTGTTGCGGGCGTCGCCCAGGTAGCAGTACGAGATCTCGCGAAGATGCTTGTCGCTGTGCTCGGTCATGGTCAGGACGTCCGCCAGGGTCTGCGTCGGATGGAACTGGTCCGTCAGGCCGTTCCAGACGGGCACGCCGGCGTACTCGGCGAGGATCTCGACCGTCTCCTGGGCGAAGCCTCGATATTCGATCCCGTCGAACGTGCGACCGAGCACCCGGGCCGTGTCCTTCATCGATTCCTTGTGCCCGATCTGGGATCCGCTCGGCTCCAGGTACGTGACGTGCGCGCCCTGATCGTGGGCAGCGACCTCGAACGCCGTCCGCGTGCGCGTGGACGTCTTCTCGAAGATCAGGGCGATGTTCTTACCCGCGAGTTGAGGCCGCTCGTATCCACCATACTTCGCCGCCTTCAGGTCGGCCGCGAGCTTCAGGAGGAACACGAGCTCATTCGGCGTGAAGTCGAGCTCCTTGACGAAGTTTCGATTCCGCAAGTTCAGGGCCATCGACGCCTCCTTACGTGGGCGACAAAGCTGGCTGGGCAGGGGCAGTGGTCACACGCTTGTGGCGCCGTCTCAGCACCACCTTGATGAGCTCCTCGACGACGACCAGGCTCGACGCGATTCCGATGCAGATCCACCACTGGGTGAAGGTGAGCTCCGTGGTCCCGATGAAGCGCTGGAGGAACCCGATCTCGGTGACGGCGAGGATCAGCAGCAAGGAGATGCCGTAACGCTTCAGCTGTGTGGGCCCTGGGATCGCCGCTCGACTCAAGATCGTGTCCCACTGATCGCGTGCCAGCAGGCCCGCAGCCAGGTGGAACAGGGAGAGCGTCGTCAGGAGCATCGTCGAAGCGAGCCGCGCCCCGTCGTCCGCGGCGATCTGGTAGGCGACGAGGGAGCCCACCGTCATGACCAGCCCGATGACCGAGAGACGGATCCAGTCGGCGGTGGAGAACACCGGAGCCTCCACGGGGCGAGGGAGGCGGTCCATCAACCCACCCGAGGGTTCGTCGAAACCAAGCGCGATCGCGATGGGGATATCGATGAGCATGTTCAACCACAGGATCTGCAGGGGATTCAGGGGCACGCCTGCGGCGATGTTGAAGATGCCGGCCCCCAGGAAGATTGCGACATAAGCCACGAGCGTGGACATCTGGAACCGGAGATACTTCAAGAGGTTGTCATACAGGCCCCGCCCGTATTCGACCGCGCTCACGATCGTCGCGAAGTTGTCGTCCGTGAGGATCATCACGGCCGCCTCCTTCGAGACCTCGGTGCCCGTGATGCCCATGGCAACCCCAATGTTTGCGGCCTTCAGGGCCGGAGCATCGTTCACGCCGTCGCCTGTCATCGCGACGATCTCGCCGCTCTGTTGAAGGAGCCGAACCAGCCGGACCTTGTCCTCCGGCGCGACCCGGGCGATCACGCTGATGTCTGCCAGCTGGCTGAGCAGATCCTCGTCGCTGAGCGAGGCAAACTCGGCGCCGGTTAACGCCCGTCCCTCGAGCCCCAGTTCCCTTCCGATCGCCGCAGCGGTTGTTGCGTGATCTCCCGTGATCATCCGGACGCGAATGCCCGCCCGCTTGCACTCGGCGATGGCGTCCTTGGCCTCGGATCGTGGCGGATCGATGATGCCGATCATCGCCAGGAGCGTCAGGTCCTGAACGAGGTCCAGGAGGTTGCCCTGCGGATCGAACTGTTCGGGGTCGAAGTCGCGCTCGGCGACGACCATCACTCGCTCGCCGCGCCGGGCCATCTCGTCGTTCGCCTCCAGCGCCAAGGATCGGTTGTCGTCGGTGACACGTTGCAGCCCGCCATCCGGATCCCGATAGAAACTGCCGCGGGCGATCAGGATATCGGGCGCACCTTTGACGTAGCAACGGATCACCGGGTCGCCCTTCGCTCCGGTCATCCGGTGGAACGTGGCCATGAACTTGTATTCCGAGTCGAACGGGACCTCAGCCACACGCGGGTAGGCACGGCGGGTCTCGGAGATATCGAGTCCTCCCTTGGCACCGAGGACGATCAGGGCGCCTTCCGTCGGATCACCGATGAGCGTCTCGCCGTCGAGTAGCGCGTCCGCGCACAGGACCATGGGAAGCAGATAAGGATCGAGATCGAAGTCGGAACCACCGACACGACTGATCTGGCCCTCGGTGCTGTAGCCCTGCCCAGAGACCGTGAACCTGTTCTTGCCAGGGATCGCCAGGCCGCGAGCGGTCATCCTGTTCAGCGTGAGCGTGCCGGTCTTGTCCGAGCAGATCGCCGACGTCGACCCGAGGGTCTCCACCGAGGGCAGCCGCTTGACGATCGCGTTCCGGTTAGCGATCTCGCGAGTTCCGATGGACAGGAGCGCCGTGACGACCGCGGGCAAGCCCGTCGGGATGGCCGCGACGGCGAGCGCGACGCCGATGATGAACAGATCGTCGAACGTCTGCCCCCTGGCGAGGCCGAGCAGCACCACGAAGACCAGTGCCACGCAGGCGATCCCCGCGATCACCTTGGACAAGCCATCAAGCTGCCTCTGCAGAGGCGTCTTCTCGGAGGTCGTGCTCGCCAGCAGGCCGGCGATGTGACCTATCTCAGTAGCCATGCCGGTCGACGTGACGATCATCTCGCCGCGCCCCCGGGTGACCGACGTGTTCATGAACGCCATGGAGATTCGGTCGCCCAGGGGGACGTCGTCCCCGGGCACCGGGTCCGTTGCCTTGGCGACCGGAAGACTCTCGCCGGTGAGCGCGGCCTCCTCGATCTCGAGTGTCGCGGCGACGCAGATCCGGCCGTCTGCGGGGACCCGATTACCCGCTTCGACGAGCACGACGTCGCCGGGCACGAGCTCCTCGGCGTCGATCTCCAGCGCCTGGCCGCCACGCCGGACTCTCGCGATGGTCTTCATCATCTGCGCCAACGCCTTGACGCTCTCCTCGGCCTTCGCCTCCTGCCGGAGGCCGATGACGGCGTTGAACACGGTGAGCCCGGCCAACAACACAGACGTCGCTACGTCGCCGGTCACGAACAGGCTGACGCCGGCCGCGGCGAGCAGGATGATCTGCATGAAGTCGCGGTATTGGCGGAGGAAGGCCTGAACCGCCGATTCCTTCTTCCCTTCGGCCAGCCGATTCGGACCCACGGACTGGAGCCGGGCTTGTGCCTCCTCTGTGCTCAGGCCAGTGTCGAGCTTCACTCCAAGCTCGTCAGCCACCCTTGAGGCGTCAGTCGCGTGCCAATCGGTTCGGGATGTCGTTTGGACCATCATCGCCTGAGGCAATGTGCACGAGAGCAGCGGTAGGGCGCGTCATCCGGAGAGGATGAATTCACAAAGCGCCTGTTCGCGCCTAATGCGGGCGTCCAGCGCCCTTTCATCCCATCGGGGGGATGCCCCTAAAGAGGCCCGCCAGTTGGATGATGGTGGCCTCGACTCGACACACGGGTCTCAGCGGCCCTGGACGAGAAGGGAGGAAGCGTGTCGGATCCACAGACAACCCAGGACGTGGATCGCTATCGGACGCGCCCGGGATACGATCCAATCGCTCGCGAGGATCGGGCCTCAGGGTGGTTCGGCTGGATTCTGTTCGCGGGCATCATGATGCTAATCCTGGGCTCGATCAACGCGATCCAGGGGTTCATCGCACTTCTCAATGGGAATTGGCTGGCGAGCAGCACCTCCCTTCCTGTCCAGTTCGACTACTCGACCTGGGGCTGGACGTGGATCATCTTCGGATCGGTCGTTGCCATAGCTGGCCTCGGAGTGCTGGTCGGTCAACTGTGGGCACGGATCATCGGAGTGATCGTCGCCGGATTGAACCTGATCGCTCAGATCCTGTTCATCCCGGCATACCCACTCTGGGCGCTGACGGTCATCGCGTTGGACGTGCTCGTGATCTGGGCGCTCGCTGTGCACGGTGGAGAGGTACGGGACTAGTTCGAATCCGGAAGCGTTCGGGACATAGGTCATGGCAGAGTTGATCGCCATCGCGTACCCGGACACGATGACGGCCTCGCTCGCGATGGAGGAGGTCGAACGCCGCTCGCAGGAGCTTCTCATCCAGCACGACGCGGTGGCCGTGATCATCCGGGACGCGAGCGGGAAGTTCAAGACGATCACGAACGCCCACGCTGTCGGCGATGTGGCAACCTACGGGATGTTCTGGGGCCTGTTGTTCGGGCTGTTGTTCTTCGTTCCGTTCCTGGGCATGGCCTTCGGGGCAGCGCTGGGCGCCCTCCTGGCCAAGATCGAACAGACGGGGATCGACAAGGCTTTCCAGGATCGCATTCGTGACCTGCTGAAGCCCGGAACTTCCGCGCTGTTCATGGTGATAGACAGGACGACGCCGAAGCGAGCCGTCGGTGCCATCCGCCACTTCGGCGGCACCGTCCTCAAGAGCTCGCTATCAGCGGACGCACAGAACGAGCTTCAGGAAGCGCTGCACGGGACAGCGCCCGCTTCCGTCTGACGCATCGCGGGTCAGCTGGCGCGGCTGAGATTCGGCTCAGGCTGCGCACTGTCGATCAGAGCGAGAGTCCGTGCTGATTCGACGGCCTGCGTTCTGGTCGACACCCCCAGTTTTCGATACGCCGAAATGACCTGTGTTTTGACCGTGTTTCGGGATACGTGAAGCTGAGTTGCGATCTCTCCGAGGGAAAGATGGGTTGGGAGGTACTGCACGACCCTGATCTCCGCAGCCGTGAGCGCGGGGCCGACGACCTCCCTGGATCGGGCCGTGACACTCTGATTGGCCTCGTCGAAGAGAGCGTGCAGGACGGGAGCATCAGGCAGGTGGCTGAGATGACGCCGGGCATTGCGAAGAGCATCGCGGGTGGCGGCAACGTCGCCGAGCAGGAGATACGCCTGTCCGATCAGCATCCACCCCTCCGCGTTCATCCACGTCGCCAGGCCTGACAGCGAGGCGAGCAGCTTGGCCGCCCGCGCCGCGTCCCTCCGAGCCTGGGCCGGCTGACGCCAGCGAGCGCAGGAAAGGGCCGAGACCGCATACACGTCTGCCATGGACGCGTAATCCTGGAGCGGACTGCTCTCCACCTCGATCCTCGCTCGCTCGGAGAGTTCGCGCATCGTCTCCCAGTCCCCGCGCTCGGCGGCGATCATTGCCAGTTGTGCGAGGCTCATCGCATGCACACTCGCCTGCTCGAAGGCACTCAGGTCCGCCGCCTCCTGGAGCCTGGCCATGGCTTCCTCCTGCCGCCCCTGCAGGTGCAACGCCACCCCCAAGAACAGCGCACAGAGAGCCCGCCACGGGCTTTCGTGTCGCTCGAGCTCGTAGCCCAATGAGGCATCCTCTTCCAGTCGTCTGATACCTCCCAAGCCGAGAACGGCTCGCGAGATCGCCATCGCCGACCGCAGCGACGCGCGCCCGTCCGGGAGAGGCCCGTTCTCCTCGGCGGTGCCGTGGCGATCCGCGATCGCGAGCCAGTGCGTAGCCCGTTCCACCTCACCGGTGGGGACGAAGGCGACCGAAGCCGCCGCGGCGAACCAAGGGATGGCTGCCAGCTCGTCTGCGGGGAGTGCGTCGATCCATCGGCAGATCGTCGTTGCCCTTCCCGCGGATATGTACGCAAGGAGGTTCCGGGCGACGACCCCTGCTGCGCGTGTGATGTCACCCGCCGCCCGAGCGTGGGAGAGAGCCATATCGGGATTGGAATTCGCCTCGAACCAATCGGACGCCCGTTGATGTTGGACCTTCAAACGCTTGGGGTCGCGACGTCGCAGCTCCGACCGGAGCATCTCTGCGAACAATTGATGTCGCCGATACCACACGCCGTTCTGGTTCAGGCGGGTGAGGAAGACATTCTCCCGCTCCAACTCCCCGAGCTTCACCGCCGAGCCGGACGCCCGAAGGACAGCGTCGCACAGTGGACCCGACAGGTGATCCAGCACGGCCGTTCCGAGCAGGAATTCAAGCTGGTCGGAAGGCATTCGATCCAACAGCTCGTCCCTCAGGTACTCGGACACCAGACCATCGCTGCCCGTGAAGGTTTCCAGCGCCTTGCCCAGGTGCTCCTGCTCGCGAAGGGAGAGGGCTGCAAGCTGGAGTCCTGCGGCCCATCCCTCCGTCCGTGCCACGATGCTCTCTGCCTCGGAGGCTCCCACCGGGATTCCTGAGGCGTGGAGGAGCTGCAGCCCTTCGAACGACGTCATCGCGAGCTGCTGGGAACCGAGGCGCACGAGAGACTGATTTGCCAGCATGCGACTCAACAGCATCGGAGGCTGGTCACGCCCGGAGAGGACCACATGGGAGCCCACCGGCAGATGCTGGACGATCACGGCGAGGAGCTCGAGTGATTCTGGGCTCGTGAGAACGTGGACGTCGTCCAATACGAGGACGAACCTGCCATGGGCGATGGCACGGGCAACTCGAGGCAGCGAGTAGGCGATGAAGGAGCGGCCGCGGGCGTGAGAGCGAGGGAAGATCTCCGGCCCGAGCGCCAATACCTCGCCCAGCCCGAGGATGAGGTAGGCGAGGAGTTCGGATGGGTCGTTCTCGGTGCCGTCGAGCGTGATCCAGGCGAACGGCCGCTGATCCTCCTCCCGCCACTGTGAGAGCAAGGTGGTCTTTCCATAGCCAGGCGGTGCGATGACGAGCACGAGAGGCATGTCGTTCACGGATCGCAGGCGCTCGATCAGACGTGGGCGCTGGACGAGACCCGAACGGGGAGCGGGCGCATGCAGCTTGGCCTCGAGGGGCATGAACCAGGAGGCGCCCCTGTTCCCGCGCGGGGGTCGAGGACGCGACGATCGACCGGTGCCACTCGTAGTGGTGAGATCACGGGCAGCGGGCAAGGCAAAACTCGAGTTACCGGGCCTTTTCGGATTCAATCGCTCCACGGACCCGGGTCTCCCCTCGCTGCTGGCCGAGATCTAGACGCTAGGGTCGCCCCCGGCGTCCGTCTGTTTGCTATCGAACCCAAAGCGATCATTGCTTGCCTTGCTCGCTCACCCCGTTTGACGCAGCCCTCGACGGCCACGGGCCGTAACCTAGCATGCCGGGGATCACCCGGGCGGCTCCAGCAACACCGAGGCCGGAATGGGGACCCTCAGCGAGATCCGAACGTCGTGGCAGCCTCGGATATCGACATCGGTGACCTGAACGCCATGGCTGGCGCCCAGGCAGGAAACGATCTCCACGGCCGTCTCGAGGGCGGATTCACAAGGACCAATCAGATCGATGATCGACCTACGGCTATCCAGATATCCAAGGGATGCGTATGTCCGCGGCAAGCGGCCGTCGTCGCATTGATCGTTTGCCGGACCGTCGCCAGGCGTCTCACTCAATACGCGGAGCTCACAGCTGATGAACATCACGAAACCATCCTGTCTACCGGTTCAGCCAGTTGCGGCGAGACCTCCAGGTTCCGGATCTCATGGGCCTGGATCAGCCTCAACACCCGAGAGACGGATCGCGAGGGTGACCTCAGTACCACATGTCCTCGACCCTCGAGCCGATTCGCTGCCAGGAGAAGCGCACGAAGCCCGGCCCCATCCATGAAGCGCACGGCGGCCAGGTCGATGACCAGGTCTCCGTCCTTCGAGAGCAGTGGGAGCAGCGCATCACGGAGCTTCGGTGCGGTCCAGAGATCGAGCTCACCCGAAATGCAGACCACGCCTTGCTCCTCGATGTGGATCTGCAGTGCGTGCATCCATTCCTCCGCATCCCGAACCTATAAGGCGAACCAGACCGTGTCTGTCGTTCACCTGACACACAGACAGATCGGCTGAGTGTGTACCGGGATCGAGCTCGCTGGCCGAAATGACGTCCCCAGCCCCCTCGCGCGGTACCTCGATTCGGGAGACCCTCGCTTCCGGCTTTCAGCACAATTGCTCTAACGGGTGACAATGTAGTCATCCACGATCTGACCCCGATGCCGGGCTCTCTCCTCCGCAGAAAGTGGGGCATCCTTCGTGGCAATACGCGCGGCGTATCAGCAACGTGCTGAATTTGGTATTAGACCTAACAAGCCATTGGCTGTACCGTCGTGATCGTGACTGGCTTGCTTGCGTTCGTCTCCGACATCCCCAGTCGGGGACCAAGACCCAGAGGCTTCCCTTGGGGCGCTCAGTCTCGCCCCACCCTTCGGGCCTCGTGTCCTCGAGGAGGAGACCATGCGTACTCCAATCGATCCGGACCTCTCACTCACCGGTAATTTTCTCATCGACGCCCTGCCACGGGAGGAACGCAAACAACTGGTTGCGAAGATGCGGCGCGAGCGACTTCGTTTGGGGGAGGTACTCGCGGAGCCCGATCGCCCCACCACGCGTGTCCACTTCCCGGTTGGAGTCGTCATTTCACTCATCACCACGATGAGCGATGGCTCCGCTATGGAGACAGCCATGGTCGGCCGGGAGGGGATCGTTGGCATAGAGGTCTTTCTCGGGAACAGCACGGTGGGCAACATCTGGGCCA
The DNA here is from genome assembly GCA_046726275.1 of Actinomycetota bacterium. Taxonomy (GTDB): domain Bacteria; phylum Actinomycetota; class UBA4738; order UBA4738; family UBA4738; genus DASXTW01. The sequence goes on from JBKPAF010000006.1 coordinate 12,398, forward strand.
TCACGCAGGTGCCTGGAGAGGTGCTGTCACTCAGCTCGGAGGAGTTCGAGCGGGAGGTGACTGCCTCTCCAGAACTGTCGGCCACCCTCCGCGCGTTCACCAATGCCCTCTTGATCCAGGAGGCCCAGGC
>JBKPAF010000007.1:0-51282 GCA_046726275.1 Actinomycetota bacterium
GGGCTCGGTTCCCTCCAGATCCGCCACCAGGCCATGCGCCCGTGGGTGGGCGGGGGTCCAAGCGCCTTCACCAAGCGGGGGACCGAACCCCGGTCGGGTCGCGGCGACGCGAAGTAGCCCGTCTCCCCCGACTCCCTTGAACCGTCGGCGATCCAGAAGCAGGATTAGCCGCTGCCCGGAAGGCTCGAGGGGGGAACCAGATGGGGATCCGGCTCACTCCACAGGCAGCGGCCGACGAGAAGCTGATGCGAGGACTGTTCGCCGCGGAGAATCGCCCGCATCCGCGCCGGTGGAATGGCGCTCCAGGTGAGGAGTATCCGGTCCACGGCCACGGATACCACAAGGTCCTGTTCGTGCTGGAGGGATCGATCACGTTCGAGGACGAGGAACGCAAGACCTATCGGCTGACCGCCGGGGACCGCCTGGACATCGAAGCGGGAACGGAACACTCCGCGACCGCGGGCCCCCAGGGGGTGGAATGCATGGAGTGCTACAAGTGACGACCCACCTCGGACCTACAGGCCGAGGAGGCGCGTGGCGTTGCCGACCAGGATCGCCTGCTTGGCCTCGTCCGTCAGACCGAGCTGATCGAACTCGCCGAACCAGCGGTTGAGTGAGATGAACGGATAGTCGCTGCCGAACAGCGTCTGGTCGTTCAAACGCTTGCCGATCTCTCGGACCACCTCGGCGGGCAGGTACTTCGGAGCCCAACCCGAGAGCTCGATGAACACGTTGGACTTGTGCAAGGCGATGGCCAGGCACTCCATGAACCACGGCCAGCCGAAATGGGCGGCCACGAGGATGAGCCCCGGGAAGTCCGCGCCGATCGCGTCCAGGAATCCCGGATGTGAGTAGCGGATCTTGGTTCCCCCTGCCCCCTGGGTGCCCGCCCCGATCCCGCACGTCCCCGTGTGGAACAGACAGATCAGGCCCAGCGCCTCGGCCTTCTCCCAGAGCGGGTAGAACCGCTCTTCCGCCGGGTCGAAACGCTGCATGGTCGGATGGAACTTCAGCCCCTTCAGACCGAGGTCGCTACATCGATCGAGCTCGCCCAGGGCCTTCTCGTCGAAGGGGTCCACCGAGCCGAAGCCCATGAGGACCCCCGGGAACTTCCCCGAGAGCGAGGCCAGCCAGTCGTTGCCCATCCATCCACGGCCGGAGACCGTGTGATCGTCCCAGTCGAGGACGACCCCGAGGACGTCCCGGGACTCGTACTCTTCCGCGACCTCCTCGATCGACTTCCGGGGGACCTTCGCCCGGAAGTAGGCCTCGGTCGCTTCCAGATGTGGGCCGATGGCGTTCTGCAGCCATTCCTCCATGGGCAGGTGGACGTGGAGGTCGATGGCCCTGGGCATCGGCGGCTAGCCTGTCCGGCTCGTACGGTGGGCTGGCAGGCTCACCGGTCGTAGGCGTAGAAGCCCTTGCCGGTCTTCCGGCCGAGCCACCCCGCAGAGACCATCCTCCTCAGGATGGGTGGAGGAGCGAAGAGCGGGTCCTTGAACTCCTCGTACAGCACCTCGGCGACGTGCACCGCCGTGTCGATGCCGATGAAGTCGAGCAGGGTGAGCGGTCCCATGGGATGGCTGAGGCCCAGCCTGATGGCCGTGTCGATGTCCTGGGCCGAGGCGAACCCCTCCTCGTACATCTGGGCCGCGAAGTTCAGGTACGGGACCAGGAGATAGTTGACGATGAACCCCGCTCGATCCTTGGACAGCACTGTGGTCTTGCCCAGTCGATCCCCCATCCTTCGCGCAAATTCCACCGTTTCGTCCGCCGTGGTCAGTGATCGGACCACCTCGAGCAGCGGCATGACCGGGGGTGGGTTGAAAAAGTGCATCCCGACCACCTTGTCGGGACGCTTGGTGACCGAGGCCAGATCGACGATCGGGATCGAGGACGTGTTGCTGGCGAGGATCACTTCCGGCCGGGTCAGCTCGTCCACCCTCTGAAACACGTCGCGCTTCGCGACAGGGTCCTCGACCACGGCCTCGATGATCAGGTCGGAATCGGCCAGGTCCATGAAGTCCGTCGTTCCCTGGATCCGGCCCAGGGCGTCGGCACGCGCGGGCTCCTCCAGCTTGCCCCGTTCCACCGCTTTGGCGGTCGAGCGCTCGATGGCCCCTCGTCCTTTCGCCACGAGCTGGTCGTTCGCTTCCACGAACACGACCTGCATCCCGGCCCGGGCACAGATCTCAACGATGCCCGAGCCCATCAGTCCACACCCGACGACCCCGACCTTCCTGACCTCTTCTGGGTTCATCCAGGCCTCCGTGCGAACGAGATTCGGACGAGCCGCGTGACGGCCTCCGTGCCGGGCAAGCCTAGTACCGGTGCGGAATGCCCCGCAAAGCATGGTAGACATTGGGCCCGTGCTGGCCCTGTCGCTCGTCGAGCGCATCGTCAACGAGATCGAGCCAGTCTTCCTGGCGGCGGGCTACTTCATCATCGCGGGCGGCGTGCTCATGGAGCGGTCGATCTTCGTGGGCCTGATCATTCCCGGGGACCTCATCCTGGCCCTCGGCGGCGTCTACGCCTCCCAGGACCAGATGAACCTTGCCCTGGTCATCCTGATCGGGTGCCTAGCCGCGATCGCCGGGGAGTCGATCGGCTTCTGGCTGGGGAGGAGGTATGGGGTTCGCCTGGTTCGCAGGTTGCCGTTCTTCGGCGGGTGGCTGGCCGAGAGGCTGAACACATCCGAGGACTTCTTCCGAAGGCACGGCGGAAAAACTGTGGCGATCGGCCGGTACGCCACGGCCGCCGGCTCGTTCATCCCCTTCTCGGCCGGCGTCGGGAGAATGCGCTACGGGCGATTCTTGGCCTTCGACGTCCCGGCCATCATCGTGTGGGCGACGGGCATCACGATCTTCGGGTACGTCTTCGGGAAGAACCTGGGCTTCGTGGACAGGGCCCTGTCCAGATTCGGGTACGCCGTGCTCGGGCTGGTCATCGTGTTCTTCCTCGGCCGGTGGCTGTGGAAGCGATGGCGGGGCGAGCCTGGGAAGACGAAGGAGATCTAGCCCACCTGACCGGTCAGCGGTTGCAGACGGAGTTCAGATAGGGGTAGGGGTCGATCGCCGAGCCGATCACCGTGAACCCGTACGGGCTCTTGTGCGGATGCGCCGGGATGACGTTGGGATGCCACTCGAAGTGGTTGTGGGTGATCCCTCCCCGCGCGTCGCCGCTGTCCCCCACCCTCCCGATCTGTTCGCCCGTGGATACGGTCCGGGGGAAGGCCCCCACGAACGAGTCGAGATGGGCGTTATAGACGTATCCGGCCGCCCCGAACACCTTGACTGCCAGGCCACCCAGTCCGTTCGACGAGATCACGGCCTCCCCGGGGAATGGCGCCACGATGGGCCTACCCCGCTCGGCCACGATGTCATTCCCGGCGTGGGGGTGGAAGCCCCCGCCGTAGCGCGGCGCCCCGAAATCGTCGGAGTACACCACGAACCCAGTCACCGGGCAGGCGTGGAAGACGCCGCCGATGGCCCCCGCCGCAGCCCGGGCCGCAGCGACTTCCCGGGCCCTCTCCCGTCGATAGCGGTCGCCCAGCTGCTTGACCAGCGCGTCGGCCCTGGCCCGGTTGGCTGCCAACCTGTTCCACAGGCTCTGGGCGGCGGCGATCTTGGCCTGGAGGGCTCGCTGCTGGGTCAGCAGCTCGGCTCGCCGATCCCGAAGGTCGTTCTCCAGGACCACCAGCTCACCCTGCCTGTCGAGCAGGCGGTTCTGGAGCCCCTGGATCTGGACGATGAGGTCCTGATCCGTCTGGGCCACGCGGTCGACGATCTCCAGCCGGGTGGAGAGGTCGGCGAGTGAGGTTGCCCCCAGGATGAAGTCGAGGCTCGACCCCGGACCGTTTTCGTAGGCCACCCAGGCCCTGTGGTCGAGCTGATCCTGGGTCGAGACCAGATTGTCGTGCGCATCCTGGATCTCCAGCTCCTTCTTCACGATCAGGAACTGGGTCCGGGCGATGCGGCTCTGGACGCGGTCGATCTTCACGGCCAGAATCGTGGCCTCTCGGTGGAGCCTGTCGAGGACCCGCTGCTGGGACGCGATCTGGGCCTCGAGTTTCCGGAGATTGGCCTTGGCCACGTCGAGCTGCTTCTTCGTCTGGGCGCTGCCGGCTTGGGCCGAGACGCTGGGAAGAGCGAGCGTCAGGAGGGCAGCGGCCAGCGCCGCAACCATGCGGACAGCTACGGGACCTCGCAACCTCGTCAAAATCCTCTTATGCCTATCTGACGTGCCCGGCAGTGTCAAGCCTTGACAAGCCTGACCCTGACAGGGTCGGCCATCAATCATTTCCTGGGATTTCGGCAATTGCGATTGAAGCCTTGAGCACGGCCGGGCCGGAATACCTGTCAAAAGGAAGCGAAAAACGATTGGCTGGTATCGCTGTCAGGATTTGTCCTCGGGCAGGCCGAGGTCGCGGGCGATGATCCACCGCATGATCTCGCTCGTCCCCTCGCCGATCTCGAGGACCTTGGAATCCCGGTAGAACCGCGCAACGGGGAACTCTTCCATGTACCCGTAGCCTCCGTGGACCTGGACGGCCTCCCGTGCGGAGGTCACCGCGACCTCGCTCGCGTACAGCTTGGCCAGCGCGGCCTCCGCCTTGTAGGAGCGGCCCTGGTCCCGGAGCCATGCGGCTCGGTAGGTGGCCAAGCGGGCGGTCTCCACCGCCACCTTCATGTCGGCGATCTTGAACTGGAGGGCCTGGAACGACCCGATGGGGCGGCCGAAGGCGTGACGTTCCTGCGAGTACTTCACCGATTCCTCGAGGCACCCCTGGGCCAGCCCTGTAGCCATGGCCGCGACGGCGATGCGCCCATCGTCCAAGGTCCGCAGGAACTGGGCGTAGCCATTCCCGCGTTGCCCCAGGAGGTTCTCCTCGGGCACGCGGCAATCGTTGAAGGAGATCTCGTGGGTATCGGACGCCCGCCATCCGACCTTCCGGTAGGACTTCCCGACCTCGAGTCCCGGTGTCCCCCACGGCACGATGATCGCCGAGATCTCCTTCCTGTCCCCCCCGTCCTCCCCCGTCACCGCCGTGATGGTGACCAGGCCGGTCATCTCGGTCCCTGAGTTGGTGATAAAGGCCTTGGACCCATCGATCACCCATTGGCCGCCCTCGAGTCGGGCCCTGGTCCGAGTGGCGCCGGCGTCGGAACCGCCCCCCGGCTCGGTCAGGCCGAACGCGCCGAGGATCTCGCCCCGGCACATGGGCACCAGCCACTTCTGCTTCTGCTCCTCGGTCCCGTCGGCATAGATGGGGTTGGCTCCCAACCCGACCCCCGCCTCCAGGGTGATGGCCATCGAGGAATCCACCCGGGCCAGCTCCTCGACGGCGATGCAGAACGTGAGGAAGTCGGCGCCCTGTCCGCCGTACTCCTCGGGGAACGGCAGGCCGAACAGACCCATCTGGCCCATCTGCTTGACGATGTCCGAGGGGAACTCCTCGAGCCGGTCCATCTCCTCGGCTCGCGGCGCGATGACCTCTTCGGCGAACTCCCGAACCGCCCGGCGGAACTCTTCCTGCTCCTCGGTGAGGTCGAAGTCCATCACCAAAAGGTTAGCTGCTCGGCTGCGAGGAGGCCGCTCCGGGGCTCGACTCGGCCAGCCGTTCCGCGACGCCCTGGTAGTCGATCACCAAGCTGTGGTCATCAACTAGAAGTTCCGCCTTGAAGTCGCTGGTGAGGCTCTCGTACAGGTAGCGCTGCTCCGCCAGCCGCGTATAGCGCTGGGGGAACGGCTCGACGGTCAGCTCTGGGAAGCGAACCCACGCAGTCTGGATCGCCGCGGACTCGCCCACATTCAGCGCCAGCCGACGGATGGGAAGGGTATTCGTTGCGGGAGTGAATCCCAGATCGACGTCGATGCTGCCGCGAAGCTCCGGCGTTTCCGCTGAGTCCACGAGCCATCGCTCCCCGTCCCTCACCAGCTCGATCTCTCGCGGACGGGTCCCGATCAGAGCGGTCACAGCAACCTCGACCGTAGTCCAGTCGTCGTTACAGAACACCTGGTAGCGAACGTCGAACGGCTCGCCGCCGGTCGTGCCGAGGACGGTCCCATCGAGGACCCAGGCAGCCGAGGGCCGCCCTTCGCTGCGGAGCAGGGTGCACCGCTCGACCCGCGGCTCGTCCACCCACTTCCACTGCACGGTGCGGACCGGCTCGGCGTCCTGGGGGAAACGAGCCATCACGCCGGCTCGAGGCCGGAGACGAGTTCCGGCTCCCGAATCGCCTGGTGCCAGTGAGCTGCTTCGAGGGTCTTCCTTGCCTCCTCCAGGGCCCCCTCTCCACCGACCACCTCAGGACCGAAGACCTTTCCAACCCACCACGCGTCAGCTGCCATGGGGTTGGTGTAGCCCTCCTCCTTGCCCAGTCGCAGGATCTCCCTCGCGCCCTCCAGCGCCTGTTCGCGTTCGCCGTCGTACAACGCCATGACCATCTGGGCGTAGACCCTCGACCAGTGGGATTCGGTGTCCCCGACAGCCACCCATGCCGTGGGGTCATCCAGGACCCGTTGGGCCGCTTCCCGCATCCCCTGGTCGAGCAGGACTCGAACCAGCTCGCGGGCCGTCCAACGGATCAGGCTTCGCTCCCCGAGGTGACGGGAGACGTCCAGACTTTCCCGCATGTCCGTCTCGGCCGTCTGGAGACGCCCCGACAGCCGGTAGATGTCGGCCCGGTTGCTGAGCGCCGAGGCCAGCTCCCACCGGGCCCCCAGGTCCCTGAACGCCCGGACGGCCTCGTCCAGGTACGGCTCGGCCTCGTCCAGGCGAAGCATCCGGCGAAGAGAGTTGCCGACGGCCTCGCTGGCGACGGCGACGGTGAACGGATCGTCCATCCCCCGCCCCAGAGCCAGGGCCTCGAGCCCTAGCCGGAGCGCCTCTTCCTCGTCCCCGTGCGGGGAGACGACCGAGGTGAGCGACACGAGAGCCCGGGCCTCGGCCCACCGATCGCCCTCAGGGTTCTGGCGAGTGAGCGCGAGGGCGTCCTTGAACATCGTCCGGCTGGTGGCGAGGTCGTTTCGCCAGAACGGCGCCCACCCTGCCATCAGCAGGGTCCGGGCCATGGCGAACGGGTCGCCCAGCTCGGCCGCGGCGGACAACGCCTGCTCGAACAGCGTCGTCGCCCGCTCCGGATCGCTCCGGACATTCAGGGTAATGTCGGCGAGGAATCGAAGCGCGTGGGTCCGGGTCCATGCGTCCTCGCCCGCGACCTCCACGGCCCTCGAGAGGTCGGCGTGTGACAGCTCGAAGTCGGCGAGCCAGTAGCGGGCCTCTCCCATCCCCGCAAGGATTCGGCCCTCCCGCTTGCCCCACCCTCGATCTGGTCCAGCCAGCTCGAGAGCCCGCTGATAGAGGTCGATCGCGGTCCTCGATTCCATGCGCCGCCGAGCGATGTCCGCCGCCTTCGCCAGCGCCTTGACCGCGCGGTCGGGTACGGTGCGATCTCCGGGCTCCAGGTCGATTGAGGCCCTGGCGGCTTGGGCCAGGTGGAAGGCGATGACCTGCGGGTACCGATCCGCGTCGCTCGACGCCGAGATGCCGTCGGCCAGCTGCAGGTGCAGACGCAGCCGGTCGCGCTTGGACAGTGTCTCGTAGCTGACCACGCGGAGCATGTCGTGGCGGAATCGCCACACCCCCGGTCGCTCCGGGTCTCTGACCAGGAACTCCTCGTCCTCGAGGTCGCGGAGGACCTCCTGTCTCGGCTCCGCGATAAGCGACAGCTCCCAGTCCGAGAACGTGGAACGAGCGAACACCGAGGCCTTGCGGATCAGGTCCCTCGACTCCGCGGCGAGGTGATCCAGCCGAGAGGCCACCACTGCCTGGACGGTCGGGGGAAGCAGATGCTCGTGGGCAGCGCCCGACTCGTGAGCCTCGTGTCGCTGGAGCAGCATCCCCGTGGTCTCGATGATGAAGAAGGGGTTTCCTCCCGCCTGGTCGGCGATGCGGCGCGCGGTTGGCTCGTCGACGGCTTCGCCCGCGGCCATGGCGAGCTCCTTGGCGTCGTCAGCGCCCAACGGGTCGAGACGCAGCGTCACGGCGTCCGCGATCCCGCCGCCCCACTCAGGCCGAACTTCCAAAAGCTCGTCTCGGGCCGGGCACACGACGAGCAGGGGGATCTTGTGGTTCCTCTTGAGTAGCTCCTCCACCAGCTCCAGCAGGTCGGCCTGGGCCAGCTGGAGGTCTTCCAGGACCAGCACGACTGGGCCCGCCCGCGTCATCCCCTCGAGGAGGCGCTCCAGGCCTGCCCGCACCTCGGCGCTCCGGTACCGGTGCCGCTCCTCCCGGCTGTCGGATTCGACGTATTCCTCGAACCTCGCCAAGCTCTCTTCCCACAGCTTGGCGGGGTCGCGGTCCCGGACCTCGATCCCGAGCCCGAGGGCCAGGCCCAGGCGAGCCACCACGCGCTCGGTTTCGGACGGACCACAGCATCCTTCGACGATCTCCTCCAGTCGGCTTCGGAGCTCGAGCGGCGGTGTGTCCGAGTCCGCGCCGACCTCCCGACGGATCAGGTCGGCGATCGGGGCGAAGGTGACGTCCTCCTCGAACTCGGTGGCCCGTCCGGTCAGGATCTTCACGTCTTCCGGGAGCCCGGCCACGAATTCCTCGACGAGCCGGCTCTTGCCGATCCCCGGTTCCCCGAGAACCGTGACCAGGTGGGCCCGACCGCTCTCCCTCATCCGCTCGAAGGTGTCCACGAGGAGGCGGAGCTCTCGCCGGCGGTCTACCAGAGGGATCGTCCGGCGGGTGGATCTGGCGGTGATCGCCTCGACGGGCCAGGCCTTCACCTCGTCGGCAAAGCCGCGGGCGGCGATGACCCTGGACGGGCCGAACGCGACGGCGTGCTGTGTGAGCTGCCAGGTGGTCTCTCCCACCAGGATCTCTCCGGGATCCGCGGCCTCCTGGATCCGGGCAGCCATGTTCACGGGGGCGCCGGCCACGAGGAACTGGTCGCCCGTCCCCGACCCGGTCGCCACCGGGCCCGAGTTGATGCCCACCCGCACCCGCAACGGGACTGGGAGGGCCAGTGCCTCTCCCAGCCGGACGGTCCGGTCTCGGATGGCGAACGCCGCCCGGACGGCTCTCAGCGCGTCGTCGGCGTGCGCCTGGGGAACGCCCCACACGGCCATGACGGCGTCCCCGACGAACTTCTCCGCCCGGCCCCTGAGCGATTCCAGCTCGCTCGAGATCGTCCGGAAGAAGGCCGCCATGACCTCGCGGAATCGCTCAGGATCGAGCTGGGCCGAGAGCTCCGTGGACCTGGCCAGGTCCGCGAAGAGGATGGTGACGACCTTCCGCTCCCCAGTGGCGAACACCGCCACGGACGCGCCGCACTGAGAGCAGAATCGGGCGTCCTCAGGGAGCGGCGCCCCGCACTGATCACACGTCATCTGGGCCATCCAGGAAGCATAGGGAACCCATGTGACAAAACACCCGCGGAGCCCGAGAGATGCCCGCCCTGGGCGAAGCGACCGGAGGACGGCTCGCTGTCAGGAACGATCAGGCCGAGGGACGTGACGAGTACTCGATGAGCTGGACGGAATTCCCGTCGGGGTCCAGGAACGAAGCGAACCTCGCGTAGCCCTCGACGTCTCCCTCGTGCGTGAACGTGACCCCGCGGGCGGCGAGCTCGCTCTTCGCCCGGTTCAGATCGCCGACGGCGAACACGGCCGTAGCCCCTCCGCCTCCGACGGGTTGTCCCTCTCCCGCCGAATGGAGGGCGAAGCGGCGCCCCCCCGCATCGAACTCGGCCCACGTCGCGCTGTCCTGTCGGAGCAGCTGGAGGCCCAGGACGTCGCGGTAGAAGGAAACGGCCCGGTCCATGTCCGAGACCCAGTAGAAGACCAGGTCCAGGCGGTCGACGACGATCGGTCGTTCCATGATGGGATGGTAGCTCAGCCGATGACCGCGACGATCTCGCCGGCCTCGACCACGTCCCCGGCCTGGACCTTCATGGCTTCGACGGTCCCCGTTACGGTCGCGGCAACGGACGTCTCCATCTTCATCGTCTCGAGGATGGCCACGGGGTCGCCCGCGGTGACCCGGTCGCCTTCGGCCACAAGCACCTTGAGGACCGTGCCGTGCATCGGGACGGCGACCGCCCCCTGTCCGGCCCCTTGGGCCCCTCCGAGCATCACGGCGACCGAGGCAGCGATGGCGGGGTTCCACAGCCTGACGGGGGTCCCTTGCACCAGCAGTGGAGGGGTCGGGAAGGCCCCGGCCTGGGTCGAGTCGAGAGCGCCGTTCCCGCCTCCCAGGGGATCGAGGGCGCCGCTTTCCACGGTTCGCGTCGTGTAGGAGCCGTCGACGAACTCGGGAAGCTCGAGGAGCAGCCGGTGAGCTGCGATGGTCGTGGGGATCCCTTCGATGTCGTATTCATCGAGCGCTCGCACCATGCGGCGGCGAGCTTCCTCACGGGTCGGCGCCCACGCCACCAGCTTGGCGATCAGGCTGTCGTAGGCGCGAGGGACCTCGTCCCCTTCGCCGAAGCCCGAGTCCACGCGGATGCCCGGGCCGCCCGGCTCGCGATACCGGCGGATCAGGCCGGGGCCGGGGAGGAACCCTCGGGAAGGATCCTCCGCGTTGATCCGGCACTCAATTGCGTGCCCCCGCGGCTGGGGGCGGCCGGAGAATCCGAGGCCATCTCCAGAGGCGATGCGGAGCTGCTCGGCGACCAGGTCGATACCCAGGACCTCCTCGGTGATGGTGTGCTCCACCTGCAGACGCGCGTTGATCTCGAGGAAGAAGAAGTTGCCGTCCTCGTCCATCAGGAATTCCACGGTTCCGGCGTTCACGTAACCACAGGCATCCGACACGGCTGCCGCGGCGTCGCCCATCCTGGGAACGACGTCCGCGAAGCGGGCCGGCGGGGTCTCCTCGACGAGCTTCTGGTGGCGCCGCTGGAGCGAACACTCCCGGGCGCCCAACCACATCGACGCTCCCGGGCGTGGGGCGAGGATCTGGACCTCGACGTGCTTGGGCCGCTCGAGATATCGCTCGAGGTAAACCTCCCCGTACCCGAAGTACGCTTTGGCCTCGCGGCGCGCCGCGTCCAGCGCCGATTCGACCTCATCCGCGTTCGTGGCCACCTTCAGCCCGCGGCCCCCTCCCCCACCCGCGGCCTTGATGGCGATCGGGTATCCGTGATCGTCGCCGAAGCGCAGCGCCTCCCCGGCGTCGCTCACGGGGTCGAGCGTTCCGGGCACGGCGACGACGCCCGCCGACTCTGCGAGACGCCGGGCCTGGATCTTGTCTCCCGCGGCCCGCGACGCATCCGGAGGGGGCCCCACCCACACCAGACCGGCCTCGGTCACCGCTTCCGCCACGTCGGCCCGCTCGGAGAGGAATCCGTACCCCGGATGGATCGCCTCGGCTCCCGTGTCCTGCGCCGCCCGGATGATCGCCTCGACATTCAGGTAGGTGTCGATCGGGGCGACTCCCGGCAGATGGATGGCCTGATCGGCCACGGCGACATGCCGGGCTCGTGCGTCGACGTCCGAATGGACGGCGACCACGGAGACGCCGAGCTCGCGACAGGTCCTAGCGATCCTGACCGCGATCTCTCCGCGGTTGGCGATGAGGATGCGGTCGAACATGGAACCCGAGGATACCCGGGCCCTAGCTGGACCCGACCCTCCATCGTGGCCCGGCCCTCGATACCCGGCTCGAGACGGGATGGCCGACGAGCGACTCGACAAGGCGAGCCGCATCCAGCAACCGGTCGAGGTCGATCCCCGTGTCGATCCCCATGTCGGTGAGCATGTGCACCAGATCCTCCGTGGCCACATTGCCGGCAGCCCCGGGGGCGAAGGGCGAGCCTCCGAGACCGCCCACACTCGCGTCGAACTCGGTGATCCCCAGCTCGAGGGCCGCCAGTACGTTGGCCATGGCCGTACCGCGTGTGTCGTGGAAATGGAGGTTGAGCGGGACGTCGGGGAGCTTGTCGAGGAGTAGGCCGACGAGGGCCCACACCCGGGTCGGCGTGGCCATGCCGGTCGTGTCCCCCAGCGAGAGGCGCGCCACTCCGAGATCCAGGAGCTGGTGGCCCACCTCCAGGACCCGCTCGGGCGCGACCTCGCCCTCGAAGGGGTCGCCGAAAGAGGCCGAGATCGAGACCTCCACGGGGATCCTCGCGCTCGATGCGACCCGGACCACCTCGGCGACGTCCCGCAGGGAGTCCTCGACCGGCTTGCCCACATTCTTCAGGTTGTAGCCGTCCGAGGCCGCCAGGAAGCCCTGAAGCGAGGAGAAGCCGCCCGCGTCGAGGGCGGCTTCCGCCCCGCGCCGGTTCGGCACCAGAGCGGAATACTCGATCCCGGGGCGCCGGCGGACGCCGGCCCACACCTCGGCTGGGTCCGCCATCGCCGGGACGGCCCTTGCGGAAACGAACGACACAGCCTCGATCTTGCGGATGCCTGTTGCGGACAACGCGTCGATCAGCCTGGCGCGATCCGATACGGGCAGGGGCTTCTCCGACTGCAGGCCGTCCCGCGGACCGACCTCCCGGATGACCGCTCGCCCGGGAAGGGACCTCACCGGCCCCGCCACTGAGGGTCGCGTTTCTCGTTGAACGCGGCGATCCCCTCCCGCCGGTCCTGGGACGCCACAGCCCTCCGCCAGGCCAGGTCCTCCAGCTCGATCCCATCCTCCACGGTGACGCCCTGGCCGCGATCGATGGCGAGCTTGGCTTCCCGGACCGCCACCGGCGAGGAGCGGCAGATCTCCCGAGCCAGCTCCATGGTTACTTCCTCCAGGGCATCCCGGGCGACCACCCTGCTCACGAGGCCCAGATCGCGCGCTTCCTCGGCGCCGAACCGCCGCCCCGTGAAGATGAGGTCCTTCGCCCGAGCGGGGCCAAGGCGACGGGCCAGTGCCTGGGTCCCGCCTCCACCCGGAACGATCCCCACTCGGACCTCGGGGAGCCCGAACTCCGCGTCCTCGGCGGCCACGATGAGGTCGCAGTTGAGGGCGAGCTCGAAGCCTCCGCCCAGGGCGTACCCGAAGACCGACGCGATGGTCGGTTGGGGCAGCGCCCGAAGCGAGTCGAACAGCGCTCGCGTCAGGACGCGGTTCCGCATCCAGCCCGCGTCGTCCAGAAGATTGCGCTCCTTCAGGTCGGCGCCAACGCAGAACGCCCGGTCGCCGGCCGCAGCCAGAACGACCACCCACGCATTCGGATCGGCGGCGGCTTGCAGCAACGAACCGGCAAGGAAGTCCGCGACCTCACCCGAGATGGCGTTCAGCGCCTCGGGGCGATTCAGGGTGACCACGGCGACGTGGCCGTCGATCCGGATCTGGGCGAGGCTCAAACGGGAGGTACCCCGTGACGCCGCCGGCTGAACTCCCGTTCCTTCGTTCTGGCCTGGGACAGGCGCTGGATCAACTCATCCCGGAGCTCGTCCGGCTGGACGACGGCATCGACCACGTTCTCCGACGCGAGATGGGACAGCTCAATGTCCTCTTCGTACTCGCGACGCATCTCCTCGACGAACAGCCTTCGCTGGTCGGGGTCCTCGATCGCCTGGATCTTGTTGTAGTAGACGGCATTGATGGCCGGCTCCGGACCCATCACGGCGATCCGCGCCGTCGGCAGCGCGATCGTGGCATCGGGCTCGAATCCCGGCCCCGCCATCGCATACAGGCCCGCACCGTACGCCTTCCGCACGATCACGGAGAACTTCGGCACGGTGGCCTCGGACACGGACGTGATCAGCTTGGCTCCGTGCCGGATGATCCCCTGCCGTTCGACCTTCGAACCGATCATGAACCCCGGTACGTCGGCCAGGAAGACGAGCGGGATGTTGAACGCGTCGCAGAGCCACACGAAGCGGGCGACCTTGTCCGAGGAGTCCACGAAGAGAACCCCACCGAGATGGGCCGGCTGGTTCGCCACGATCCCCACGGCATGTCCATCGAGACGGCCAAGCCCCGTGATGACTTCCTTGGCGAACGCGGGCTTGATCTCGAAGAACGAGTCTTCGTCCACGATCCCGGCGACGAGGCCGTACATGTCGAAGGCCTGGGACTCGTCGTCGGGGACGATCTCGGCGATCGACCCCCTGTAGGCCGGCGGCCGCCCCTCCACCCGAGGGGGGTCCTCCTCGAAGTTCTGCGGGAAGTACTCGAGATAGGCCCGCGCCGCCTCGATGGCCGCCTTGTCATCGGGCACGCACAGGTCACCCGATCCGCTCACCTCGCAGTGCATCCGGGCCCCACCCATCTCCTCCAGGCTGACCTTCTCCCCGATCACCTCTTCGGCCATCCGGGGAGAGCCCAGGTACATCGACGCGTTCCTCTCCACCATGAACACCACGTCGCAGAAGGCCGGGATGTAGGCCCCGCCGGCTGCCGACGGACCGAAGAGGCAGCAGACCTGCGGGATCCGTCCTGACGCCTGGACCTGGTTGTAGAAGATCTTCCCCGCGCCGCGCCGTCCAGGGAACATCTCGACCTGCCGATCGATCCTGGCACCGGCCGAGTCGACCAGATACACCATGGGCAACTTGCGGTTCCGAGCCAGCTCGATGATGCGGATGATCTTCTCGACGGTGTGGGGACCCCACGACCCCGCCTTCACCGTGGGGTCGTTGGCCATGACGGCCACGGGCCTGTCGTGGACGGACCCCACGCCCGTCACCACGGCGTCGGCCGGAAGGTCTCCCGCCAGCGCCTGAACCAGCAGGCCGTCCTCCACGAAGCCGTCCGCATCGTCGAGGAGCAGGCGAAGCCGCTCCCGCACGAAGAGCTTCCCCTGCTCCGACAGCCGCTGGTGATACTTCTCCGCGCCACCAGACTTGGCGCGGGTCACGGCATCCGCGATGGATCGGCTCAGGTCTCGCCGTTCTTCCGCCATCGGAGTCCTCGAGGATGAGTGTATCCCGGCCCGATACGGGAACCGGCGAGCATGGCTACAGGTGTGGGGCCGGACGACCGACCTCTCCACGAGGGGCGTGTATGGTCGGAGGCAAACGTGGAAGGAGCGACGAGCGCATGACCTTCGTAGTGGTGGTCTCGAGCCTCGGCCTCTGCGCCGGGATCCAGGCCATGAGGATGGCGTGGGACCCTCGGCTGAGATCGATCGCCTCGATCGCCGTCGCCGTCTGCCTCTTCGTCCTCATCCAGACGCTGGTGGCACCCCTCGCCGCCCGGCTTGTCTGACCCGGCGGACGCCGGGACCCTACCTCGAGGAACGGCGCGCCTTTCCCAGCACCGCGATGAACGCGATCACGAGCAGAACGAGGACGATCGCCAGAGCGATGATCCCTCCCGTGCTGAGTGCGAGCATGGCACCTCCCTTCCTGCCGTCGGGCACCGAACGCGACGTGAGGCGGCCATGACTTTCCTATCGCCGGAGCGCAGGGTCAAGCACCTGCTCAGAACTTGATCCCGAGAAAGCTCTCCAGGAACCGGATGACGCCTGGGCCAAGGATCACCACGAACATGGCCGGCAGGATGCAGAAGATCAGCGGGAACAGCAGCTTGATGGGGAGCCGCTGAGCCCGCTCCTCCGCGAGCTGCCGTCGCTTGGTCCTCATCTCCTTCGACTGGGCCCGGAGCACGTTGGCGACACTGACCCCGAACACATCTGCCTGGATCATGGCCAGGATGAAGCCGTTGAGCTCTTCGACCTCGGTACGCTCGGCGAGGTGGCGGAGTGAGTCGACCCGGGAGACCCCGATCCGCATCTCCTGGAGCATCCGTCCGATCTCCTGCGACAGGTCGCCCGGGACGTTCGCCCTGACCTGTGCCAGCGCCGCGTCGAAGCCCAAGCCCGCTTCCACGCTGATGGTGAGCAAGTCGATGGTGTCGGGGAGGGCCCGCCGGATCGCGTCCTGGCGGTTGATGACCCGCTGCCCCAGGCCCGCGCCCGGAAGCAGGTACCCGAAGGCGGCCCCGAACACGATCGCCCCCAGGCTCATGGCCGGCGACAGGCCGGCAAGAGCGGCCAGAGCGAGGCCGAGGAGGCCTCCCCCGATCGTCCCGAAGACCTTCAGGGCGGCAACCTTCTCGGCGTCCCATCCCGGGGGGGCGCCCGCGAGCACGAGCTTACGGGCGATCCTCCGGCGCATCTCCGCGGGGGTGATCCTCCTGGCCACCGTGCCCAGTCCCGCCACGAACGGCACCAGGGCCCGCTGGAGGAACGGCTGCTGGAGCTCGACCTCGCGCAGGTCCGTGGGAGCGGCCACGGGCACGACCTGGGACTCCAGGACCTCGACCGCGCGGCGTCGCTGGGCCAGGACGCTCTCGACGACGAACCCGGTGAGCATGATCGCGCCGAACATGGCGATCAGCGCAAAGACGATCAGCAGACTAGACATCCATCTTCACCAACTTTCGCGCCCATATGGCTCCGAGCAGCATCAGCGCAGACCCCGTGCCCAGCAGGATCCATCCGAGTTGTGTGGAGAAGAGGAGATTCATGTAGCCGGGATTGACCTTCAGGATGTAGAGCCCGATCAGGAAGGGCAGCGCGATGAGGATCTTCACCGAGAGCCGGCCCTCGGCGGACAATACCCTCACCTGCCGCCTGAGGACCTCGCGTTCGCGCACGGTCTCCGCCACGGTGTCCAGGATCTCCGCCAGGTTGCCGCCGACCTCCCTCTGGATGTTCACCGCAAGGATCGCCCACTTGAAATCCTCGCTCCCGACCCTCTCCCCCATCGCCGTGAGGGCCTCCTCCACGGGACGCCCCAGCCGGACCTCCGTCACGAGGCGTTGGAACTCGGGACCGGCCGGGTCTCCCACTTCCTTGGAGACCATGTCCAGGGCCTGGAAGAAGCTGTGCCCGGCGCGAAGCGAGCTGGCCAGGACGGTCACGACGTCCGCGAGCTGCGAGTGCAGCTTGTTCGTCCGGCGGCCTATGGCCCTGTTGACCAGGAAGCTCGGCGCAACGGCCCCAGCCACGGCCAGGAGCAGCGTGAACAGCGGGCTCTGGAAAATGAGCCCTCCGATGACCAGGCCGAGGAGAGTGGTCCCCGCGTTCAGCGCGATGAACTCCCCCGTGGAGAGCGGAAGGCCGGCTCGCTCGAGCTTCTGGTCGACGCCCGTCGCGAAGCCCCCGGCCTGCGCGATCTTCTCTGCCGCGGCGACCAGGGGCTCGGGGATCCAACTCGCCACGCCGGTCTCCGATCGGTCTGAGTGGGTCTCGACGGGCTCGGCGAACTGATCCGTGGCCATCCTTCGCGCGAGTTCCCGCCGCCGCCGGTTCCGGTACGTCGCCCCCAGCAGCATGATCAGGAGTAGGAACGCGGCCAGGAAGCTGAGCCCGAGGGCGAGAGTGAGGCCTACCGTCCCCGTGAGAACCGGTATCTTGGTCTTGGCCGGCAATGTGAGGTCCTTGGACTCCGGGGTGAGCACGAGGGCTGTGTCCTCCACTCCGCCCGCGCTCACCGCGAGCGTCACCTGGGCCCCCCGACCACTCGTGGACCGGAACGTCACTTCGAACTGATGGGAGAGCTCCCTCGCGAGCTCCTGGTAGATCGACCCCAGGCTCGCCTCCGTGGCTGCGGTGTAGGCGCCCCCGGTCTCTCTGGCCAGAGTCCGGAGCACGTCGGGGTCGAGCTCCCTTGACTGGAGGCCCACGGTGAAGATCGAGGCGCCGGCGCTCTTGGCGGCGGCGATGGCGAGCGGCAGAGTTCCCCCGCCGGATGTGTTCGAGCCGTCGGTAAAGAGCACGATGTTTCGCTGACCGGGCGCCGAGAACATCTCGGCCGCGGTGGTCACCCCCTCGTACAGGGCCGTGCCGAGGTGTGTCTTTGTCGGACCCAGCACGTCCAGCACCTCGGCGCGGTCGCCCGTGAGGTTGCGCAGGACGGCCGCGCGATTGGAGAAGGTCACAACGCCGACCCGGACGCCCTCCGGAAGGCGCTGAACGAAGTCCCGGGCCGCCGCCAGGGCGGTCTCCAGAGCCTCTCCCTTCACGCTGTTCGACACGTCGATGGCGAGGACGACGTCCACTCCGCGCCCCGTCTGCTGGAGGGTCTGGACGGACAAGGGCTTCACGACCCGTCCGTTCTCGGTGATCCGCAGGTCGCCGGCGGACACGGTGCCGTCGCTGCCGACCGCCACTGTGAGCGTGACCTGCGGATAGCTCTTCTGCTCCACCGAGCGGATCCGCACCGTCTGGACGTCGGCCGAGGCGGCTCCGGCTGTGGCCAGGATGACGGCGAGGACCAGAGTGCCCGCGAGCAACGTCTTGATGCGTCCCCTCACTTCCGGCCTCCCGGTACGACCGGCGTGAACAGGCTGTGGGGGATCCTGATCCCGTGGTCGTCGAGCTTCTCGAGGAAATGGGGACGAAGTCCGGTCGGCTTCAACGTGCCCTGGAACTTGCCGGCCTCGTCCATCCCTGCCTTGAAGTCGAACATGAAGATGTCCTGGAGGGTGATCACGTCGCCCTCCATGCTCACGACCTCGGTGACGTGGGTGAACCGCCGGGTCCCGTCCTTGAGCCTGGTCTGGTGGATGATCAGGTCGATGGCCGATGCGATCTGCTCGCGCACGGCCCGCACCGTGATCTCCATGCCGGCCATCAGAGACATCGTCTCGAGCCTGGACAGGACGTCTCGCGGTGAGTTCGCGTGGATCGTGGAGATCGATCCGTCGTGCCCGGTGTTCATGGCCTGCAACATGTCCAGGGCCTCTCCGCCTCGTACCTCACCGACCACGATCCGGTCGGGCCGCATACGCAGGGCGTTCCGGACGAGCTGCCGGATCGTTACCTCTCCCCTTCCCTCGATGTTCGCGGGGCGGTACTCGAGCCGAACGACGTGCGGCTGGAGAAGGCGGAGCTCCGCCGCGTCTTCGATCGTGATGATGCGCTCGTCGTCCGAGATGAACGAGGACAGCACGTTGAGCGTGGTCGTCTTTCCGGCGCCGGTTCCTCCCGACACCAGCACGTTGACCCGCCCGCGGACGCAAGCCTCGAGGAACTGGGCAACCGGGGAAGTGAGTGTCCCGAACGAGACGAGGTCTTCGGCCTCGTAGGGGTCGGTGGCGAACTTCCTGATCGTGAGCGCCGCCCCGTCGACCGCGATGGGGGGGATGATCGCGTTGACCCGCGAGCCGTCGGGAAGCCGAGCGTCGACGTACGGGCTGGCCTCGTCCACCCGGCGTCCGACCCTGGCAACGATCTTGTCGATCGTGCGGCGCAGCTGCTCGTCGTCAAAGAACCTCGCCCCCGTCCAGAAGAGCTTCCCGCCCCGCTCCACGTAGATCGACTCGTAGTTGTTCACCATGATCTCGGTCACGTCCGGGTCGCGAACGAACAGCTCGAGCGGCCCGAGGCCGAGGATGGCGTCCCCGATCTGCTGGATGATCCGGGCTTTCTCCTGGCTGGAGAGCGTGACCCGCTCCTCGTCCAGAAGCTCCCGGAGGCGCCGGTGCACGACGTCCTGGAGGTCTCGCTCGGAGATGGTCTGGTCGTAGAGCTTCGGCCCCAGCGACTCGACCAGCCTGGCTTGGAGCCGGTTCTGGATCTCGGCCGCCCGATCGGGCAGCTCGGCCTTCCCCAATCTTTCCGCAAGTGACATTGCTCACATCCCTCCTGTCAGCGCCTGCGCAGGCCCCGCTTGCGGGACGGTTCGGCGGAGCCATGGGGCGACGCCGCGCTCGTGGCGTCCACCTGGATCGTGGCCATGAGCTTGTCGGCGAACCCGCCGATGCTCTTGGCCACCTCGGACTTCGGTGCATCCACGTACACGGGCCTTCCCCAGTTGAGGGACGTCGGGACCAGCCTGCTCGAGGGGATCCGAGCATCCACCCTGAGCTTGGTCACCCGCTCGACCTCGTCAACGTCGAGACCGACCTTGCTGTCGGCTCGATTCAGCACGACCCGGAACCGCTCTCTGGGCAGTCCGAGGGCCATCAGGTTCTGCAGGGCATTGGAAAGGTGTCGCAATCCGACCACGTCCAGGCCGCTGATCAGGCAGATCACGTCGGAGAGATCGAACGTCGCCAGCACGTGATCGGCATAGGTTGCGGCACTGTCCACGACGGTGAACGCGAAGACGTTCCGGAGAGCCGTGAGCACCTTGCCGCCAGCCTCGCCGGAGACCACGGTCGTGCCGGGCACCGCCTGAGAGGCATACACCCTCAGGTTGCCTCCCATGGACGCCCCGGCGTCGAGGATGGCTTCGCGGTCGGACAGCCGGCCCACCGCGATCAGGTCGTCCACGGCCCGCTTGGTGTCCTTCCCGAAATAGGAGAGGACGTCACCCATCTCCAGGTCGAAGTCCACCAGGGCCGTTTCCAGTCCGGACCTCGAAGCAAGGGCCAGGGCCAGGTTCGACGCCAGGAATGTCTTGCCTGTTCCTCCTTTGGACGAGAACACGGAGATGACCGAGCCGCGGGGTCCTGTCGGCCGGGAGGGCTCCCCTCCTCGCACCGACCGGAGGTTCGCCGACCAGGCCAGCGCCCGATGCAGAGCGTCGCGAAGCTCCGTGCTTCCCTGGGACAGATCCACGACGTCACGGACCCCCGCGCGCATCGCCGCGGGCAACATCCCGTTCAGGGCCCGGTCCCGAACGATCACCACCGCCGTCGTGGGGGTCGCCTTCGACACGAAGTCGGCCAGCCCGAAGGCGTCGGCATCCTTGATCACCGGCGACAGCACGACGACACTGATCAGACCGGGGCGGTCGGAGATGAACCCCTCCACCGCGGACACGCTGGGCATCCACTCGACCCCCTGAGGCTCACGCTCAAGGGCCCGGGCGACCGTCTGCCGGAAGGTCGGTGGGGCTCCGACCGCAACGACCTCGAACTCGCTCATATCGGTCAGACCCTCGAGACGACGTCGACCAAACTGGTCGGAGGGACGTTCTCGCCCTGCTGGTTCGGCGGAAGCAGCGCCAGCCACACCACGCCGTTCTGCTGGGCGAAGATCACCTTGGACGCGTCTTCCGGCTTCAGGGCCATGGTCATGAGCACGCGGGTCTCGCTGCTGGTGGCGGTGACGGCCCCCTGGACCACCTTCAGGACCTGCACGTCCGGGACGACAGTGACGACGAAGTCGCCCAGCCGCTGCTGGGTGTTGTCGGGCGCCTTGCCTCCGAGGAAGCTCTCGAGGGGACTCCCGCGGAGCACGGAGACGTCCTGGAAGCTCGCATAGACGGTGATGTGGTCCCCGCGTTGCACGACGCCGCCACCTGCAGAGGGGGTCTCGAAGGAGAACGTCACCGCCTGCTGGCCCTCGGGGATGCCCAGGGCCCCACCCTGTGGCTGCGTGGTGCTTCCCTCGAGCCGAGCGGTGCTGATCTGCTCGCCCGAGAGGATGGGGGCGTTGGTCGTGCGGCCTCTGAGCTGCCCCACGTCGGTGACCGCTCCGCGAACGACGGCGTTCTTCGGAAGGCTCCGGGACGTGACGCCACCGCCCTGGACGATCTGGTCCAGGTTGGCACCGACCGGGATGTCCTCCTTGGCCACGATCACGGAGACGTTGCCCGATCCGGCCCCGTTCTCGTTCTCCACGCCCCTCACGTACATGAACACCGCGGCAGTCGCGAGGATGGCCAGCAGGGCCGCCACCACGATCACCATTCCACGACTTCTCATCGACGTTCTCCCCTTCCGATCATCTCTTCTGAAGTCCTCTGGTCATTCCGACAGTCGGATGGCGCGCAGCCCGAAATCCTCTCCGTCGCCCGGGTTGATCCCGCCCGGCTTGTAGCCCTGCCACGAGGCCACGAGGCAGATTGCATTGGGATCTGGTTGATGGATGCCGCACTCGCCCGGACTGGGCGGCACCACGTACTGCCAGCTGACGGTCGCGTTGTTCAGTGGCTGCTGGCGTTGCCACGTGATCTCGTGGCTGATCGGATCGTAGCAGTAGTCCAGGCCCGCGCACTGCCCGATAACGTTGCCGGTCGGTTCCTCATTACCCTTCCTGATTTTCGGATACGGCGGGTGCGGCGGGTCGGGATGCTGGAGATTCGTGAGCGGGCAGGACTGGTCGTCCAGGTCCACGGGGAATCCCCGCCGGAAAGACTGGTTCCCCCAGGAGCAATCGAAGGTTCCACCCGGGTCGCCGATCGCTTCCTCTTCGTTGCCCTTCAGGACTTTGTCGATGCGAAGGATCGTGAAGCCCACGATGTCGTATTGGGCCGGCGTGCAGGGAGTCGCCGGAGGACACCAGTTCCCGTCCTTGTCCACCTGCCCGGGGGGAGCGAACTCCCCGCTGGCGTCGTTCACCGGGAACTGCTTGAACTTGCCGACCTGACGCTGCATGTCTTGGAAGTTGGCGGCGGCGTGACCGGAAACAGTGCATACGAACGTGGGGGTCGGCGCCGGGTTGACGGGGAGCTCCGGGACGTTCTTGCCGTCGATCCAGTCCGACCGATCCGACGACCCGACGTTGGGGCAGTTGTACGTGGCGGAGCCCGTGTTCCACCCGCACTGCTCGCCGGGGCACTTCTTCAGGTTGATCCACGCCCACAGCGGGTTCCCGTTGTCGTCGTGGTCGTTCAGCCAGAACGCGCAGTGCGTGGGGGGATGGTCGTTCGGTACGGGCTCCTCGCACTCGTTGGTCATCCAGTCGAACCGGACCATGATCGGAGCCGGCTTTCCGCCTCCGGCCGGACCCCAGATGGCCGTGGCGGTCCCGTGGGCGGTCACCTCGTCGTTCAGGCCGATGACCGGAGCGAAGAACAGGGATTGGTGCCCCTGGTACCTGACCCGGACCGACCCGCAGGTGGCTGGGTCGCAGCTCGAACCCGGTAGGCCCGTGGTGATGGTCCACCAGCTCTGCGAGGTGTCGTGGGCGGCGTCGGAGACGTTGGCGGTGGCGAACTTGTCCGCCTGCGCCTGCGCGGGACCCTCGTCGGCGGTCGGCACCGCCTCGCCAATCGCGAAGGACTCCGCCGCGGCCAGCGCGGCCGCATCGTTGGCGTTGACCAGCCCCCGGTGTTTGACCGCAAGCCCGCCGAGGTCGACCGCCAGGACCACCATCCCGAACAGGACGACCATCGAAAGGGCGATCACCAGGAGCGTGGCCCCACGTTCGTCGTTCGGATCGACCCTGTGGAGGATCCTCCGCTTCACTCGCATCTGAACACCCCTTTGATGTTCACGGTGGCGTTGAGGTCGGGCAGGAACGGGATGTTGAAGTTGAAGTTCTGGTCCCAGCTCACCTTGAGGTCGTCACCCACGGTGTCATCGTTACAGGGTGGATCTTCAAAGGTCGGTGCGCCGTTCCGTGAGATGTCCGGCGGGTACTGGCTGAGCGGGTACCCCACGGCTCCGTCGGAGACCGCCTGGTTGATCTCCGCAATGCTTTGACGGACCGCGCCCTTGCGGGCGCCCTCCCGCGCAGCGTTCAGGAAGACCTCGTACTGGCTGTAGGACCTGCCGAACTCGATGATCCCGAACACGAGCATGAACAGCAGAATCGATATGAGGGCAAATTCCACCGCGACCGCGCCCCGTTCCTCGCGGAGAGCGTGGATCCTGGATCTGATCAACCTTCCCTTACCAACCTTTCGTGCCGAACCGCCTGTCGCCGGCCCCTCGCTCTCCCCGCTGCGGGGAGAGCGAGCGGCCGGCGACGGCCGCTCCTACAAGCTGGGCATCAGCAGCCCGACCCACCGAGCTCGGTGCAGGCATCGCTGAACTTGCCGGCGATCGCCGTCCCGAGTGCTCCGGCGGCCAGAACGATGGCTAGGGCAATCAGAACCAGCAGCAGCGCGTACTCCGTGGCCACAGCTCCGCTCTCGCCAGCCATCCGCTCCCGCACTCCGGACCACAGGGTCGTGACCCTCGCGTAAAGACCGAGAAGCATCCAGTCACCCCCTTTCAGATGTCCGTGAGCGGGTGCGAGGCGCCGAACTCCGCTCAGACCCAGACGGCATCAGCAGGACGCGCCCAGCGGCACGCATGCCTCCGCGTACTTGTTCGCCAATGCCACGCCGAAAGCAGACGCGGCCGCGACGATCGCCACCGCGATGAAGATCAGGAGCAGCGCGTACTCCGTGGCCACCGCACCCCTCTCGTCGGTGAGACGATGGCGAAAAGCACGCCATGACGAATGAAGCTTGAAGACCAGGTTGATGAGTAAACCCCTCCTCCCTCCGCGGGCGCCCCCCTCTCAGGAGGCGATTTTCAAGTAGCGAAAGTAGGCCGCCGGCAGTGGTTCCACCATTCCGACTTTCCCTGATAGGCCGTACGTAGTTCTACGTACGGACTTAAAGGGGACCGGCCTACTCCAAAGGAGCGATGTTGATGATCCCAGATCGAGCGGCCGTTGCGATGGCTCCCACCCGACTGTCCGCGCCGAGCTTCTTGTAGATCCGGAACAGATGGGTGGTCACCGTTCGCTCCTTCACGCCCAGGCGCGAGCCGATCTGCCTGGCGGTGAGTCCCTCAGCCGCGACCGTCAGGATCTCTCGCTCTCTCCCGGTGAGAACCGCAGGTCCGTCCAGGTGCCGGCCGATCCCGTCCGCGATGGGGGCCATCCAGTCCGGGGGCAGACCTTCCAGGACCATCTCCCGGCGTGCGCCCCGCCTGATCGCGTGGAGGAAGTCCTCTGGTCGAGCGGTCTTGTCCACGAAGCCGTCCGCGCCGAAGAAGAGCGCCCTGGAGATCGAGATGGCGTCGGAATTCGCGCCGCAGGCAATGACGGGGATCGACGGAAACGACTCCCGGATCTCCCGGATGAGCCAGTACCCGTCCCTCTGCCCTCCCAGGTTGAGCCCGACCAGGGCGACCACACCGGTTCGCCGGGCCAGGAGGCGCAAGGTTTCGAGCGCCTCGTCGGCTGTGGCAGCCTCGCCGACCACGGTGAGGTCCGGCTCGCCGGAGATGAGCAGGTGAAGGCCGCTCCGCACCACCGACAGCGGATCGACCAGCATGACGTTCACGACGGGAAGGGGATTCGGCCCGGCCGAAGCACCCCGTTCAGCTCGGCTCTTCATGGTCAGCGCAACCTGAAGGATGAGCGATCCAAGCCTCGGCGGCCATGGGGGAAACCACGTAGGTAGAAAGAACTAACCCGCGTTGGTCCTAGATCCATCACGGGCTCCTTCGCTCCGTCTGACCACCGGGTTTAGTGATGAGGTCGACCAGTCCCAGGCCCGCGGCCCGGTACAGGGCCTGCACCCGTGTACGTACGTCGAGCTTTTGATAGACGTTGCCGATGTGGCTCTCCACGGTCCGGTCAGAGAGCCCCAGTCTCTTGGCGATCTGCCTGGTGGAGAGCCCCTCGGCCAGCAGGGCGAGCACCTGGCGCTCCCTGGGAGTGAGCCGAGCCAGCGCCCTGGCGGTCTCCCGCGCCTTCCTGGCGAACTCACCCAACTGAACCTGGGCCCGGCGCTCGAGCTCCTTGCTGAACACCAGCTCTCCACGGGCGACCGCCTCGATGGCGTCGGCGATCTCCTCGACCGACGCCGTCTTCTCCACATAGCCGCTCACACCGAGCCGCAGGGCCTCGAACACCGCGGACTTGTCGTCCGTGGCCGTAAGCACCAGGATCCGCGCGGCCGATTCGCCGGCGATCAGCTGCTGAGCCACCTCGAGTCCTTGCATGCCCGGGAGGATCAGGTCCAGCACGATGATGTCGGGCTGGAGGTCCGCCGCCAGCCGGAGGGCCTCGGGGCCGTCCCCCGCCTCCCCCACGACGATGAGCCCGTCTCGGTCGTCGCAGGCGACGCGGACCATGGCCCGCACGATGGGGTGGTCGTCCACGACAAGGACGCGGACACCCTGGTCATCCCCCGCCGGCATAACCTCGAGCATCGACGCCACGCAGGGTAGCTTGAAGGGCCGGCCAAGGCGAGGATCTACTGCCCGGGATCGAGCAGCCGCGCCTTCTCGGCCTCGAACTCCTCGTCGCTGAGCAGGCCTTCGTCCCTCAGGCGGTCGAGCTTGGCCAGCTCGTCAGCGACGGACCCGGTGGCCGCGGGCGTGCTCGGGGTTCTCCGGAGATTGGCCTCGTTCATCTCGTAGATCGTCTTCTGGACCGACTCCGGCCGGCGGATGTTGGTGAAGGACTGCTGGCCGAACTCGCCGGCCGACTCCAGGACGAGGTCGCCGCCGCCGATCATCCGCTCGAAAACGCTCTGGCTGAACCGCACGTCGCTGATGTTCTCCAGAGGGATCTCCATCGATCGCTTGGCGAACCACCCTTCGCGATGAATCACCCGGTCGGTCGTGACGACGAAGTGCGAGGTGGCCCACGCCACGATCTTGGGGACGGCGCTGACCAGGATGAGTCCGGCCCCCAGGGCCACGACCAGCCATCGAACCCAGGTGGGCCAGGCGTCGGGCATGTACGCGAGGATCAGGGCGACGCCGGCCACGTCCAGAAGGATCTCCGTCAACGGCCAGACCAGGCCGATCCAGTGCGGGCGGAGATCGAGGACCAACTCCTCCCCCTCGGCCAGGAGCCGTCGAGGAAACGCCATGGCGCGGACGCTACCCCGAGCAGTGCAAGGAGGGCAACCAGCGCCCGCACCGTCACCTACTCCAGGTGAGCGATCTCCCCGAACCGAACCGGCTCATCGCCCTTGGCCGTGTGGACCAGCAACTCTCCGTAATACCCGATCCCCACGGCGCGACCGGTGACGGTGACCCGGGACGTCGTCATGGCGCGGACGAAACGGCCGATCGTGTCGCACAGCCCCACGTACGCATCGAGAACCTGGGTCCGGATCCTCGGGTCCGACGTATCGCACAGACGTTTCAAGTGGGCCAGGTAGGCGGTGAGGAGGGCGGCTGGATCGGCCTGCCCCTCCTCCATGGCGACGCTCGTGGCCTCCTCCCGGAACTCCTCAGGGAAAGCGCCGGGCTCCTGGGTGAGGTTCACTCCTGCACCGATCACCGCGTGATGCAGCCGGGACTCCTGGACCTGTGCTTCCACGAGGACCCCGCCCACCTTGCGAGCGCCCACCATGAGGTCGTTCGGCCACTTGCACGTCGCCGCCACGCCACAGGCCTTTCGGCAGGCCAGTGCCATGGCGGCCCCCGCCGCGAGTGAGATCAGTGGCGCATCCACCGGGGCGAGCCTGGGGCGCAACAGGACGGAGACCAACAGGGAGGAGCCCGGAGTCGTGACCCAGGACCTTCCCTGTCTTCCCCGACCCGCCTCCTGCTGGTTGGCGACGACGACCGTCCACTCGGGCGCGCCTTCATCGGCGAGGCGCAACAGGTCGGTGTTCGTCGAATCGGTGGTCTCGAGGAAGTGAGCCGGCGCGTCAAGCTGGGCGATCCGGACTGCCTCGGTGACCAGCCGTTCCGTTAGCATTGCCCCGACCTCCACAGGGCGGCCAGTTCGGCGCCCGTAAAGGCGTCACCGGCCCACGGGAGACGATACCCGCTGATGGTGCAGCCGCGCGTTCTCATCGCCAACAGGGGCGAGATCGCCATCCGGGTCATGCGGACCTGCCGGGAGATGGGGATCCCGACGGTGGCGGTGTACTCGGATGCCGACCGTGAAGCACTCTTCGTCGAGATGGCCGACGACGCCTATCACCTCGGCCCGGCCGCTCCCTCCGAGTCCTATCTCAACCTGGCGCGCATCCTCGACGCGGCCGCTCGGTCTCGAGCAACCCTGATCCACCCCGGTTACGGATTCCTCGCCGAGAACGCCGACTTCGCCCGGGCCGTGGCCGGGGCCGGCCTCACCTTCGTGGGCCCACCCCCCGAGGCGATGGAGCTGATGGGGGACAAGGCGGCCGCCCGCCGAACGGCGGAGGGCGTCGGTGCCCCGACCATCCCCGGGACCCCCCAGCCGATCACCGCCGAACAGGCCCCGGCGCAGGCCGACCGGATCGGCTTCCCGATCGTGGTGAAGGCGGCCTTCGGAGGCGGCGGTAAGGGCATGCACCTCGTCGAGTCGCGGGACGACCTCAAGGAGGCGGTCGAGCGCTCCAGCCGCGAGGCCAGCGCGTACTTCAGCCGTCCAGAAGTGTACCTGGAGCGCTACATCACACGGGCCCACCACGTCGAGGCCCAGATCGTGGCCGACCGCCACGGGCACGTCTCGTTCCTGGGCGAGCGGGACTGTTCCCTCCAGCGCCGGTATCAGAAGCTCGTGGAGGAGAGCCCTTCCCCGGTCGTCGACCACGCCCTGCGGGAACGGATCGGACACGCGGCCTCCGAGATCGTCCGAGCCGCCGGATACGTGAACGCGGGAACCGTCGAGTTCCTGGTCGGTGAGGACGGATCCTTCTATTTCATCGAGATGAACGCCCGGCTCCAGGTGGAGCATCCCGTGACGGAGATGGTCGCGGGGCTGGACCTGGTTCGCCTGCAGCTGCTGGTGGCCCTGGGCGAGGACGTGGAGGTCGAACCACGGGCCCACGGCCATGCCATCGAGTGTCGGATCAACGCCGAGGACCCCTATCGGGACTTCCTTCCGGGGCCCGGAATGGTGACCGCGTATCGACCTCCAGGCGGGCCGTTCGTGCGTCTCGACTCCGGCGTCGCCGAGGGGCGGCGGGTGGTGGGCGACTACGACTCGCTTGTGGCAAAACTCATCGCCTGGGGCGAAGACCGGGAGAACGCCCGCAGGCGGGTGCTCCGGGCGCTCGACGAGTTCGTCGTGCAAGGGATCCCCACGACCATGCCCTTCCACCGATGGGTCCTCGACACCGAGGAGTTCCGAAAGGGCTCCATCCACACGAAGTGGGTCGAGGAGGCCCTGGCCGCCGGCGGCCTGAAAGTGCCCGAGGAGAACGCCTCCGTCCCGCGGGCCGGGCCGCCTCCCTCCGGACCGATCCGCATGCTCGTGGAGGTGAACGGGCGCAGGGTCCCGGTGAACGTGTGGGGAGACGAGGTCCGGGTTCCCCCACGCCCGCCGACGATGTCCTCGCACGGTCACGCCGGCGAGGGTGCCGGCGAGGTCATCGCCGCGCCGATGCAGGGGACGATCCTGCAGGTGCTGGTGGAGGCGGGGCAGGAGGTCGAAGCGGGACAGACCGTGTGCATCCTGGAAGCCATGAAGATGGAGAACCACATCGTGGCCACGAGGGAAGGAAAGGTCATGGACGTGGCCGTGTCCAAGGGGGACGTCGTCGACACCGGCCAGCCCCTTGCCGTTCTCGAGTAGGTCGAAGGAGGAGGAGGGCCGATGGCGCGAACGGTGTCGTCGATCATCGCGGGGAGCCCCGTCCCAGAGGGACCGGGAGGGTCACTCCGGACCTCCGACCCGGCGCATCTCGACGAGGTGGTGGCCGAGGCGCTCCTGGGGGACGCCTCCACGTTCGTCGATGCCTGCAGGGTCGCCCGAGAGGCCCAGGAGGAGTGGTCGCGGGTGCCGGCCCCCGTCCGAGGACGTGCCGCCCAGCAGGTCGGCCGGTTGGTCGAAGACAACAAGGAAGCTCTGGCCCGGCTGATCACCCGGGAGATCGGCAAGCCCTATCGCGAGTCGCTGGGCGAGGTTCAAGAGGTGATCGACACCTGCAACTTCTTCCTTTCCGAAGGGCGCCGGCTGTACGGCCAGACAGTGTCCAGCGAGATGCCCGACAAGCAACTGTTCACCTTCCGGGTCCCCGTCGGGGTAACGGCGATCATCACTGCGGGAAACTTCCCCGTTGCCGTGCCCTCCTGGTATCTCGTGCCCGCCCTCGTGTGCGGGAACGCCGTGGTGTGGAAGCCGGCCGAGTACACGCCGGCCGTGGCCGAGGCGTTCGCCCAGCTCTTCCTCAAGGGAGGCGTGCCCGGTGGGGTGTACAACATGGTCCTGGCGGATGGACCGGCCACGTTCACGGGGCTGGAGCTTGCCCTCGGAAGCGGCCTCGTGGACAAGGTCGGGTTCACCGGATCGAGCGACGTGGGCCGGCGAATCGGCGAGCTGTGCGGGCGGAACCTCCAGTCACCCTGTCTGGAGCTCGGGGGAAAAAATCCCTTGGTGATCATGCCGGACGCCGACCTCGACCTGGCCGTGGAGGGATGCCTTTTCAGCGGTTTCGGAACTGCCGGCCAACGGTGCACCTCGCTCGGCACCGCCATCGTGCACGAGTCGGTTCACGACGACTTCGTGTCTCGTTTCGCGGCGGCGGTCGAAGAGGCGATCATCGGCAACCCCACCGAGGACGTCCTCTACGGCCCGATGATGAACGAGCGGTTCGCTCACCGATTCGAGGATTGGATGGGTCTGGTGGAAAGCCACCACCGGGTCCGGGGATCGGGAGCGACGGGAAGGATCACCTCGAAGAATCCACGAGCCGGATTCGTCGGCGACCCCGACGCGGGCCTCTATTACCACCCCATGATCGTCGACGGGGTGACCATGGGCGACAAGCTGTACTCGACCGAGACCTTCGGTCCGATCGTGGCCGTGGCCTCCTTCTCCGAGTTCGACGAAGCCATGAAGCTCGCCAACGGCCACGGGTACGGTCTTTCGTCGTCGATCTACACGAACGACCCGAGGAACGTGTTCCGGTTCCGCGAGCGGATCTCCGCCGGCATGGTGTCGGTGAACAACTCGACCACTGGAGCGGAGGCGCATCTTCCGTTCGGGGGGAACCGGAAATCCGGGAACGCGAGCCGTCAATCCGGGATCTGGGTCCTGGACCAGTTCACCCGGTGGCAGGCCATGAACTGGGACTACTCAGGGCGGCTGCAGAAGGCCCAAATGGACGTGGCGGACGTGGCGGCCGATCTGAGCTTCCGGCTCGAAGAGTGACTCAAGGGCCTTCCGATGCTTTCCGGATTCAGGCTTCCCTGTCCGGCGGGGCACCCCAGCTCCGGCGGCCGGTCACGGAGATCCCGGACTCCTTGATCCCGTAGTTGCGGTTCACGCTGACCAGTACGGCGGTCAGCCGCTCCACGATCCTTGCCATCGAGAGGGGGCCCGCGTCCACCCACCGGAGGTCGGGGATCGTCTCGACGACCCTGCCCACGACCGCCTTGGCCTCAGGTTCGGCCCCGCACAGGAGCACGTCGCCCGCCATGGGCCGGTGGAGGTCCTGCAGCTGCTCGGCCGAGACCGTGTGGAATCCGGACACGAGGCGAACGGTCTTCGGCAGGATCGCCTTGGCCTGCTCGGCAGCCGATCCCTCCCACGGCGTGACGACCTGGGAGGCGGGACGTCCCACGGCCGTTGCCAGCGGGGTCGTCGTGTCGCAGACGACCGCGTCTACTCGGAAGGCGTCCCGGATCGACCGATAGATCTCCGCCTGACCGGCGTACGGCACCGTGACGAAGACCAGATCGGATCGACTCGCGGCGTCCTCGTTCGAGGTCCCGGAGATGGATCCGCGTGTTCCGGCCCCCGAGCCGAGGCCCAGCAGATCGGCCGCCTTCTCGGCCGCGGCCTGGCCCCGTTCGGCCGATCGGGATCCGATCACCACTTCCTCCCCGGCCCGGACCAACCGGAGCGCCAACCCGAAACCTTCGTCCCCCGTGCCCCCGATGATGGCGATCGTCACGAGCGCGAAGCATATACGGCGGCCCCTCAGGCAGGCCGCCCCAGGACGACCACCCTGTCCGTGGACCGGCGGCGGATGGGGCGATCGGGCTCTGGCAGGGCTCGGAGCTCTTCCAGGATGGGGTCCACGATCTGGCGCCATCGGTCGTCGGGCTGGTTCCACAGCACCGAGTACGATCGGCTCTCGATCTTCGCGATGGCCTGCGCGGGAGATTCGAGATAGTCGTGCTCCGGCCACCGGCGAGCTTCGACGACCACCAGGCCGGTGGCAGGAGCGAGCTCGCGGAGGCGAGCTTCGTCATCCATCAGGCGGCGTTCTGGATCCGCGGCTTGCCACATCATCGTTATCGCCCGGCCGATGGGGTCCTCCGGCACATCCGAGGACCCGGCCGGAACGACCAGATATCGGCCGCCAGGCCGAAGGACCCTCGCCACTTCGCGCAGGACGGCCGCGGCATCGCCCACCACGTGCAGCACCCACACCGAGAAGGCCTGCTCGAGCGACCGATCAGCGAGGGGGAGCCTCCGGCCGT
Organism: Actinomycetota bacterium; assembly: GCA_046726275.1. GTDB lineage: Bacteria > Actinomycetota > UBA4738 > UBA4738 > UBA4738 > DASXTW01. The sequence continues at coordinate 31,904 of JBKPAF010000007.1, forward strand.
CTCCCACCGCCACGCGCGAACCGATACGCTCCCGGGCCCGCCGGGCCATGGCCTCGGAAAGATCGACGCCCACCACACGGTGCCCGAGCTCAACCAGGCCGAGGGCGATCAGACCCGTTCCGATCCCCACCTCGAGGACGAGCGAACCCCGCGCGAGCATCCGGTCCAGCTCCCTGGCGAACCGGCGCCCCCGGTCCTCCCCACCCCTCGTGCTGTCGTAGCTGTCGGCGATGCGCCCGAAGTCCAGCGACTCGGGAACGCCGCCGCTCACCCGGCCTGGTCCGCGCTGCTCAACCGCCCCCGCCCACGTCGTCGAGCTCCTCGTCCTCGACCGGCCGGGCCATGGAGCCGCGTTCCTCCTCCAGCGCCTGCCACAGGGCCTCCGCCCACGTACGGATCCCCGGCCACATGCGCCAGAAGTTCTCCTTGGTCACTTCGCCGAAGGCCCGTTCCGCCTCGTCCGGGGAGATCTTCTCCGCCGTGTGGTCGAGCACGAACACCGCCGTCCCGAACCCGTACTCGAGCTGATCGTCCATCGACCCCTCCCCTTCTACCGCATCGGGTGGTATTCGCCGAAGGCCGCGCGAAGGGCATCCGAGACCTCCCCCAACGTTGCCCCCACCCTGAGCGCCTCCTTCATCGGATACAGAAGGTTCCCCGTCCCCCGAGCCGCCTCGCCCACCTCGGCCAGCGCCTTCATGACTCTGTCCTGATCCCGCCGCCGCCGGAGCTCCCGCACCCGCTGCTTCTGCGCCTCGACCTCCGCGTCGTCGATCCGCAGCAGCTCTGGAGGGATCTCTTCGTCCTCCACGTAGCGGTTCACCCCGACCACCACTCGGTCGCCCGCCTCCACCCGCTGCTGGATCCGGAACGCGGACTCGTGGATCTCGTCCTGGATCCATCCGGCCTCGATCGCGGGGACGGCTCCGCCCATCCCGTCGATCTTCTCCAGGTACTCCCCCGCTCGTTGCTCGACCTCGTTGGTGAGCGACTCGACGTAGTAGGAGCCACCCAGGGGGTCGACCGTGTCGGTCACGCCGCTCTCGAAGCCGAGGATCTGCTGGGTGCGGAGGGCGATCTTCGCCGCCCGCTCGGTCGGGAGCGACAGGGCCTCGTCGAACGAGTTCGTGTGCAGCGACTGGGTCCCCCCGAGCACCGCCGCCATCGCCTCGAGGGCCGTGCGAACGATGTTGTTCTCCGGCTGTTGAGCCGTCAGGGTCGCTCCTCCGGTCTGGGAGTGAAAGCGGAGCATCGCACTGCGTGCATCCTCGGCTCTGAACCGCTCGGTCATGATCCGTGCCCACAACCGGCGGGCTGCCCGGAACTTCGCCACCTCCTCGAAGAAGTTCATGTGACACGCGAAGAAGAAGGACAGCCGGGGGCCGAAGTCGTCGACCGCCAGGCCCGCGTCCAGGGCCGCCTGCACGTACGCGATGGCATTGGCAAGCGTGAAGGCCACCTCCTGCACGGCCGTCGCCCCCGCCTCCCGCATGTGGTACCCGGAGATCGAGATGGTGTTCCACCGTGGGGTGTGCTGCCGACAGTAGGCGAACAGGTCGGTGACCAGGCGCATGGAAGGCTTGGGCGGATAGATGTAGGTCCCTCGGGCCGCGTACTCCTTGAGGATGTCGTTCTGCACGGTGCCCCCGATGGCGGTCGGGGGGACTCCCTGCTCCTGCGCCACCAGCTCGTAGAGCAGCAGCAGGATGGCGGCGGTGGCATTGATGGTCATCGACGTCGTCACCTGGTCCAGCGGGATGTCTTCGAGCAGCGCCCGCATGTCCTCCAGGGAATCGATGGCCACCCCGGTCTTGCCGACCTCCCCCTCGGCTCGGCGGTGATCGGAGTCGAGGCCCATCTGCGTCGGGAGGTCGAACGCGATCGACAGGCCCGTCTGGCCCCGATCGAGGAGATATCGGAACCGGGCGTTCGTCTCGCGAGCCGTCCCCATCCCCGCGTACTGGCGCATCGTCCACAGGCGGCCTCGATACATCGAGGGATAAACGCCGCGGGTGAACGGCGGCCTCCCCGGGAGCCCCAGGTCCCTGTCGGGGTCGAACCCTTCCAGGTCTCCGGGCCCGTAGATCGGTCGGATCTCGATCCCGGCGTCGGTGGCCCGCGGGGTCTCCCCCTGTCCGGCGCGGCTCCGTTCGTCGCTCATCCCGTCAACACCGAGAGGATTTCGTCGTGGAGAAGGCCGTTCGAGGACAGCGCGCTGCCTCCGGAGGGGGTGGCCCGGCCGGACAGATCGCTGAATCGGCCTCCGGCCTCTTCCACGATGAGCTTGACGGCCGCGAGGTCCCATAGGCTGACCTCTGGTTCGGCGGCAACGTCCGCCGCTCCTTCCGCGACCAGCATGTGCATCCAGAAGTCGCCGAATCCGCGGCCCCGCCAACACCGAAGCGTCAGGTCGATCAGGCGATCCAGGAACCCGGTCCTCTTCCAGGCCTTGAGCCCACCGAACAGCACCTGGGCGTCCTCGAGCCGGGAGACCTCGGACACTCTGATGGGGTGGTCATCGGCGAAGGCCCCTTCCCCTCGAACCGCCCACCACCTCCGCCGATTCATTGCCGGGGCCGAGATCACCCCGGCCGTGACGGCGCCGTCCCGTTCGAGGGCGATGAGCGTGCCCCAGATCGGTATGCCCCGGACGTAGTTCTTGGTGCCATCGATCGGGTCGATGATCCAGCGCGCCGCATCAGAGCCCACCTCACCGAACTCCTCCCCGACCACGCCGTCGTCCGGCCGGTCGCGGGTAATCCGGTCCCGAAGGGCTTGCTCCACCGTGCGATCGACCTCGGTCACGGGACTCATATCCGGCTTCGTCTCGACCAGGAGATCGGTCGCGCGAAACCGGGGCAGCGAGAGCGAGTCCGCAAGGTCGGCCAGCTCGAGGGCGAAGGCGAGGTCGCGATTCATTCGGTGCGAGCCTATCTCCCGGTGCACCGCGACGCCCGCTGGTCATTGGGTCGCCTCGGATGCAGAATCCCGGCCAGCGTGACCATCGAACGCGACTCTGTAGAGGCTTCCCCGGCCGCGACGAGCCCCGCGGTCGACAGGGGGCCCGCCTACCGGCGCAAGCTCCTCCGCCTCCTGTCGGTCGCAACCTTCTTCGAGGGGTACGACACGTTCGTCATCGCGCTGGTGCTCCCCTTGATCCTGGCGGACCTGGGTGGCTCGGAGTCCCAGGCCGGCGTTCTCCGTGGCATCGTCGGGGTGGGTGAGATCCTTGGGTTCCTCCTCGCCGCTCAGGCCGATCGCATCGGGAGGAAGCGCCTCCTGCTGATCACGATCGCGGGCTACACGATCGGCACTGCGCTGACGGCCGTCTCGCCCAATCTGGTCTGGCTGACCGCCGCACAGTTCCTCGCGCACATCTTCCTGGCCGGAGAGTGGGCGGTGGCCGTCACCATCGTCGTCGAGGACTTCCCCGCCGACGAACGGGGGCGGGGGCTCGGCATCGTGACCTCGATGAACACCCTCGGGGGGATCTTCGTCGGTGTTCTTGCGTTCCTCGGGTTGCAGAACACTCCTTTGGACTGGCGCGCGTTCTACCTGGTCGGGATCCTCCCCCTGATCCTGGTGTTCATCGCCAGACGTGGGATGCTCGAGACCGAGCGGTACACGGCCGTCCAAGCCAGCCCCGCCGCGGCAACCCTGAACCACACGAGCCTGTGGGAGCCGTGGAAGCCTCAGTTCCGGAGGAACCTCGTCGCGGTCGGGTTGATGCACTTCTTCCGATTCGCCGCCGTCTCCTCCGCGGCCTTCTGGTGGCCCTACTACGCACAGCAGGAAGTCGGGATGTCCTTGTCCCTGTCCGGGCTCTACTTGGCCATAGCGGGGATCGTCGGCGTCGGGGGGTTCATCGTGGCGGGAAGGCTCATGGACCGATGGGGGAGGCGCCCGACCTTCCTGTTGTACATGGCGGCGACTCTGGTGTTCGGGATCTGGTTGTTCCAGGTCCACTCGGCCCTGGCCATGCTCCCCCTCATCTGTGTGGGAATCTTCTTTGGACTGGGGTCGGGGGCAGTAACCTCCGCCTTCTCCACCGAGTTCTTCCCCACGTACGTCCGAACCCGCGCGGCTGCCTGGGCCCGCAACGCCTTCGAGATCCCGGGTGGGGTCGTCGGTCCCCTCCTCGTCGGCGTCCTCGGCGACCATCGCACCGGCCCGATCGGGGACATCGGGGACGCGATGGGCGTCCTGCTCGTGGCCACGCTGATCCCGGTGCTCTTCATCGCATGGCGGTACATCGGCGAGACCAGAGGCGCGGATCTGGTGGCGATGGACGAGGCGGCCGCATGAGGCGTGCTCTTCTCCTCACGGTACTTGCGGCGCTGCTCCTGCCGGCGTGCGGGAACACCGATCGGCCCGAAGGCGTGGTGGAGCGCTGGCTGATCTCTTTGAACCAGGGCAGAGCGGGCGAACCGGAGAACTACGCACCCGATGCGCTGAGCCAGCGAATCCTGCCGAACTGGCAAAACCGAGACCCCGGCGACCTCGACGTCATCGAGGTGGGCAAGGGGCGCGTCTATGCCGATGACCGCTACGACGTGCCCTTCCGCGTCGAACGGCTAAACGGATCGACGGTCAACGGCATCGCCAAACTCTCGATCCTCGAAAGGTGGAGGGTCGAGGAATTGCTTCCTGCGGATCCGACCCTACCCGTACCCAGCATGGGCGGCAGGCGTTTGGGGACTGCTTCGTCATCCCTGTGGCTCGCGGGGCTGGTCGCCGCCGGGGGCCTCATCCTACTGTCGGTCCTCCTGATGTCCACCGTGGGGCGGGAGGCTAGAGTCTCCAAGTGATGGACATCACGAACAAGAGCGTCGAGGAGTACATCCGAGCTCTCCTCGCTCGCCACGACGAGCCCGTCCTCCTGGAGATGGAGGCCGAGGCGAAGGAGAAGGACTTTCCGATCGTCGAGCGGATGGTCGGGGTGGTCCTGGAGATCCTGGCCAGGAGCATCGGGGCGAAGCGGGTGTTCGAGCTAGGTTCCGGATACGGCTACTCGGGCTACTGGTTCGCTCGCGCCGTGGGGCCCGACGGCGAGCTCCATCTCACCGATGGCGACCCGGCGAACCAGAAGAGGGCCCAGGACTATCTTTCCCGGGCCGGCCTTTGGGACCCGGTCACGTTCCACGTCGGCGACGCGGTCACGGCCCTGAACGCCACCGACGGTCAGTTCGACATCGTCTACTGCGACATCGACAAGCACGGCTACCCGGACGCCTGGCGTGCGGCCCGGGATCGGATCAGGCCCGGAGGCTTCTGGATCTGTGACAACACGCTGTGGTCGGGACGGGTCACCGAGGGGTTCGACGAAGAGGACCGCCGCCCCCAGTGGACGGCCGCGATCAAAGAGGTGAACGGGACGATAGCCTCCGACCCCGACTACCTGTCCACGATCCTCCCCATCCGCGACGGCGACACGGTGGCCCTGCGCCTGCGCTGAGGGCGCCTTAAGGGAAACCCCGACCTCCACCCTCGCTGGGATTGACGAGCATCCGGCTCGGGCATATCCTGGCCAAGTTCATAAAGTCCATCGAAGTAGTGAAGTCGATCTTCATAGTAGACAAGGAGCAGAAGATGGCTCGGTCGAAGGGCAGGACGAGGGTGGTCGTCAGCGTCGTGGCGCTCCTCACCGCGGCGTGTGGCGCAGCCACGGGCACGACCGCGAACGGCGCGTGCAGGCCTCCCCAGACTCCCGTGCTCACGTTCGCCGCGTACAGCACGCCTCGAGAGGCCTACGGGAAGATCATCCCTGCCTTCCAGGCCGAGTGGAAAGCGCAGCACAACGGCCAGAACGTCATCTTCCAGGAGTCGTACGGGGGAAGCACTAGCCAGGCTCAGAACGTCATCGGAGGGTTCGAGGCGGACGTCATCGCTCTGTCGCTCGCCCCGGACGTCGACGAGGTCAAGGACGCGGGCCTGATCACCCGCGACTGGACGGCCGACCGCGGCGGCATGGTCTCGGCCTCGATCGTGGCCTTCGACGTCCGGCCTGGGAACCCTGACAGGATCGCCAACTTCGCCGACCTCGGCAAGAGCGGCGTGGACGTGCTGACGCCCGACCCGGCCTCGAGTGGCGGCGCGCGGTGGAACATCGTCGCCGCGTACGGCGCGGCTCTCCGTGGCCAGGTTCCGGGCTACCCAGCCGACGAGGCCGGCGCCCAGAAGCTCCTGACGGACATCTTCAGGAACGTGCGGGCGCTCGACAAGACGGCCCGGGACTCGATCAAGAACTTCGAGTCCGGCAATGGAGACGTTGCGATCACCTACGAAAACGAGGTGTTCACCGCGCAGAAGGCCGGACTGCCGGACGAGATGGTCATCCCGCCGTCGACCGTCCTCATCGAGAACCCGGCGGCCGTGGTCGACAAATACGCGGACGAGCACTGCGTGAAGGACGTGGCCGACGGATTCGTCGAGTTCCTCCATTCGGAGGAGGCTCAGGGCCTGTACAAGAGCGTGGGCTTCCTCCGCCCGGCCGACGTCGTTGCGGCCAGGGCCGGCGACGGCGCGAAGTTCGCCCCCATCGAGGACCTGTTCACGGCGGCGGACCTCGGGGGGTGGGACCAGATCAATCAGAAGGTCTTCGACCAGACGAATGGCATCTTCACCAAGGCCTTCAAGGCTGCGCGGGGATAGCCCCGAGATGAGCGTCGAGACCGTCCGTCCTCCCCTCGACCGGCCGGCGCCCACGGGCTCCGGCCGATCGATCTCCTCGTGGGTGGCCGGTCTGCCCTGGGGTCGATGGACCCTCAGGACCACGGCACTGCTCTATCTCGGGCTCATGGTCGCGCTGCCCATCGCTGCGGTCGTCACGACGGGTTTCCGCGACGGGTTCGGCGCCTTGCGCGACGGCCTGTCCACGCCGGGCGCGGTCCACGCGCTGGTTCTCACTCTGGTGGCGTCCGCAACCGTGGCGTTGGTGAACGGGATCTTCGGCACGCTGCTGGCCTATGTCCTGGTCAGGTACGAGTTCCCCGGACGAAGCGTGCTCGCGGCCGTGTGCGACCTCCCCTTCGCCATCCCGACCCTGGTGACGGGGGTGATGCTCGTGGCCCTGTACGGACCGAACTCCCCGGTCGGTGGGTTCCTCGCCAGGAACGGCCTCCAGGTCGCGTTCGCGGTGCCCGGGATCGTCCTGGCCCTGCTGGTCATCACCCTGCCGTTCGTCGTGAGGACGGTGGAGCCGGTCCTACTCGAGCTCGACGTCGAGCAGGAGGAGGCGGCGCGGTCCCTTGGCGCGGGCGGCTGGACGACGTTCCGGAGGGTGGTGTTTCCGGCCCTTCGTCCGGCGATCGCCGCCGGCATCCTCCTGTCGTTTGCTCGGGCCCTCGGGGAGTTCGGGTCGATCGTCATCATCGCCGGGAACATCACAGGGAAGACGCTCACCGCCCCCGTGTTCATCTTTCAGCTGGTCAACCAGTTCCGGTATGCGGAGGCCGCGGCGGTGTCGACGCTGCTGTTCGGGCTGTCGGCGACCCTGGTGTTCGTGACCGAACGGCTGGTCTCCGGGCGGAGGAGCGATCGATGAGCCAGCGGTCAGCAGTCTCGAGCGCATCGGTCGGGGGTCATGGGAGTGCCAGGCTCGCGCTCATCGCGACCGCCGTCGTCTACGTCGCCGTTCTGCTGCTCGCTCCCCTCGCCGGGATCATCTGGACCGTGGCAAAGTCCGGCCTCCCCGCGATCGTCGACACGTTCGGCCAGGCAGACGTCCGGCACGCGTTTGTTCTCACTGCCGTGATCACGGTCATCACGGTGACGGTGACGGGGGTCCTAGGGGTGGTCACGGCGTTGGTTCTCGTGCGCGACAGCTTCCCCGGAAAGCGCCTCCTGTCGGCCATCGTGGATCTCCCGCTCGCCGTGTCCCCGGTGATCGTGGGACTCATGGCCGTCGTCCTGTTCGGCCGAGGCGGGTGGTTCGAGAGCTTCTTCGCCACCCGGGGCATCCAGATCCTGTTCGCCGCCCCCTCGATGGTGCTGGTGACGGCGTTCATCGTGCTGCCGTTCGTCATCCGGGAGGTCGCGCCAGTCCTCCAGGAGCTCGGCACTGAGGAGGAGGACGCGGCCCGAACGCTCGGGGCATCCTCGCTTCAGGCGTTCTTCCGGGTGACGCTCCCCAACATCCGGTGGGGGCTCCTCTACGGACTGGCGCTGTCCACAGCCAGGGCCATGGGCGAGATCGGCGCGGTCCTCATCGTGAGCGGAACGATCCAGGGCCAGACCGAGACAGCAACGCTGTACATCGTTCGGGCCCTGGAGGAGCGCCAGGAGGCTTCCGCATTCGTGGTGGCGCTCAGCCTCGCGTTGGCATCCATCGCCCTCTTGGGGGGCATCGAGCTGGCCAAGAGGCGCTGGCGCCGGCGGCACGAGGCGACCACGGCAGAGGAGACCACATGACCGGGGGCATTGTGGTGAAGGGGCTGACCAAGAGCTTCGGAGGGTTCCGCGCCGTGGACGACGTGAGCTTTCAGGCCGAGGACGGCAGGATCACCGCCCTGCTGGGACCGAGCGGCTCCGGCAAGAGCACGGTCCTCAGGATGATCGCCGGCCTGGAGACCCCGGACGCCGGACGGATCTGGGTGGACGGCGAGGAACAGACCGAGAAACGGGTCCAGGAGCGACGGTTTGGGTTCGTGTTCCAGCACTACGCCCTGTTCCGGCACATGACCGTCCGCCAGAACGTCTCGTTCGGGCTGTCCGTACGGAAAGAGCCCAGGGAGCGGGCGCGAGCACGCGTGGACGAGCTCCTGGACCTCGTCGGACTGCGCCTCTTCGCCGACCGCTATCCGGACCAGCTCTCCGGCGGCCAGCGCCAACGGGTGGCCCTGGCCCGGGCCCTGGCACCGCACCCGAAGGTGCTCCTCCTGGACGAGCCGTTCGGGGCCCTGGACGCTCGGGTGCGTCAGGACCTCCGGAGGTGGCTGGACAACCTGCACCGCGAGCTGGGGGTCACCAGCTTGCTCGTGACCCACGACCAGGAGGAGGCGCTCGAGCTGGCGAACCATGTGGTGGTGATGAATGCGGGCCGGGTCGAACAGACCGCAACGCCAGACGAGATCTACAACCAGCCCGCCACTCAATTCGTGGCGGGGTTTGTCGGCTCCGCCAGCGTGCTTACAGGGTGGGTGTGGGAAGGCCACGTCCACTTCGGTCGCTCGGCGGTGAAGGGCGCGTATCACCTGGAGGACGGCAAACCGGCCCGGGCCTTCGTCCGCCCCCACGACGTACGCCTGTCGAATGCCGAGAGCGAGACCTCCTTCGGAGTCACCGTGGATCGCCGCACCAACATGGGCTGGGAATCGAAGCTCCACCTGCGACTGGCGGATGGCCAGGTGCTGATGGCACAGCTCCCCAACGAGGAGCTGGCCCAGGTCTCGTTCGCCCTGCCACTCTTCGCCGAGCTGCGCTACGCGAAGGTGTTCCCCTCGGACGAGGACCACGAGGAGGGCGTTCAAGCGCCCGAGCTGACCGGGGTCTGACCCCGGCCTGCCGGGGCGCTTTGTTACACTCCGGCGCGCCTTCCGCACGGTCCCCCCTCGGCCTGCTGAGATAATCGGAGGTTGCCAGTGGCACAGCGACGGGTCGCGCGACGGACGAACGAGTTCGGGAAGCTGTACAGGGGCCGCGAGGGTCAGTGGTCCTGGCTGGCGCACAGGGTTACCGGGGTCGCCATCATCCTTTTCCTGTTCGCCCACGTCGTCGACACGGCACTGGTCGGATGGGGCCCCGACGCCTACAACAAGGTGGTTAGCGTCTACCACAACCCGTTCATCAGGCTCCTCGAGCTCGGGCTCGTGGCCGCGGTCATCTTCCACGCCCTGAACGGTGTGAGGATCATGATCATCGATTTCTGGCCGAAGGCTTCCGATTTCAACCGCCAGCTGATCTACGGCACGGTGGGCCTGTTCGTGGCCGGGATGATCCCGATCACCTATCTGATCGTGAAGCCCATCGTGGAGAAGTACCTCTGATGGCCGTCGGCACGCCCCCGGCCCAGCCCACGGTCCACAGCCGCGACCGGCTGGCGACCCCGCAGGGGCCTTCAGCCGGACGGGCGCGGCCGGGTAAGGGATCGGAGTTCTGGTGGTGGGTGTTCATGCGCCTGTCGGGCATCCTGCTCCTGGTCCTGGCCGTCGGCCACGTCCTCATCATGCACGTGGTCGGGGAAGGCGTGGACCGGGTGAACTTCTCCTTCGTCGCGCTGCGATGGCAGGAACCGTTCTGGAGGACCTGGGACTGGCTGATGCTGTCCCTGGCGCTGGTCCACGGAGTGAACGGTCTGCGAGTGATCATCCTGGACTACGTGCGCCGCCCCGGGGTGCGCATCGCCACGAGCTGGTTCTTCTTCGTCACCGGGGCCGTGATGTTCGCCCTGGGAACGGTGGTGGTGTTCTCCTTCGACCCGTGCAAGTGGCCGGGCACCGTGGGGCTCACCTGCTGAGCATGCGGCGGGGCCCGTGACCACCGTCCACACCTACGACGCCGTGATCGTGGGGGCGGGAGGGGCCGGCCTCCGAGCGGCGCTCGAGGCCTCCAAGGCCGTCAAGACCTGCGTCATCTCGAAGCTCTACCCGACCCGCTCGCACACCGGGGCCGCCCAGGGAGGGATGTGCGCTGCCCTGGGCAACGTCGAGGAGGACTACCCCGAATGGCACGCGTTCGACACCGTGAAGGGCGGCGATTACCTGGTCGACCAGCCGGCGGCCATCCTCATGTGCCGGGAAGCGATCGACGCGGTCATCGAGCTCGAGCACTGGGGGTTCCCGTTCAACCGCACCCGCGACGGCAAGATCGACCAGCGGCGATTCGGCGGGCACACCCGGAACCACGGCGAGGCACCCGTCCGCCGGGCCTGCTACGCGGCGGACCGGACCGGGCACATGATCCTGCAGACGCTGTACCAGCAGTGCATCCGCAACGACGTCCGGTTCTTCAACGAGTTCTACGTCCTCGACCTGATCATGACCGAGGACGGGCGGTGCGCCGGCGTGGTGGCCTACGAGCTCGCGGCCGGGGAGATCCACGTGTTCCGATCGAAGGCGGTGCTGTTCGCCACCGGCGGATACGGAAAGATCTTCAAGGTCACGTCGAACGCCCACACGCTCACCGGCGACGGCCCCGCCGTCTGCTTCCGGCGCGGCATCCCCCTGGAGGACATGGAGTTCTTCCAGTTCCACCCGACGGGGATCTACAAGATGGGGATCCTCATCTCCGAGGCCGTCCGGGGAGAGGGAGGCATCCTCATCAACAGCGACGGCGAGCGGTTCATGGAACGCTACGCCCCCACCATCAAGGACCTAGCTCCCAGGGACATGATCAGCCGGGCCATCTACCAGGAGATCAAGGAAGGCCGGGGCATCGAAGGCAAGGACTACGTGCATCTGGACGTCCGCCACCTGGATCCCGAGATCATCGAGAAGAAGATTCCGGACGTCACCGAGTTCGCCCGGATCTACCTGGGCGTCGAACCGCTCACCGAGCCGGTCCCCATCCAGCCCACCGCGCACTACGCCATGGGCGGGATCCCCACGGACACCGAGGGGCAGGTGGTTGCCGGCGCCGACGAGCGACCGGTCCCCGGCCTCTACGCGGCCGGGGAATGCGCGTGCGTCTCCGTCCACGGGGCGAACCGCCTGGGGACCAACTCGCTGCTCGACATCGTGGTCTTCGGGCGCCGCGGTGGCCGGCACATGGCCGATTTCGCGGCGGAGGCGGGCCCGCCGAGGGTCCCCGGCCACCCGGAAGCGGAGAGCGTGGAGATGCTCCGGCACCTCCTGAAGGGACCGAACCTCGAGTTCGCAGCCGACATCCGGGCCGACCTCCAGCAGCACATGTTCGATCTGTGCGGCGTGATCCGCAGCGAGAAGGGGCTCAGCCAGCTCGAGGAGATCCTGGGGGGCCTGGGCGAGCGCTACAAGCTGATCGGCGTGCAGGATCGAGGCAGGACCTTCAACACGGAGCTCATGGAGGCGGTCGAGCTCGGGTTCCTGCTGGACATCTCCGATGCGGTGGTGGCCGCGGCGCGCACCCGCGACGAGAGCCGAGGAGGGCACTATCGCGAGGACAGCCCGCTCCGTGACGACGACCGGTGGCTCGTACACTCCCTCGCCTACAGGGAGGAAGATGGATCCATCCGGCTCGAGTACAAGAACGTGAAGCTTGGACCCTACGTTCCCATGGAAAGGAAATACTGATGTCTACCGAGCTGTGGCCGGAGCTGCTGCCCGAGGCCTCCGAGGAGTTCGAGCTGTGGGAGGAGGGACCGCCCAGAGAGCCCGGGGCGAAGCCCAGGACGGAGCCGCCCGCGCCGGGCCAGGTCCGGCTCACCATCCAGGTCCGCCGCTATGACCCCGAGCGACGCGAGGGCGGGTGGTGGGAAGAGCACACCGTCAACATGGAGCCCACCGATCGGCTCCTCGACGCCCTGCACGAGGTCAAGTGGCATCACGACGGGACGCTCGCCCTGCGCCGGTCCTGCGCCCACGGCGTGTGCGGCTCTGACGCCATGCTCATCAACGGGCGCAACGCCCTGGCCTGCAAGGTATTGGTGAAGGACGTCGCTCCGCGAGTGACCGTGGAGCCCATTCGGGGCCTTCCGGTCATCAAGGACCTGATCGTGGACATGGAGCCCTTCTTCGCCGGCTATCGACGACTGCTCCCCTATCTCATCAACGACGAGGAGCCGCCCGACCGGGAGCGGCGCCAGTCCCCGGCCGAGCGCGAGCGGTACGACGACACGACCAAGTGCATCCTGTGCGCGGCCTGCACCACCTCGTGCCCGATCTTCTGGGGGGACGACGAGTACATCGGGCCTGCGGCCATCGTGAACGCGCACCGGTTCATCTTCGACTCGCGGGACCACGGGGCCAGGGAGCGCCTCGACCTCCTGGCCGACAAGACGGGGGTCTTCCGGTGTCGGACCACGTTCAACTGCACCGAGGCGTGCCCTCGGGGGATCAAGGTCACCAAGGCCATCCAGGAGGTCAAGCGGGCCATCATGTTCGACCGACTGTGACGGATCGGCGAAGAGAGGACCTGGACAGAAACCTTGGTGAGTGGTTTCCGCTGACCATCCGGGAGACAGCGGCGCTGTTCGTTGGAGCCCCTTTCCGATGGTGGATCAGCGGTGGCCAGGCGCTTGAGCTCTTCACAGGCCGATCCTGGCGGCGCCACGACGACACCGACGTCGGGATCTGCCGCCAAGACGCCCCTGCGCTCCCCGATATCCTCGGCGGCTGGGACCTTCATCTCGCCTCATCGGGAAGGCTGACTCCGTGGAGCGGAGAGCCATTGTGGGCAGAGCTCAACCAGAACATCGTCTGGTGTCGACCCTCGCCCTCCTCCCCCTGGCGTATCGACGTGACCATCGGTGAAGGGAACGAACACGAGTGGATCTACCGGCGTGACCCGTCGCTACGACTCCCGTGGCGGGAGGCGGTGCTCCAGTCCGAGGAGGGCATTCCCTACTTGGCACCAGAGCTTCAACTCCTGTTCAAGAGCAAGAAGGTCCGGCCAAAGGACGAGGAGGACGCGAGGGAAGTGATCGGTTCCCTGACTGCTTCCCGCCGCTCTCGGCTGACTCACTGGCTTCCCGAGGGACATCCATGGATGAAAAACCTCGCCAGGGATTGAGCCAGCACTCGCTAAAATCGGTGCGCTTGGAGACGATCGCGCACGACATCCTCATCGTGGGGGGCGGAGCCGCTGGGCTGCGGGCGGCCATCGCCGCGGCGGAGACCTCCGACGCCTTGAGCATCGCCCTGATCTCGAAGGTGTACCCGATGCGAAGCCATACCGTCTCCGCCGAAGGCGGCGCGGGGGCGGCGCTCGGACCCGACGACAGCGCGGACCTCCATGGCTTCGACACCATCAGAGGAAGCGACTACCTGGCCGACCAGGACGCCGTGGAAGCGTTCGTGGCCGAGGCGCCCGAGGAGGTCATCCGCCTGGAACGATGGGGATGCCCCTGGAGCCGTGAGCCCGACGGGAGGATCTCGGTGCGGGCCTTCGGCGGGATGAGCGTGAACCGTACCGCCTTCGCAGCGGACAAGACGGGGTTCCATCTGCTGCACACGCTGTTCCAGACCTCCCTCAAGTACGACCGGATCTCGCGGTGCGACGAGTTCTTCGTGACCAAGCTGTTGGTCGAGGATGGGCGGTGCAGGGGAGTGACCGCCATCGACCTTCGGGACTCCGAAGTGAGGTGCTTCACCGGCAAGGCCGTGATCCTGTGCACGGGCGGACTGGGCCGGATCTTCGCCTTCACCACCAACGGCTCGATCTGCACGGGAGACGGCATGGCCCTGGCCTACCGGGCGGACGTGCCCCTCAAGGACATGGAGTTCGTGCAGTACCACCCCACCGGTCTGCCAGGCACGGGGATCCTCATGACGGAGGCGTCCCGTGGCGAGGGCGGGTATCTCATCAACTCCGAGGGAAGGCGGTTCCTCGAGGACTACATCCCTTCCAAGATGGAGCTGGGCCCCCGGGACATCCTTTCTCGGGCCATCATGCAGGAGATCGAGAAAGACCACGCCTTCGAGGGGCCTTACGGCGAATACGTGCACCTCGACGTGCGCCATCTTGGCGAGAAAGTGATCGACGAACGGCTACCTTTCGTCAGGGAGCTCGTCCGGAAGTTCGTGGGTATCGACCCCGTCCACGAGCCCATACCAGTTCGGCCGGTCGTCCACTACATGATGGGGGGCGTGGACACGGACATGCTGGGGCGGACCCGGTTGCCCGGGTTGTACGCGGCCGGTGAGACCGCCTGCGTCAGCATGAACGGTGCGAACCGTCTCGGGTCCAACTCGCTCACCGAATGCCTCGTGTTCGGGGCTCGCGTGGGCAAACAGGCCGCGGAGGACGCGCTCGAGGTGTCCGCCCTCCCCGAGAGACCGCTGGTCCGGGCAGCCGAGGCCGAACAGGATCGGCTGGTCGATACCTTCCTCGAACGTGAGGAACAGGGTGAGCGGGTGGCCGACATCCGAACGGACCTCCAGCGGACCATGGAGCAGGGTGTGGGGGTCTATCGAAGCGAGGAGTCCCTCAAGGAGGCCGTAGAGGAGGTCCGCAGGCTAAAGGGCCGCTACGCAAGCCTGTCCCTCGACGACCGGGACCGGGCGTTCAACACCGAGCTCATCTCCGCTCTGGAGCTGGGGAACATGCTCGACGTGGCGGAGACCGTGGTCGGCTCGGCTCTGGAGCGACGGGAGTCTCGAGGCTCCCACACCCGCCGGGACTATCCCGACCGTGACGATGAGCACTTCCTCAAGCACAGCTTGGCGTACGCTGGATCGGAAGGCCCGCGGATCGAGTATTCCGACGTGACCATCACCCGCTGGCCTCCGGCAGAGCGAAAGTACTGAACTCGGGAGGCGTGGATGTCGGAACGGACGATGACGCTCAAGGTGGCCCGGTACCGGCCGGAGCACCAGGACAAACCGTATTTCGACGAGTTCGAAATCCCCTATCGCGAGGACATGGTGATCCTCGACGCCCTCAACCACGTCAAGGACGATCTGGACGGAAGCCTCGCCTACCGGTGGTCCTGCCGCATGGGCGTATGTGGCTCCTGCGGGATGATGGTCAACTACCGGCCCAGGCTTACGTGCTCGACCTTCCTTCGCGAGTTTTATCCGAAGCCCGTGGTGGTCCAACCGCTGGAGAACTTCCCGGTGATCAGGGACCTCGTCGTGGACATGACGTCGTTCATGGAGAAGCTCCGCGAGGTCAAGCCATGGATCGTCCGGCGCTACGAGCCGGCGATCGAAGCGGGCGAGTATCTCCAAACGCCCGACCAGGTGGAGCGCTACAAGCAGTTCAGTATGTGCATCAACTGCATGCTGTGCTATGCGGCCTGCCCGGTCGTGGCCAAGGACCCGGAGTTCCTCGGGCCCGCGGCGATCGCCCTGGCTCATAGGTACAACCTCGACTCGCGGGACGAGGGTCAGGCGGAACGGCATCGAGCCATCGCGGTCGACTGGGGGATCTGGGACTGCACGTTCGTCGGCGAATGCTCGGTGGTCTGCCCGAAGGACGTCGATCCCGCGGCGGCCATCCAGCGCGAGAAGGTGGCCAAGACAACGGACACCATGCTGTCGATGGTGCTGCCGTTCGGCGGCGAGGCCTGAGAGTGGAGGGCAGTAGGAAATACCCCGTCTACGAGCCCAGGCAGTCGAGGACCTGGTGGCTGAAGACAGCGTCCTACCGCCGGTTCGCCGCCCGGGAGATCACCTCGATGTTCGCCGCGATGTTCTGCGGGTTGCTTCTCGCGTTCCTGTTGGCTCTGTCGTGGGGTCCCGAGGCGTACCGGGACTTCCTCCGGTTACTGGACACGCCCGGGATGGTGGCGTTCGCAGCCGTGACGCTGGCCTTCCTGCTCTATCACACCGCGACCTGGTTCCGGCTGAGCACGCACATCCTGGTCATCCGGCTGGGCCGGCGAACCCTCCCGAGGAGCGTGATCCTCGCCGGGCTCGTCGGAGCGTGGATCGTCGCCTCGGCGGTCGTCGCCTACTTCCACATCTGGTTCTGATGCGAAGCGGCGACCCATCCGACGGGGCGTCCCTGGGAGACGTCCTCGAGTGGTCCGACACGACGCAGGTGCAGCCGCGGACGCGGCGGCCGCGCCCCGGGGGGCCCCAAGCCAGGCTGGAGGCGATCGCGTGGGCCTTGTTCTCGGCCGGCGGGTTCGTGGCCGCCATCCTGCTCCCGGTCCACGCGGCCATCCTCGGCATCGCCTACGCGGCCGGATGGCTCCCCGATGACGCGATGTCCTATGACCGGATCCATCATCTGGTCCGCAACCCGCTCACGAAGCTCTATCTGCTCGCCCTGATCTCGCTCCCCCTGTACCACTGGGCGCACCGGTTCCGGTTCGCCATCCACCACCAATTCGGGATCCATCTGAAGCGCCTGGTCGCCGTGGCGTGCTACGGAACTGCCCTGGCCGGCACCGGCCTGACCGTGTGGGTGTTGCTGCGGATCTGAGCCAGGAAGCCGCGAGGGGTAGCGGCTACCGGTACAGCGCCTCGATGTCCTCCGCACACGTGGCGTGGATCACCCGGCGCTTCAGCTTGAGCGTGGGAGTGAGCTCTTCGCTGTCCACCGTCCATTCGCTCGGCAGGATGGTGAACCGCTTGAGGCGCTCGACTTGCGAGACGTGCTCATTCGTGTCGTCGATGGCCTTCTGGATCTCGGCGTGGACCCTCGGCTCACGGGAGAGCTGCGCGATGCTCTCGAAGTGGACCCCGTTCGAGGCGGCCCAGCCCGGAGCCACTTCGGCGTCGAGCACGATGAGGGCCGAGACGAACGGCTTGCTGTCCCCCACCACGCACGCCTGGCCGATCAGCGGGTGTTGCTTCAGCAGGCTTTCCAGGTTCGCCGGCGAGATGTTCTTGCCCCCCGCGGTGATGATCAACTCTTTCTTCCGGTCCACGACCCTCACGTACCCCTCGGGATCCATGCTGCCGATGTCGCCGGTGTGCAGCCAGCCGTCCGCGTCGAACGTCTCCGCGCTCATCTCGGGATCTCGGTAGTAGCCAGGACACACGTTGCCGCCGCGAACCAGGATCTCCCCATCGTCCGCTAACTTGACCTCCACACCCGGAAGGGCGAGGCCGACCGTCCCCAGCCGGATCCCATCGGGAGGGTTCGCCGTGGCCGGCCCTGTGTCCTCCGTCATGCCGTAGACCTCCGCCAGCGGCAGCCCGATCCCTGCGAAGAAGTGCAGCGTGTCCGGAGCGATCGGGGCCGCGGCGGTCACCCGGATCTCGGTTCGGTCCAGCCCTGTCGCGTGGCGGATCTTGGAGTAGACCAGCTTGTCGAAGAGCCTGTGCTTCACCTTCACTCCGAGGGGAACCGGCTTTCCTTCGGCCTCCATCCTCGCCACCTGGCGGGCGGTCTCGATCGCCCCCAGGGCGATCTTGCGTTTCCTCGCATCCGGCTCGGCCGAGAGCTTCGCCATCACGCCCGCCTGGACCTTCTCCCACACGCGGGGGACCCCCAGGAAGGCGTGCGGGCGCACCTGGGGCACGACCTCGAACACGCGAAGGACATCCGGGCAGAAGTGCACGTGGGCCACCTTGGCCATCCCGAGGTAATGCGTGGCGGCCCGCTCGGCGATGTGAGCCAGAGGAAGGTACGAGATCCCCTTCAGTCCGACGGGGTATCGGATCGTCCGGTCGAGTGACTCCACCGTCCACAGGACGTTGCGCTGGGTGATCATCACGGCCTTGGGCGGCCCGGTCGTCCCTGAGGTGTAGACCAGGGTAGCGAGATCGTCGGGCTTCACCTCCCGGCGCGAGGCCTCGAACGCTTCCCACCCCCCTGGCGCCCCCAGGACGTTCGAGCCACGAGACAGGAGCTCATCCCATGACAGCACCCACTCATAGCCTGCGAAATCCTCGGCGTCCGCGAGGAGGACGACGTGTTCGAGCCCGGGCAGGTCCGCCTTGACCTTTTCCCAGCGCTCCATGAACTCGCGACAGTCCACCACGGCCACCTTGGCGTTGCAGTGCGCAGCGATGTACTGGATCTGCTCCGGGGCGAGGGTGTTGTACAGGGACACCGGGCTGGCTCCGGCGTGCACCGCACCGAGGTCTGCGATGACGTGCTCCGGCCGGTTCCTGACCATGACGGCCACGAAGTCTCCGCGGCCCACCCCGAGGCTCTTCAGCCCCATCGCCGTCGCCGCCACCTTTTCCCGGTACTGCTTCCAGGTGAGGGTCTGCCACTTCCCCCCTTCTTCCCAGGACAGGGCAGGCTGGTCCGCGTAGGTCTCGGCGTTCCGGGCGAGGGTGTCGCAGATCGTCTTCGACTCGACCGCGGCGTCGATGGCCGCTCGCTCGGCCCCGACATCACGAGAGATCGTGGACATGGTGAGCACCTCCCAAATACTCGCCCCGAGTGCTGGTGCGCACTGAACCATCACGCCTGCGAGATGGCAACAGGGCCCCTGGGCTAATCTCGGCGCATGGCGCATCGGGTCACCCTCATCCCCGGCGACGGGATCGGACCCGAGGTTGCCGAGGGTGCTCGACGGGTCGTCGAAGCCACCGGGGTGGAGATCCGGTGGGACGTGCAGTCGGCCGGAGCCTCTGTCGTGGAAACGGAAGGGACGCCGCTGCCCGACCGGGTACTGCGATCCATCGAGAGCACGCGCACCGCTCTCAAGGGGCCCATCACAACTCCGGTTGGCACGGGCTTCCGGAGCGTCAACGTCTCTCTCCGGCAGGAGCTCGACCTCTTCGCGGCCGTTCGTCCCGCCCAGAGCCTCCCCGGAGTCGCCTCTCGCTTCATCGAGGTGGATCTGGTCGTCGTCCGGGAGAACACCGAGGACCTGTACGCGGGGATCGAGTTCATGG
>JBKPAF010000008.1:0-17228 GCA_046726275.1 Actinomycetota bacterium
TCTCCTCGGAGCTGGGCCTCATCCGCGTCTCGGAGCACCTTTTCGTTCGGATGCATCGTGACCTCCCTCCCTCGTGTCAGCCCGACCCTACCTCGAAGCACGTCGGGCGGCGAGTCGCTTGGCCGTGGTCGCAGCCTCGGCGACCAAGTCAATGGTCAGCTCGCCGAGGATGGCCAGCAGCTCGGCCTCGATCGCGGGAGCGAGTTGACCGTGTGGGTCGGTGGCCGCGCCCACGAGCTCGTGGACCCGTTCCACCGCTCGCTCCAGGCGGGCCAGGTCGACGTGCTGCTCCACGGCTCCTGAAAGGAGCCGCCTCTGACAGTACCTGACCTGCGGAAACGGTTCCAGGGCCCAAGCTAGAATCGCGATCGTGGAGGCCGCCGTGGCCGGGGCCGCTGCCCTGGCCGCGCTGGTCGGCTGGCTTTACCTCCGCCGGCCCACCGAAGCCCGCCGGACATAAGAGCTGAGGAAGAGGCCGGCATGGCCGTCCCGAAGAGCGTGGAGGACTACATGGCCTCTCTCTCACCGGAACGGCGTGCCGTCCTGGAGAAGCTCCGCAAGACGATCAAGGCTGCCGCGCCCAACGCGACCGAGACGATCAGCTACCAGATGCCGACGTTCAAGTCCCAGGGTCGATTCCTCGTGTCCTACGCCGCCTACAAGAATCACTTCAGCCTCTTCCCCGCCAGCGAGGCGGTCATGGACGCGGGCGGAGATGAGCTGAAGCCATACTTCTCCGGGAAAGGAACGCTCCGCTTCACCGCGGACAATCCGATCCCGGCCGCCTGGTGAAGAAGATCATCAAGGTCCGGCTCGAGGAGGCCGCCTCTGAGGTCAAGCGTCATTGAAGCGATGGACCCCAGCGCTTCGCCAGAGGGTGGGAGGCCCCCCCACGTCGAACGAGTGGAACTAGCGGGACGCTAGGGCAAGGGTCAGGTCGCGGCGTGACTCGCCACGTGGTTACGCGGACGCTCCAGAGGAAGCCATAGGGAGAAGACGGACCCTGTGTCATCCGATCGTTCGAGCCAGATACGACCCCCTAGCGAGCCAGCCGCCTGCCGACAGATGTATAGGCCCATGCCTGCGCCGCCTACCCGGCGCGTGCTCGAGTGGTCCACCTGATAGAAACGCTCGAAGATCCGCTCTTGCTCCTCCGCTGGGATTCCCTGCCCTTGGTCAGTCACCGAGATCCGGATCCCCTCGCCCTGTCGCCCGGCCGTCACAACAATGGACCCGCCCGTCGGCGAATGCTTGAGCGCATTGTCGATCAGGTTGCTGAGTATGCGAAAGAGTTGCTCCTCAGAGGTCCGGAGAGTCGGCAATCCCGGATCGCACTCGAAGACGAAATGACCGGAGTCCAGATCTGGACCCCGCTCCGCCAGAACCCGTTGAACCAGATCCCCCACCCAGACGTCGTCGGTGGCGGGCATAGGTCGCGACGCTTCGATGCGTGAGGCGAAGAGGAGATCCTCGATCAGACGACGGAGCCGTTCGCTCTGTCGATCCGCCCGTTCCAGGAATTCGCGCTGTTCCGTTGAGGAGATTTCCAATTCGGGACGAAGAAGCGTCTTGATGTAGCCCTGCACGTTGGTGAGGGGAGTCCGGAGCTCGTGCGAGATCGTTGCCACGAAGTCGCTCTTCATCTTGTTCATCTCCGTCTCGTGGACCAGGGATTCCTCGAGACGGCGGACGAGGCGAGCATTGCGCACCGCAACCCCCACATGATTGCCCAGGGTCTCCAGGAGCTTCAGGTCCTCCTCGTCGAACGTGCTGAAGTCTCCGACTCGGTTTCCGATGAGCATCGCCCCCAGGAGCCCGTCGTCTGCTGCCAGAGGAACCACCATGGCGTCACGGATTCCTCGGGAGGCGAAGTACTCGGCCAACCGGTGATTGGAGATCGGTCGGGAGAGGAGGAGTCCCTGCTGTTCCGAGGCCACCCTGGCCCAGACACCTTCGAGCAGGTTCAGCTCGACAGGTTGCAAGAGCTCGGAGCGGTCGCGACTCAAGATCGTCCGAAGCTGCGGCCCCTGCCCCGACTCCGAGAGCAGGACGGCCTCCGCCATTTCCGCGTGGAACATCTCTCGGGCATGGTCCAGCACTGCCGGCAGCAGAGTCGGTAGATCGAGCGATCTCTGCGCCATGCGGGTGGACGCGTACAGGGCCATCAGGTTGTCGTGCTTGCGTTGCACAGCCGCGAACGCGTTTCCTGCGACGAAGGTGGCGGCCGCGGGGACCATCACGAGCAACAGCGCGGCCACGTGCTCTGTCATGACCATGACGGCCACCAGCGCCAGCGCCGTGTTGGCAAAGGTCAGGGCCGTCCCGATGCCGATCACCTGGTCGAAGACCAGATGGGTGTTTTCGGAGATCGAGATCGCCAGGTTGATCAGTAGCCCGGCGAGGATGTCGGCCAGGAACATGGCGGCGAAGGCCGCTCCCCACACGGCCAGCCAGGAACTCCCACCCCACTCGATCAGCATCTGGAAGACGAGGATGGAACCCGCCGTGGTGAGCCCGCGCTGAGCGATGTTGAAGGCGACTCGAAGGGGCTTCTGTCTCCTGTGTGCGGCCAACGCCACGCCCACGCCGACTGCCTGAGCGGTCGCCGTCGCCAGGGGGCTGGCGAAGGCGAGGCCGACAACCAAAGGGATCTCTGAGAGGGAGAAGGAATGGGCGTGCCGGTGGAACCGGAGGTGAATCACGAACACCTCAGCCAGTCCGAAGCCGATGGCGAGGGCCCACCATGGAACGGCCGGGCTACTCAAAGGCGATTCGAGGTCACGACCCAGAGCCAGCAGACCCGAGGCGATCGCCGCCAAACACAGGTTCACCAGCCAGATTCGATGACTTGTGGTGCCCCTCTTCCGGGAAACGAGGGGAGGGGTCGCTGGCTCTTCGGGCATGGACATCACCTGCGAGGAAGCCGACAGGGGCTCCGTCACGGCTGCCTCATTCGCCCCACAGCGTGCCGGCCCAGGCCTCTGTGAAGAGCGCCGTCGGAGCATCCGAGGTCTCCCAGTCGCCCGAGGACCATCCGACTCCGCTCCATGTTCGGCCCGACCAGGTTCTGCCACTCCACGTTCGCCCAGACCAGCCCGCCCCGCTCCAGGTGCGACCGGACCACGTTCGTCCGCTCCAGCTCTGTCCGCACCAGCAGTCGCCAGACCACGTCCGGCCCGACCAGGATCCGCCGGTCCAGGTGGTGCCATCCCAGCTGTTGGAGGCCCATGTCTGGGCGTCCCAGGAGCTACCGAAGATGTCCTGCTCACCCTGGAGCAGCACCTGATCGTCCTCGACCGCTACCGATCCCCTGGCGAGCTGCAGCGATCCCAAACCAGATGCTCGAGGCCACGTCTGGACTGCTTCGGCCACCGTTTCCGTCTTGGCCTCTCGAGCCCGGTGGAGGTTGATGAGGCCGGCCCCCTGCGCGACCGGATCTGCATTTTGCAGCGGGACCGCGGTCTGCATGAGCAGCGCCTTCACCTGGTCCGGCGTGAGCTGAGGACGCTGGTCAAGCAGAGTGGCCACCGCACCCGATGCGACTGCGGCGGCCTGCGAGGAGCCGCTACCTCTGAAGAAGCGCGGCTGCAAACCCAGTCGGGCGGCCGGGTTCGCTTCATCGACAAAGCTCCCAGGGTCTCGGAGGCTCACGATCGACTTACCGGGTGCAACGATGTCAGGGTGGCGGGTCGAGTCTCCCCTCGACTGCCACGTTGGGATGACGTCGTCCTTGGGATCGTCTGTCCCCCTGGTGTCGTCCGCGCCCACGGCGATCACGTAAGGATCGAAGGCTGGGTTGTTCAACATCGTCCGGTCCAGACCGGCATTGCCGGCCGCCACGACCACCACGATTCCGCGCAGCCAGGCTACCTCGACCGCATAGGCGAGGGGATCCACGAGATAGCTCTGGGTGCTGTCGGTGCCGAAGGAAAGGTTCAGAACCCGGATGTTCAATCCGTCGGAGTTGCGGTTCTGGACAACCCAGTCGATGGCGGCGATGACTTGCGACACATCCGTGGCCCCATCACTCGCTGCGACCTTGAGGCTGACGATGCGGGCGCCCGGGGCAGCACCGACGAAGCGCTTGTCGACGTCCTCGTCCTCTTTCCCAGGCGGTATGGCGCTATCCCTTCCGGCGATGAGGCCGGCGAGGTGTGTTCCGTGGCCGTACGTATCGATGTTCGTCAAGTTGCCAGCCTGAGACTCGAAGGACAGATCGGGCCCGTTGATCACCCGAGCGGAGATGCCCTCGACCGGGGCGACCCCGGAATCGATGATGGCGACATCGATCCCGGCTCCGGTCCAGCCGCGTTGCCACATCTCGATGAGCTTCGTGTTCTTCGCGATCTTGAGCCAGGATCCCGGGTACTTGTTGGGGTCCACGCCGTCCACCGTTCCGAGGAACTGGACCTTCGCATTTGGCGTCACTGAGAAAACTCCGGGGGATCGCCGGAGCGTGCTGAGCACCTGCTGTGGAATAACTGCTTCCAGCCCGCCGATGATGCCAAGCCGGTGGCCGATCTTGCCGCCAACGGCTCGAACGGTCCGCTCGAGAGCATGCGCAGCGCCTGCCTCACCCCGGACGATCACCGAAACGAGGTCTGGAGTTAGCCCTGGGGTTGCAGGAACTTGACTCCGAACGGTCACGAGGGAGACTGCCAGGAGCAGGCTCGCGATGAAAGCGGCCCATACCGATCGGTCATGCAGCACGAGGGTCGCTGAATGGGGGCCATGCCCCCACGCCGGCAGGTGAGGCTCCCACAACCCTTTGGCCTGCGCCCGCATGTCCATATCGCCTCCTCTTGGGGGAGTATCGGGTGCATCGGTGCATGCGCCTATTCGGCACGAGGCCATTTCTGAGAAGGACGTCAGGGGAGACCGGATGTATGAGGGTGGTTGGGAGGAACCCAGCGTCCGCCTTAAGGCGAATGTCGCGTGCAGAAGATCACCAGGGTGGGCGCCTCCACCAGCGTTTCCTCGGACAGGGTCAGGTGAAGTCTCTCTCGGCGGCTCCCGGGGGCGCCGTCGTCCGAGCGACGACCACGCCGACCAGGTAGAGGACGATGACGCCTCCGTAGATGACGAGGCTCGCGGTCGGTGCCCTCTCGGCGATCAGGATCGCAACCACGTAGATGGCTGCGGGCACCATCGTCAGGAGCACCCCAAATGACCTCGACCGTCGATCGATGGCCTCGTACAACAGGTGCGGCCGGTTCGTCGCGTACAGCCAGATGAAGAGCCGGGTCAGCGCGATCGCCAGCAGCATGAAGCCGTACATCCTCAGCGCCACCGAGTCCCGGTCATACCTGGCGATGAGGGCCGCCCCGAACGGCACCAGCGACAGAGGGAGCATATACAGGAGGTTGAGCCACACGAGGTTCCTGTCGGTGAGGCGGATGAGCGCGAACAGGTCCCGATGGCCCGTCCACGCGATCGCCACCACGAAGAAGCTGAGCAGGAAGGCGACCAACGAAGGCCGAACCTCGTGCAGGGCGTCCGAGAGTTGCTGCCCTCCCGTGAGATCCGGGACGTGGATCTCCAGCACGAGCAATGTGATGATGATCGCGAACACCCCGTCCGAAAGTGCCATCAGCCGGGCTGGGTCGTGGCTGCGTTCGAAGCGCCGATGCTCCTCTTCGTGTTCCATGGGTGTCTCCTCCCGGTCAAGGATCGATTGAGTATGTATACGGCGGCCAACGTCAGCATGCATGGACACTGCGAGAGGATGATGTGCCCAGACTCGGAGCCCTCGATGGTGGACGTTGCTCCCTTCCCTTATCAGCGTGGTCTCACGGCAAGCGACCGCGAGCAGATCGCTCAGGTCGTGGCGGCCCTGCAGGACGTCCTCGGCGACGACTTGATCGGTGCGTACCTGCACGGCTCCGCGGTCCTCGGTGGGTTCCGGGCACGCAGCGACATCGACGTCCTCGCCGTCTCGGCGCGTCGGATGAACCTTCACCAGAAGGAGCGCCTTGTTGCCCGACTCCTTGACATGTCGGGACCCGATCCGGCCGCTGCGCCGCCTCGTCCGATCGAGTTGACCATCGTGGTTCGGTTCGGAGATCCGCCCGTGGCGCTATCCGCCGACGATGGACTTTCAGTACGGCGAGTGGTGGAGGGAACGATTCGATGGCGGGGAGGTCGAGCCGTGGCCGTCGAGAACCAACCCCGATGTTGCGGTGCTGGTGACGATGACGATCCTCGGGGACGCGACCGTGGCCGGGCCACCGCCGGTCAGCGTGTTCGATCCCGTTCCGCGGGCGGATTTCACCGAGGCGCTCGTGGCCGGTATTTGGGGGCTGCTCGAGGACATCGAGACCGATACCACCAACGTCGTGTTGACGCTCGCGCGGATCTGGAACGGGGTCGTGTCCGCCACCGTCCAGTCGAAGGACTCAGCGGCCGAATGGGCTCTCCCGCGCCTTGACCCCGAGCATCGGGCCGTGCTCGCCCACGCTCGCGACCGCTACCTCGGGGTTACCGATGAGGGATGGAATGAATTGCGCGACCAGATCCGGCCGTTCGCCGACAAGGTGATCGGTGAGATCGACGCTCGACCCGCGATCACCCCTTAGGTCGATCCGATGCCTCTGCGCGAGGCGAGTCGGGCTGCGAGTCGTTCGGCTCTGGTCGCGGCCTCTGAGACCAGGTCGATCGTCAGCTCGCCGAGGATGGCCAGCAGCTCGGTCTCGATCGCGGGAGCCACTTCACCGCGTGGGTCGGTAGCCGCCCCGACGTGCTCGTGGACCCGTTCAACGGCCCTCTCCAGACGGGCCAGGTCGATGTGCTGATCCACGGGTGTGCCCGAAGACGACTCCTCGGCGTCACGGCGATTCCGCCACTCCATCAGATCGATCACGGCGTCCATACGAAGAATGGTAAGGGCCGCCTCTGACATATCCTGACCTGCGAAAACGCTGTCAGGGCCCCAGGCTAGAATCGCGATCGTGGAGGTGGATGAGGCGAGGGAGCGGCCGGAGCGTGGCGACCGAGAAGGACCAGCGAACCTGGATCGTTCCATCGTCGCAGAGGTCCTCGCCTCGCTGGCCTACGGAGAGCTGCGCGGCGCCCAGCGGTCGGAAGAATCGGTGAAATTGGCGCCGGACGGCCGGAGCCGCACCGAGCAGCAGGCCGTGGCCCGGCGGGAGCGCCAGAACTACGAGCTGATCGAAGCCAGGCTGAAGGAGCTCGGCGACGAGCAGCTCATGGAACTCTTCCAGCCCTACTTCGACGCATTCTTCACCCACACCGAGCCCAAGGACTGGGTCGAGGCGCAGACCTTCCACTACGTTGGGGATGCTCTCGTCTCCGACTTCGCCGACGTCCTGGTCCCGTTGCTCGACCGGGTCTCGGCCGAGGTGGTCCGGAGGGCGCTGGGGGACAGGGAGGGCCAGGAGACCTTCGCCCTGGACGAGCTGACCCGGGCCATGGAGCGGGACCCCGCGGTGAGCGAGCAGATCCGCGCGTACACGCAGCGGATCGTGGGCGAGGCATTCACGCAGACCGGCCGGGCCCTCGAGGAGACCCAGGGCTTGCGAACGTTGCTGGGAGGGGAGGAGGCGGGGAAACGGTTCGTCCTGTCGCTCCTCGATCGCCATCGGCAGCGTGTGGATCGCCTGGGGATCGATCCGGTCGACACTGACTGACCGACCAGCGTCTCCCCTGATTCGGGGACGCAAGAGTTCCCCAGGTGGCGGAAAACGGACGCCGCATCTGCCCCGCGAAATCCCCCCACCGGCCGATTGATCGGAGAGCTGCTCGCCGTTAGCCTGACGCTGCTCGTCAGACAGTCCGCGAGGCACCCCCCCTCCTTTCCCCTAATCCCCCTGGTTCCCGTGATCGGGTGAACCGACTTCCTCCCCCCCTTGACCGAAGGATGTCTTCGGCCGCACGGACGCGACGTGGGAAGGAGAGGAGACGTTCATGCCGGGCAGGACCGAGGATGGCGCTTCCTGGCTGATGTCCGGCGGGAGGTCGGATGAAGTTGGCCAGGAGTCCATCGGTGTGCGGGATGGTCACGGCGGGGCTGGGCTTCCACCCCCGTTTCGACCGAAGGTGGTTCTCGGGATCCGCGACCTCGTGTTTCACCAGGAGGTCCTCGACTACCTGGAACGTGACCCACGACTCGACGTGGTAGCGGCCGTCAGGTGGCCCGGAGCGCTGGTCCAGGCGAAACAAGACCTTGTCCCCGACGTAACCCTGGCCTGTCCCGCCATGGTCAACGAGATGAGTCATCCATCGATCTCCCCTACGGGGAATCTCGTGGTGGTCGCGGAAGAGATGACCGTCCCGATCCTGAAGGCCGCGATCGATGCTGGGGCTCGCGGAGTCTTCTCCTGGCCTGAGGAGCGTGCCGAACTTGCGGAGGAGATCGCCCACTTGGTCGCTCGTTCCAGCGAAGTGAATGAAACGAGGGCCAGGGTGATCGCCGTCTACGGAGTCCGAGGAGGAAGCGGGGCGACGTTCGTGGCGACCCATCTCGCCGCCAGCTTCGCGGACCGCGGTCGGCGCTGTGTCCTCGTCGACCTCGACTCCGCATTCGCCGACGTGACGATCGCCCTCGGGATCGATCCACACTCGAGGACGATCGCCGACCTCGTCCCCGTGCTCGACGAACTTGGACCGGATCACCTCCAGGACGCGGTGCAGTCCCACCCGAGAGGGTTCTCCGTCTTGCCAGCGCCGTCTGAACCCCCGTCTGACGGCCAGCTTCCTCCCGGCTTGTACCCAGCCACGATCGCGCTGCTCTCGGGAGCCTTCGAAGTCGTCGTGCTCCATCTACCACGCACCCTGGATGAAGCAGTCCGCACGCTCGTGCGAATGGCCGACGACGTTCTCGTCGTCCTTGCTCCTGACCTCTTCTCGCTTCACGCAGCCCGTCGGGTCTCGCAGGCGCTCGGGACGGTTGATAAGGAAGAACGAGTTCGCCTGGTCCTAAACCCCGCACTCCGTAGCCGGATTGGGCGGCGCGAAATAGAGCGGGTCTTCGGATCGCCGCCATTCGGATCCATCAGGTTCGACCCTGCCGTGGACCGGGCACAGGCGCGCAGTCGCTTGCTTCCGCCACGCCGACGGGGAGCGGCGAGAGACATTGGCCACTTAGCGGAGAAGCTGAGCCCGAACGGGGCCGGACAGCCGAAGGTCCGTTTGTTGGATCGGGAGGAGTCATCGTGATGGTGGCGATCGACACAGACGACGTTCGAGGGCTGGTCCGGTCACGGCTCCTCGCGCGAAGAGAAGTCGATATCGAGCTGCTGAGTCCTCCGGAGCGGCGCCTTCGTGTTCGCGAGGAGGTCCTGGCCGTCTTGCGCGCCGAACGGGCCATCCTCCCGGCAAGCACGATTACCGACGTGGTCAATCAGGTTTCCGACGAAGTCGTCGGCCTCGGCCCACTGGAGCGTCTGCTCAGAGACCCGGAGGTCAGCGAGGTCATGGTTAACGGGGCCGACGACATATTCGTGGAGCGGAAGGGGCGGATCGAGAGGGCGGACGGCTTGGTTTTTGAGGGGGAGGGCCAAGTCTTCCATCTGATCGAGCGCATCGTGGCCCCACTCGGTCTGAGGGTCGATGAGTCGATGCCCTACGTGGACGCCCGGCTCTCGGATGGATCGCGGGTCAACGCCATAATCCCGCCCCTTTCGCTCTGCGGCCCTGTGCTCACGATTCGGAAGTTCGCCCTCCGGCCGTTCGCGCCAGAGGACTTAGTCCGGCTCGGCACTTTGACGAAATCGATCATGGAGTTCCTTGGCGCCTGCGTTCGCGCTAAGACCAACATCGTTGTGTCCGGAGGTACCGGCTCGGGCAAGACATCGCTCCTTGGCGTCCTGTCGTCATTCATCCCCCCGACGGAGCGCTTGATCACGATCGAGGACGCCGCAGAGCTTCGACTGTCACAACCCCACGTCGTCCCGCTCGAAGCCCGGCCTCCCAACGTCGAAGGCGCAGGCGAAGTCACCGTTCGAGCTCTCGTTCGCAATGCGCTCCGGATGCGCCCCGACCGGATCATCGTGGGCGAGGTTCGTGGTGGCGAGGCGCTCGACATGCTGCAAGCGATGAACACCGGCCACGAGGGGTCGCTCTCCACCGCCCACGCCAATTCGCCGCGCGACCTCCTTTCCCGACTGGAAACGATGGCGCTCATGTCCGACGTCGAGCTGCCGGTCTCTCACGTGCGAGAGCAGATCGCCGGCGCTCTCGATCTGATCGTGCACATGAGTCGCACATCCGACGGAAGGCGTGTCGTGGCAAGAGTCTCGGCCGTCGAGGGTCTGCGGGGTGGCTCGGTCGTTCTCGAGGACATCTTTGCCTGGCAACGCGGCCCAGGGCCGCAGTTCAGGCCCACGGGGGCGATGCCCTCAGTTATGAGGCTTCTCGAGGAGCGAGACGAGCGCGTCGATCCCCGGGTCTTCACGGGGCGCCATGACCCCTCAGAGGAAATCGGTCGCTCGGATGCCATCGAGTGGCCGAGCTCGGTGCGACAACTCGGGGCGCTCGTCGAATGAAAAGTCTGCCTCAGATTGGACAGGACATGATTCTCGTCTACATCCTGGTGGCGGTCGCGATCGAGTTCGGCAGACGGGGTCTGATTCGGTACCGAGACGAGGGAGCTTTCCGCTTGGTGCTCGCTGAACCTCTGATTTCAGCCCATGTTCGGCCGTCCCCCTTGGACAATCTCCTCCGACAGGTCCGGGGGCTCCCGGGCCGAGCGCGCACGGTCCTGTTCGTGGTTGCCACTGGATCCGCGACGGGGATCGTGGGACTCCGTCTCATTGGGCCGCTGGGACTTGTAATCGGGGCGTCGGTGGGCGCTCTCATTCCGCGCTCGCTTGCACAGAGAAGAAGCGCAAGGGTCCGCCACAAGCTCGAACGTCAGCTTGCTGAGGTCGCAGAGGCGACAGGGATGGCCGTCCGAAGTGGACTCTCCATCGTTCAGGCCCTGGAATTCGCGGCCCAGGAAGCGAACAATCCGATGTCCGAAGTGCTGGGGCGTTACATGAACGAGCGACGACTGGGGCTGCCGTTCGAGGAAGCGCTTCACCGATTCGCGGATGAGCTCGCCAGCCCCGATGCCCGGCTCTTCACGTTGGTGGTCGGAATCCATGCGAGGAGCGGAGGGAACCTCGGTGGTGCTGTGGATGAAGTGGCCGCCACCATTCGTCACCGCATTGCCGTACGTCGGGAACTCCGGGCCCTCAGCGCACAGGGTCGCATCTCCGGTTCGATCCTGGGGGCGCTTCCTATCGCCTTTTTCCTCGTTCTTGCGGCGACCTCACAACGGGATCTGGCACCTGTGTACCGTTCCCCGGCTGGGGTCGTGATGATTTCATCGGGACTCCTTCTGGAAGGCCTGGCCTTCCTATGGGTCCGCCGGCTCTTGCGAGTCGAGGCATAAGTCGATATCGGGTCCTGGGGAGGCTTGCGACCGTTGAAACTCTTTGCAGACGTTGGATCGGCGCTCACTGCCCTGGCTCTCCTCTTCGCAGCGGCGGCGTTCTTCCGGCGGGGTGCAGCCTCGATCGACAGCCTGCTATTTCCCTTGGCCCCCGAGGCCCCCACTCCTCGGCGGAGGCTGACTTCGGCCGAGTCGTTCTTGGCCAGCATCGGCCGGACATCACTGGCTCAAAGATTCAGGCACCGAGCCAGATTAGAACGAGGCCTTCAGCTCCTCGGCGAACCCGTCTCGGTGGAGGCAGTGCTTGGTCTCAAGCTCGTTCTGTCGATCGTGGCTGGTGCCCCGATTCTCTTCGCGGGCGCTGCGGCGGGTTCCGCAGTGGCTGGAGTCGCCCTCAGCGTCCTGGCTGGCCTCGGCGCGTCCTTGATTCCGGATCTCCAGATTTCGCGCAGGGCCCGGCGAAGACAGCGGCGTATGGCTGCCGGTGTCTCAGACCTGGCGGAGCTCCTGGTCGCGACGACCAGTGCGGGCTTGAACCCACCCTTGGCGTTCCGGCGTTCCGCGGAGATTCTGGATGGTCCCCTCGGCGACGAACTGCGAAGCGCCGTGCGGGGGCTGGAGTTCGGCATGCCCTGGGTCGGGGTTCTCGAAGAGCTTGCCGACCGAAGTGAGAACTCCTCGCTGCGGCGTCTGATTCGCGCGATGGGGCGCTCGCAGCGCCTCGGGACGCCCCTGGCATCAGCGCTGCACAGCGTGGCGGAGGATCTCCGGAGGGAGCGTCAGGCGCGCGCGGAAGAGCTTGCTCGGCGGGCGCCAGTCAAGATGCTCTTCCCACTCGTCTTTCTGATCCTCCCCGCCTTTCTCCTCCTCACGATCGGCCCGGTCCTCCTCGCAACCCTTCGCAATCTGCACTGATCCCCCGGCTTTGAAAGGAGGTGATCACGTGTTTGCTGCTTCTCCACGTCTGAGGGCAGCGCTTTCCACCTGGTGGTGGTCGTTGGTGGCCCGGTTGTCGTCTCGGGGCTACGGCGCTCGGTCCTTGCGCCGCGAGGAAGGTCAGACCACAGCTGAGTACGCGCTGGTGATCTTGGCTGCTGCCGCGGTGGCCATCGTGCTGATTGCGTGGGCCCGGTCATCGGGAAAGCTGCCTGCTTTCTTCGACAAGATCATCGACGAGATCAGCCAGGTACCACCCTGATGAAAAGGGCTTCCGGATGGAGAGAGGAGAGGGCCTCGGCGTCCGTCGAGTTCGCCCTGGTCCTCCCTCTCGTCCTGATTATGGGACTGGCCCTCCTCCAGGTCGGGCTGCTGGTCAAGGACCAGCTCGTTCTGGAGGGAACGGCTCGAGCAGGAGCCCGGCAGGGGGCGGTCAGCCGCGACGACGCGGATGTGACCCGGGCTGTAGAGGCCGCCGCGGTAAGCCTCGATGTCGACAGGATCGAGGTGCGGATCGAGCGCGGGGGGGGCGTTGGAACGCCGGTTGCCGTGGACGTCGTGTACCACGCACCTGTTGCGGTGCCATTTGTCGGCTGGCTGTTCCCGGACGTCGTCGACCTAGGAGCGACCGCCATCATGCGACAGGAGACAGGATGAGGCCCACCAGGATCGCGGATCGTGATGAACATGGTTCAGCGACGATCCTGGTGGCAGGCATCATGCTCCTTGCCG
Organism: Actinomycetota bacterium; assembly: GCA_046726275.1. Taxonomy (GTDB): domain Bacteria; phylum Actinomycetota; class UBA4738; order UBA4738; family UBA4738; genus DASXTW01. Next base: position 13,061 of record JBKPAF010000008.1, read on the forward strand.
GCATCCTCGCCCTCATTACGGTCGACCTTCTCCGGGTCCTCCAGGCGGGGTCCCGAGCCCAGACCGCGGCGGACTCCGCGGCGCTCGCTGCGGCTCAGGAGCTCGCGATCCCATCGGGGCATGCTCCCGAAGAGTTCGCCGCCGACTACGCCAGTCGAAACGGTGGGGTTCTGATCTCCTGCCGGTGCGCGCCGGAAACGAACGAAGCCGTGGTGGAGGTCCAGATGCCCGTGGCCCTGGTGTTCTTCGGTCGGAGGCTAACGGTGACCGCGCTGGCCAGGGCGGTGGTGGACGGAGCGCTATCCGAGCCTACGGGTAGAATGGCCGCCAATGATTCGGACAGGGCGAGCCAAGGCCCGGCGGCGAGATCAACTGGGGATCGTCGACTACACGCTGGCCAAGCGGGCGCTCCTCCGGGACTTCCGCTGCGGGCTGCTCTCCCGCCTCGAGATCTGCGACGCCCACCCCGAGCTCCTCCGGGCGGCCCGGTACCTGGGAGCCGACGCCTCCGCGCCCTGCCCGGTGTGCAAGGGTCACGAGCTCCGCCTCCTGGCCTACGTCTTCGCCGACGGGCTCAGGCGCGACAACGGGCGGGCCTTCGAGCTCCGGGAAGGCCTGGAGCTGGCAGCCCGGCAGCCCGGCGGGGCGTGCTACGTGGTCGAGGTGTGCACCGACTGCAACTGGAACCACCTGAGCGAGGCCTTCATGGCCCGCAGCGCCGGCTAAGCTGGCTAAGCCCAAACCGCTCGCGACCATTCCGCACGAACCTTCAACATCCGCTTCACGAGTAGATCAACTACCCTTGGGTACAATCGGGCCACAGTGATCCGCAACACTCCGAAGGGCAAACACCGGCCCCAGAACGGCACCGCCAATCGCACCGCACTGCCCCAGGACGGCTGGGATGCTCAGCCGAACGGTAAGGACAGGGGCAAGCGGGGCTTCTTCCGCCGCAACTGGTCGGTGTTCGTTCTGGCCCCAGTGATCCTGCTGCTGTTGTTCATTGGGACCTTCTGGTACGCGTACGCCAATACCACCCTGCCCGAGGCACCGGCGGGAGCCCAGACCACCTTCGTGTACGACCGCCACGGAAAGTTGGTGGCCCGCCTGCATTCCACGATCAACCGAACGGTCGTGCCGCTGTCCAAGATCTCCCCCGACCTCCAGCATGCGGTCATCGCCATCGAGGACAAGGACTACTACAAGCACGGAGGCGTGAGCTTCTTCTCCATCTTCCGGGCGGCCTGGAACGACATCACCAAGCGGCGGATCGAGCAGGGCGGCTCGACCATCACCCAGCAGTACGTGAAGAACGTGTACACGGGCGGCGAGCGGAGCTTCAAGCGCAAGATCAAGGAAGCGATGCTGGCGGTGAAGGTCGACAAGAAGTACTCGAAGAACGAGATCCTGGCGCGCTATCTGAACGTGATCTATTTCGGCAACGGCGCCTACGGGGCCGAGGCGGCGGCCCGGACGTACTGGGGGATCTCGGCGAGCAAGCTCAATGCATTGCAGTCGGCCACGCTGGCCGGTCTCATCTCAGCCCCGGGCCGGTTCGACCCGGTCGACAATCCGGACGCGGCCAAGGTCCGCCGGAACATCGTCCTGGACCGCATGGCCGAGCAGGGCTACATCACCCGCGACGAGGCCGAAGAGCTCAAGGCGGAACCGGTCAAGGTCCGGGACCGGCCCGAGACCGCCCAGTCCGGGCGGTTCGCCTACTTCGTGAGCATGATCACCCAGCAGCTCGGCCAGAAGTACGGCTACGCCGAGACGTACTCCGGCGGTCTCCGGGTGACCACCACCCTGGACTCGGCTTGGCAGCGGGCGGCGGAGAAGGCCGTCGCCAACGCCCTGCCCGACCCGAAGGATCCCTCGGCGGCGCTGGTCGCCATCGATCCGAGGAACGGTCAGATCCGTGCACTGGTCGGGGGGCGCGACTTCAACAAGGTGAAGTTCAACAACGCTACCCAGGCCAAGCGGCAGGCGGGGAGCGCCTTCAAGACGTTCACCCTCGCCGCCGCGTTCGAACAGAAGATCAATCCTCGGGCCGTGATGAACGGTCCATCCCAGGTCGAGATCAAAGACCCCCTATGTAAGAACCCGGACGGCACGAACTGGAAGCCGCACAACTACGGGGATTCATCTGCGGGGACCATGACCCTGATCCAGGCCACCGCTCGCTCGGTCAACACGATCTTCGCCCAGCTCGTGACCTCGGTAGGACCGGACAGCGTTGTGGACATCGCGGGGCGGATGGGGATCCGCACCCCGCTCGAGCCCGTCTGCTCGATCACCCTTGGCACGCAGGACGTGACCCCGCTGGACATGACCAGCGCGTACTCCACCCTCGCGGCCAGAGGCATCCACCACGACCCCCAGGCCATCACCGCGGTGAAGTCCTCGACGGACGAGGTCCTGGACAAGCCGAAGTCCGAGAGCGACGTGGCCATGGCGGAGAACGACGCCGACCTGGTCACATACGCGCTCCAGCAGGTGATCACCGGCGGCACCGGGACGGCCGCCCGGCTGTCCGATCGCCCGGTCGCGGGCAAGACCGGCACCACCCAGGACTATCGCGACGCCTGGTTCTGTGGGTATGTGCCTCAGCTCACCACGTGCGTGTGGATGGGCTACCAAAAGAGCCAGAAGCCGATGCACAACGTGGAAGGGGTTCCGAACGTGTTCGGGGGTTCGATCCCGGCCCGGATCTGGAGCGATTTCATGACCCAGGCGCTGGCGAACGTGCCCCCGAAGGACTTCCCCACGCCGAGCTTCGCCGGCTACAACAGGAAGCCCGAGGGAGAGGTCGCGCCCAAGCCGTCCCCCTCCCCGAGCCCGTCGGCATCGCCGAGCCCCATCCCCTCGATCAGCATCCCTCCGCCGACCCCGTCGCCGACCCCGTCGGTCTCCCCCTCGCCCGAGCCCTCGGCGAGCCCCAGCGGCGAGGCGTTCCCGGAAGGGCAGGCGGAGTCGGAGCCGGGATACGTGAGACCGAGACGCTGGATCTGACCTAAGCGGTCAACCGGTCGTCGGGGGGCCGGTCGCCAGCACCTCGAAGGGGATCGTCGCGGTGACGGAGGTGCCCGTGTCCGGGGCGCTCTTGACGGTCAGGGTCCCCCCGGCAAGCTCCGCCCGCTCCCGCATGGAGGCGAGCCCCACTTTGCCCGCCCGGAGGAACTCTCGTACCGCCTCCGGATCGAACCCCCTACCGTTGTCTCTGACCTCCACCCGAAGCGACCCGGCCGAGGCCTCGATCCGGATCGTCACCTCTTTGGCAGCCGCGTGCTTCTTCACGTTCGACATGGACTCCTGCACCACCCGGTAGGCGAGGGTCTCCACGTCGCTCGGGATCGGACCGCTCGCGTCGGCGATGACCCGGACCGGGATCGCCATCTCCCGCTGCCACTTGTCGCAGAGCTCGCGCACCGCGGGGATGAGGCCTCGTTGCTCGAGTAGCGGAGGACGCAGGTCGCTCATGATCCGGCGGAGGCTGAACGCCTCCTCGCCGAGCTCCTCGCAGATGTGCTTGAGGGTGTCCAAGGCCCGGGCCGTCTCGCCCGATTCCATCATCAGCTTGACCGCCTCCAGGGAGAGTGAGGCTGCCGACACACCCTGGATCGGACCGTCGTGGAGGTCCCGGGCGATGCGGTTGCGTTCGGCCTCGATGGCCGCGTTGCTCCGCTGAAGCAGCCTGGTCCTGTCCTCGTCCCGGTCCTGGAGGAACTGGAACAACGTCCGGATGGTCTGTTCCGCGGTCTTGCTCGCGGTCACGTCGCGGATCATCAGGAGCGTGCCCGGCGGCGACGTCGGCACCTTCGACGACCGCGCCTCCAGATACAGCGTCCCGCTCTCGCTGACCACCGTGGCCTCCCCGGTCTCTGGCAGCGACATCAGCGAGTCGCTGCCCCCGCTCCGCTTGACCATCTCGAGCCAGGGCCGCCCTAGGATCTCCTCCGGGGGAAGGTGGACCATCGAGCAGAAGGCTCCGTTCGCCCTGACCACCATGCCCCGGGCGTCCAGCTCAACCACGCCGTCCACAGCAGCGTCCAGGAGCAACCGGAGACGGGCTTCCGAGGCCTTCACCACGTCGGCCGCGGCCCGAAGCGAGCCGATGGCGGCCTCGCGCTCGGCCAGCGCTCCCTCCAGAGCCCGGGACGACCGGACC
>JBKPAF010000009.1:0-10673 GCA_046726275.1 Actinomycetota bacterium
TTCCGCGTACGCCCTCAGCTTCGCGTCTCGCTCGGCCAGGGCGGTCCGATAGGTTGACCACTCGAGCGCGCCGCGCAGCCGCTCGGAGGCGTCGTTGAGCACAGCGACTGCCTGTTCGCGAGTCTGATTGGCCGCGAGCAGGCCCTGCTCTGCGGCCCTTAGGTCGGCGAGGAGCTCCTCCTGGTCCCGCTGGTCCTTGCGCTCGACGATCTTCGTCTTCCTCAAAGCGCTGGCCGTTTCGGCTGCCACGGCCTCAGCGCGCGCCGCCGCATCGAAGAGCGGACGCACCCCGAACAGCCCGGCAAGGTGGTCCTGCAGAGTGAACTCGCCCTGGGTCTCGTGGAGCCCTCCGTGGATCATGACCGTCAGCTGGGCGAGCACGCGGGCGTCCGCCCCGAATTCGGCGGAGAGCACACTTTCAATCTCCTCCTGCGAGCTGAGGGCTCGATCACCGACACTCGCCTCGATCGCAACACGACCCCGCTGGTCGACCGAGCGCGTGATGACCAGCGTGTCTCCGGAGGGAAGGCGAAGCTCTACTTTCACCGTCGCTCTCTCGGCCTGACCCCGGATCTCCTCGACGCCCTTCACGCCGGCGATATCGCCGAAGATCCCCCACGCGGCGGCCATGATCAGCGACGTCTTCCCGATACCGTTGGAGGCCACGACGAACGTGGCGCCCGGCCCCAGCTCGAGATCGAGCCGGTCGTAGGCTCGCCAGTTCTGAAGCTCCAGACGCTGGATCATCGGCTTCCCGCCAGTCTCTTCAACGCATCCTCCACACCATCTGGCTGCACCCGGCCCTCATGCACCCCGACCACGAGGTCGGCAATACCGGCTGCATGCTTGTCTCCCAGCTCCGTCAATGCCTTTCGCTTGGGATTCGTCTTGCGGGCACGACCCCCAGTAGCGACTTGATCCTGGACGGCCTGGGTGGCGCGGTTGCGAACGTCCTCCGCCACCTCGATGGTCGGGACTGCCCGCTGGGGGATGTGCTCGATCGGCTCCCAGTAAGGAATCAGCTCGCGAAGGAAAGCCGAAATCGCTTCCCCAACCGGTTGGACGGGCCGCCGGAAGCGGCGCGAGACGAGTGACCCGCGCGGCACCTCGATCGTCGGCGCGCAATCCTCCGGCTGGACGATCAGGCACGACAGCTCGGGGTCGACGATTGCCATCGCGGTGGTGTCGGGTAGCAGACGGAAGAGCCGGGCCAGGGGGCCCAGCCACTCATCGCTCGCATCGAGCCCACCGCTTCTCCCGAGCAGCCAGACGCGGATGCGGCCCCCGAACGTCCCGACCACCCACCCCTCCACCGCGTCAAAGCTGGGCACGCCCATGGTCGTGACGGCAGGATCGGTGGTGATTTTCGCCGCCGGCGGCAAGGAATCGGCGAGCGCCGCAAGGAGCCGCCGGCCGGCCTCGGTCGCCGCCGAGACCTCGATCCGAGGCTCGTCCTGACCGCGACCGAACGCAATGCCCTCCGTCTGGTTGAGGAGCCCGATCAGGCCCTGCAGCTTCTCGCGCTCTTCGGCAGTCAAGTGGGAGGCGTCCGGCTCCGGACCGCCCAGCTCCAGATGCTCGAGATACGCAGCCAGCGCCTCCTGTACACGATCCTCGGATCCGCTCACGTCCTCACATCCCCATGCTCATCGATGTACGCCTTGATTTTCATGGTCGCCGCCGCGATGATCTGCCCCACCCGCTGCCCCGTGATGGGTGGGTCGAGCTCGCGCCCGACGGCGGCCCGGCTCTTGCCCGAAACACGGACCGCCAGAAAGGAGGTGCGCTCCAACTCCGAGAGCACCCGGCGGATCGCCTCTTCGGCCAGCGCTAGCCGTTGGAGCACCTCAATGTGCTCGATCCTCGAGAAGTAGTCGGCGTCCGCCCCCGGAGAACCCGCCGTCACGTCGGCCAGAACCAGGGGCTCGGCGTCGCTGCCGACCATCGCGATCGGCTCGTCGAGCGACCGGTCTCGCCGCCGTGCTTCGGCGCGGTTCTTCGCATCCAGCGCCTTGTTCTGCGCGACCCGGAGCGCGAAGGGAAGGAACGGCCCCTCCGAGCGGAACCCGTTCTGGGCCATCGAGGCCCAGGCCTCATCCACTACGACCCAGGGATCCATCCCCGCGATCACGTGATCGCTTCCCCAGACCCGCAGGACGGAGAATCGCATGAGCCCCCGGATCCTCGTATAGCCCTCGTTATCAACCCCCTCCGGAAGGACAGGATTGAGCGCCTGCTCGCTCACGTCCCCTATTTATCGAAGTGCTCACCGAATTGAAAGAGGCGGACGCGGGCCATCGCTCACTACCGGGTCTCTCCCATCGTTACCTGCGAGAGCGGCGGAGCTTCGCCCCTCCATGACCGGTCGATCGACGTTCGCTTCTCACAGGTGTTTAGATGAGAGGGCCGTGATGCCGCACGAGTCGTCCACCGGGGAGACACGCGTCCTGTTGAGCGATCTCGGCATGGGCGAGTCACCGCGATGGCACGACGGCCGCCTCTGGTTCTCCAACTGGGGAACCAACGAGATCGTCGCGGTCGACCTCAACGGGTACAGCGAAGTCATGGGACCCGGCGGTGGGGGTAGCGGCTGGGCCGCCAACTGGCTCCCGGACGGACGAACGCTGATCACCGGCGAGGAGCTGATCCGAGTGGAGCCGGACGGGTCTCGTGTCCGGCACGCTGACCTGAGCCACATCTCGCCTTACGGCTGGAGCGAGATCACCGTCGACGGACGCGGCGACATCTACGTCAACACGATCAACTTCGACTTCGCGGACTTCAACGACATCGTGGCCAGCGGAAAGGCGCCGGGGAAGATCGCGGTCGTCACGCCCGACGGCGAGGCCCGCGAGGTCGCCGATGATCTGGCCTTCCCGAACGGCATGGTGGTGACCACGGACAACGCCACGCTGATCGTCGCCGAATCGTTCGCTCGTCGGCTCACCGCCTTCGATATCGCCGCCGACGGCGGCCTGTCGAAGCGGCGTCAGTGGGCCGACGTCACGGGCGACGGGATCTGCATCGACGCGGAAGGCGCCGTGTGGTGCAGCGACGTCGGCCCGGACGAAGGAGGTGTTTGTCTACGCGTCCGCGAGGGTGGTGAGGTACTCGGTCGGATCGAGCTCGACCGCCCCTGCTTCGCGTGCATGCTCGGCGGCGAGGACGGCAGGACGCTCTTTATGGTGGTAGCGAAGTGGTTCGGTCCGGACAGGATCGACGAGCTGGTGCAGGCTAAGACGGGTCAGATCTTGACCGCCCGTGTCGCCGTGCCGCACGCCGGTTGGCCATGAAGTTCGCACCCCCCCGGGGCGACAGCGAAGGAGGATCGCCGACATGCTCGAGAAAGGTGCGGTGGCCGCGAGACTGCCTGCGCAGGATCTCGAACGGGCCCGAGAGTTTTACGCCGAGAAGCTGGGCTTGGAGCCTGATGAGGAGCGGCCCGGTGGCCTGCTCTACCGCTGCGCGCGCGGAGAGTTCGCGCTGTTCCTATCCGAGGGCACTCCCTCCGGATCCCACACCCAGATGGCCTGGGAGGTCGCCCACATCGAGGCGGCCGTCGCGCTACTCAAAGCCCGAGGCGTGGTGTTCGAGAAGTACGACCTGCCGGGGCTAAGGACAGTCGGGGGGCTCACGGAAATCCCCGACAACTATCCGAGCAAGGGTGTCGGCGAGCGAGCCGCTTGGTTCAAGGACAGCGAGGGCAACCTGCTCGCGATAAGCCAGCCGATCCTCCGCCAAGCCAGTTAGACGACTTGCCCGGACCCGGAAGCGGCAGGCTCCAGGATCGCCGAGTCAGGATCCGTTCCAAGCGCTCGAGTATCCGCACTTGATTGGCGAACCTCTCCTCCAGTCGTTCTCGATGCAGTTCGATGTACGCATGGACGATCAAGGGCTGATCGGCCGCAACGATGGCGGCGACTTCGTCCGGGGGCATGTCCAACTCGCGGAGTACCTGGAGAGCCGACGTGAGCGCATCCAGCCTCGTGTGGGGCGGAGAGTCAACGGATCCCGAGCTCATTGGTCGTCGAGCTCTGCGAGGTCGAGCTGGGCGAGCCGCACGGGATCGGCGAGGATGTCGATCTCGACAATCTTTCCCCGGGAGACCGTGGCGCCCATGACCGAGAACGGGCGGCCATCCGGAGTGCGAGACACGAATCCGGGGGCTCCGTTCACCAGAGCAGGTCGGACAACGACGCCAGGGCCTAGTCGCCGTGAGAACGCGAGCGCCTGCCCTGCGACGGCAGCGGCGCCGCGGATCACCCGCGATGCTCCGGGCGTCACGGCTCCGCCGTCGGCCCGGAGCAGGACGTCCGGGTCCAGCACATCAAGCAGCGCCTCGAAGTCACCGGCGCGCGCCGCGGCGAGGAAGGCGTCGACGACCTCTCGTTGGCGAGTGAGATCGGTGTCGGGAACCGGCGCCGCACCCTTGATCCTTCGACGAGCACGGCTCGCCAGCTGCCGGGCGGCAGCAGGGGAGCGTCCCACGATCGGGGCGATCTCGTCGAAGGGCACATCGAACATGTCATGCAGCACGAAGGCAAGCCGCTCGGCGGGGCCGAGCGTTTCGAGCACGACCAACATCGCAAGACTGACCGAGTCAGCGAGGAGCGCCTGCTCCTCGGGGTCGGTCGCTCCGTCAGAGCTCACGACGGGGTCGGGCACATGAGCATCGAGCGATTCCTCGTGCCGCGACCTGCGTGACTGCAACATATTGAGACATATCCGGGCGACGACCGTGGTCAGCCATCCGCCCAGGTTCTGGACCTCGCTCGCGTCGGAGCGGTTGAGCCGGAGCCACGCCTCCTGGACGGCGTCGTCGGCCTCCGCCAGCGAGCCGAGCATCCTGTAGGCCACCGCTCTGAGGCGCGTGCGGTGGTCCTCGAAGCGTTCAGCCAGCCATTCGGACTGGTCCATCGAATGGGCTCCCCTCCTTGAGGGTCTGTTACCAAATTGACCGAAATGGCCTGGCCGATGTGACAAGGTGGATCTGTTCGCGGAGCAGGGAGTGATCCTTGCCGTGCTCGGACCCAACGGCGCCGGCAAGACCACGTTCGTGCGATGCATCGCCACATTGATCAAGCCGGGCGCCGGCACGCTTCGCGTCTTCGGGCACGACGTCGTTCGTCAACCGGACGCCGTTCGATCGTCGATCGGGCTGGCCGGTCAGTTCGCCGCGGTCGAACCCGCGACCGCCTCGAGCGCGCGGGATTGGTGCAACGCACGCGCGACACCGTCGACCGCCGCAGGGTTCTGGTCCGGGCCACGCCACGAGGCGTTCTCATGGTGAAGCAGGTGTACGAGGGGCACATCGCTCATTACCGGGGTCTCTACCATCGATACACGGAGGAGCAGCTAGAGCTCCTCCGTCGGCTCGGAACGCTTGCCGCACCGAAATCCGGCAGTCCGCGACTGCCCGACCCTTCAAAGCCCCACGGCTCACCCGGTCGCCTCGCCTGAGGACGGCTTCCACCGTCGATAGACGGGCATCTCATCATCCGAGTACTCCGTCGCCACCGCCTCCTCGATCGAGCACGCGTAGTGGATCAGCCCGTAGGGGGTCTGGCCTGGGCGGGCCACCACCGCGGGGTGGGACGGGGAGATCTGTTCGAGCCATCCGCGCGCAATGAACTCGCCGTATTCGCCAGCGTGGTCCTCCCACGGCTGCGCCGTGTGCAACGCGTAGCGCGGGTCCCGTGCCACCTCGCGCATTTTCGGGCTCGTGTCTCGGAACGAGACGCACAGCAGCCCGGCGCCAAGCCAAGGAGAGACCGGGTGCACGCGTGGTCCGCCGTCGAGCCGGAGCGTCGCCTGGTACACGATCCGACCCTCCATCCGTTCCCAGGCGAAGGCGGCCAGATCCGGCTCGGCGTTCGCGAACTCAGCCCAGGTTGCCACGGCCGATGAAGCCTACCGCCGTGTCCGACTCGGACGCCGAACGGTCCGGGGCGCCCGCCAGTGATCGGGTGACCAGACTTGCGCTAGGGCGTCGGTGTGGCCTCCGCCCCTGGAACAACCGATTTCTCGTAGGCAGCCCTGGAGTGGGCAACGACCGTGCCATCGGCATCCGTGGCAGTCGCGCTCATGGAGTCCAGCGCGGTCATCTCGAGGGACCCACCCGGCATGATGAGGTCCATGACGCTCTGGGGAAATTCGACCAGGAAGAAGCCATCCGCGGCGACCTCCGTCGCGATTGACTCGCCACCAGGGAGTTGGAGCTGTACGGTCGTGGCGGTCTCTGGCTCCACGCGACCGAACACAAATCCCCCGTCGTGGCCGAGTAGGGGTGCGAGCGCGATCTGCCCGGGCTGGACCGGGTCCCGGACGCACACATCGCCGCTGGGGCCGCTGCGTTCGCCCGGGGCGAAGTACAGGCAGAACGACCCGTCCTCGCTGGGCGCGGCGTAGGCCGTGTGCTCGTCTATCACCCCGATCTCGACCGCCTTCGACGCGTCGACGCCGTCGAGTCCATGGAACACGTCCTGAACCTCCGGCGGAGCGGGCGAGAACAGCCCGGTCGTGGCCGCCACCGCCGTCCCGGTGGCCATCGTCGCGGCCAGGACCAAAGCGGCAACCCTGGTCCGGCGGCGGCGTCGCCGTGAACGCGACTGGTCGGCGGCGATGGCCCTAACCAGTTCGTCTCGCATCCGTGCGAGCTGCGTCGTCACGTCGATCAGCTCCTCTCTCATGGTCATCGGGCCATCTCCATCCGAGTGCGAAGGAAGCGCAGGCCCAGCGAGACCCACTTGCGGGCCGTGGTCTCAGAGCACTCGAGCCGCAGCGCGATGTCCGGATATCCGAGCCCATCCACGACTCGTAGCCGGATGGCATGGCGATGATGTTCGGGGAGGTCCTGGAAGGCGCGGACGAGCTCGTCGCGGGCAGCGACGGCGTCGACCCGTTCTTCGACGCCTTCGCTGGCATCGGGCTCCTCCATCGGGGGCAAGCGCAGGCGCTTCCTGGCTCTTGCTTCGATCCGCCCGCTCCGGCGATGCGACGCGGCCAGGTTCCGAGCGATCCCGAACAGCCAAGGCGCGGCGCTGCCGTCGCCCGGGTCGCGGAAGCGCTTCCATCCGACCCAGGCCCGCGCGAACAGCTCGCCGACCAAGTCGAGCGCGTCGGCCTGCGAAAGGCCTTCCCGCCGGGCCCAGCGGTAGATCGCCTCCGCGTGTCGATCGTGGAGCTCGCCGAAGGCGGCCGGGTCAACGCCAGCCCCCTCCAGCAGTTCCGCGTCCGTCCGTGCGTGGTGATCGCGCATGTGCCGGTTGATCCTCCCATCCATACATCGCACGAGCGACCCCACTTGTGAACGCGCAGGGTCGGTCGAACCGAGGGGCCGAACCGAGCTCAGCGGTTCTCGATCGCCCACGAGTTAGGACATCGTCCGCTCCGGCTCAACGGTCGTCGGCGCCGATCTCGCCTACAGCCTGGTCGGCTCAGAACGGTGCGTCGCCGCGCGTCACTCCCACTGAACGCGTGACGCCGAAGCCCAAGGCATCGCGTCGACCTCAGGGACTGCGACGACGGGCCTCCGGCCCGCGCGGACGTCGCCGAGGACCCGCGCGCGATCCGCGGCCGGAACGACGAAGGCGATCGTCCAGCCGGTCACGACATCTCGACCGCGCCCCATGAGCACGTTGCGCCCGTCTTGCGAGAATCCGACCTGTTCGACACCGACGTTCAGGATCCGCACGGCGGGTACCGTACCTCACCCGGACTGTGCTACGCGTTGACCGCGTCCCGATCGGCAGTTGGGCCGGCCTGGGCGTTGCGGTTGCGTGGTCCGCGATCGCGCTTGTTTCAGCGTTGTGGCTCGTGCGGCGCCGCGACGCCTAGATCGGGGAAGAGCCGTCAGCCGCCCAGAGTCATCTCCGCGGCCTCTGATGGCTCCGGGTCCGGCAGCTTCATCATTCGGAATGAGTTGATCAACCCGATGGCGCTCGCGATGATCGGGACGAGCAGGGCGATCTGAAGGGCCAGCGGGCGCGCATCCGTGTTGATGCGAATGATCTCTGCTCGGATTGCCGGGGGCTCGTCCGCGAGCAGCTCCTCGAGGTGCGTGTTGCTCATCAACTCTGCATCCTCCTCCAGCGCCACCGCGACACGCTGCTTATCCTGGGGAGGGAGTACGCTGCTCGAGTCGGCCATCCGCGTGAACGCGAGCGACAGCGTCGCCAGCATGATGGCGCCGGCGAACGCGAGCCCGAACGACAACCCGAACGAACCCGCCGCTGAGTTCACGCCGGCCGCCTCGCTTACCCGCTCCTCGGTGATCGGCGAGAGGGTGTAGTTGTTGAGTTGGGACACCAACAGACCCAACCCCGCTCCGGCGATCATCAACGGGACCAGCAGGGCCCAGCCCGATCCAGCGCGAGGAACGATCGGGATTAGCAGCACCATCCCCAGCGTCAGCAGCCCGAACCCCAGCCGGATGACGCTGGCGGGTCGCCGCTTCCCTGCCCGCTTTCCGGCCAGTAGCGCCATGCCGAACATGGTGAGGGAGAGCGGGGCGATGGAGAGGCCCGTCAGCATCGAGTTGTACTCGAGCACCATCTGCAAGAAGATCGGAAGCGCGATCATCAGGCCGCCCAGGGAGATCTGCTGGAGCATCTGGCCGGAGATCCCCAGTCTGAACATCTTCGAAGAGAAGAGCCCAGGGTCCAGCAGCGTCGGCTTGCCGGCGCGCTTGCGGCGGACCAGCCAATAGGCGAGCGCGGCCAAGGCGACGGCGCCGATCGCGATGAGCGCACCCACGGCCTCGCCGCCCTCCTGCCACACGAGGATCCCGAGCACGACCCCGCCCATGCCGACGGCCGAAAGGATGGCGCCGACCAGGTCCACCTGCCGGGGGCCCGTGTAGGGGACGTCTCGGACGAGCCGGATCCCCGAGAGCACGATGCCGATGATCACGACCTCGAGCGCGAACCCCACGCGCCACGACAGGTAGGTGGTGATGAAGCCACCGAGAAGCGGACCCACGGCAGCCGCGATGGCGGCCGATGCGCCCACCAGCGCGTAGACCTTCTTCCTGGCCGCTCCGTCGAAATTCCCGTGGATCAGCGACTGCATGGACGGCAGCAGCAGCGACGCTCCGAGCCCGCCGAGGATCGCCCAGAAGATGATGATTGGCACGACGCTCTGCGCGAGTGTCATCGACAGGGCCCCGATCGCGTAGCCGAGCAGACCCAGGACGTAAGCCCGCTTTCGCCCGAACAGGTCCGCGATCTTGCTGCCGATCAGGATGAACGCCGCCGACACGAGCGCCTCGAGGGCGATCGCTGACTGGACGCCACTGACCGTCGTGTCGAGGTCTTGCACCACCGAGGAGATCGAAACGTTCATCAGGGACGTATCGACGACAAGCACGAACATCGCCATCGCCAGCAGGAGGCCCAGCCGGTTCCGCTTCTTCGGCGCCTCGGTTGCGACCGTACCCGACTGTTCGCTCATCGTCGTCCCCTCATCCCTCCAGGGCGGAGTAACCGTATCTCATCCACCCGGCCATCAGGGGACGCGGGATTCGAGCATGTTCCCCCTAATTCAAAGGGGGAGATATGACTCCAGGCGATCCGACAGCTCCCGCGGCCGGCTGAGGGCGACGCAGTGTCCGGCATCGATCTCGTCCGGAGAGAGACCCAACCGCTCCCTTACGACTCGGCGAAGGAAGGTGGCCGGGAGAAGTCGGTCGTCGCGGCACAGAACGAACCGGGTCGGAACCTCGGGCCACGACTTGAGGGGCCACGGCTCCCGAGTGGGCGTGTCGGACTGAGCCCGCGCCCGCTTCAGGGCCTGGGAGGCCAGCTCGGGCGGAACGTCGTGGTAGAAGAGGGCGATCTCGTCCTCGTACTCTTCGTGCTCCTCCCGGTCGTATCCCGTGTTCGCCCACCAGTCCTTCGCTGCCTCGCCGGGAGCGGGGACCAAGCCCGCCACCAGCACGAGCAGTTCACACGCCCTCGCGTCGCAGATAAGCGGGGCCGTAAATGCCCCGAACGATTGCGCCACCACGACCAGACGTGTGCGGTCACCGATCGCTTCCAACACGGTGTCTCTGTAGTCGGACAGGCCGGCCGAATCGTCGTCGCACGGAAGGTCAGGTGCCACGACGTCGTGGCCTCGTTCCCGTAGCTCGGCTTCAACCAGGTGCCAGTACCAGCCCACGTCGCCCGCGCCGTGGATCAGCGCGAACGTGGCCACCAGAGACCTGCGCTCACCACGGCGCCACAGTGATTCCGCCCCACTCCTCCGGCTCGACGTCGCGCACGGTCTGAGTCAGCTCCCAGCGACGGCCGTTCATGTCCTCGAGCATGCACGAGCGCTCGCCGTACGGGTGGGTCGTCGGTTCTTCGAGGCTGCGTGCGCCAGCGTCGACGGCACGTGCGAACGCCGCGTCGACGTCGGCCACACGCACCTTGATGACGTGAGTGGCGGTGCCTCCCGTCGGTGTTACCTGGTTACCTCGCTCGTCTGCGACGATGATGGCGCCGTCCGCTCCGACCCGCAGCTGGGCGCGGTGCGCTTCGCCGACACGCACCCACCCGTTCCTCGAAGCCGAAGGCTGACTCGAGCCACGCCACCGCTGCCCGTACGTCTGGATAGATGAGGACTGGGGTCACGGTGACCGGCGGCGCAGAGCGGTTCGTCAGCACGACCCGAGAATCTAACCGAGGCCGAAG
>JBKPAF010000010.1:0-33602 GCA_046726275.1 Actinomycetota bacterium
GCCCGGGTTCGTCGCGGCCGGCGGCTTGGGTCGGGCCCGTTCATGAGATTCTCACTCCGTGGAGGAGGCACCTCGGCCCCGGCGACCGGGTCACTATGAGATCCAGGCCAGGACGTACGACCGGACCCGAGGGGCCAGCCCCACCGTCGTCCGGGCACTCTCGAAGCATCTCGGACCCGCCGAGGGGCGCTCGCTCCTCGACATCGCCGGCGGCACCGGGAATTACGCCCAGGTGTTTCAAGCCCGGGGATTCGGGCCGCTGGTCCTGGACGCTTCGATCGAGATGCTCGCGAACGTGGCCGGCAAGATCAGCCCTGGGCGGGCGGTGGCCGGCGAGGCCGAACGATTGCCCTTCCGCGACGCCACCTGGGATTGCGCGGTGATGGTCAACGCCATCCATCTCTTCGCAGACCCCGGAGCGGCCCTGGTCGAGGGGAGGCGCGTGCTCAGGGGTGGGCCCCTGGTCCTCACGGCCTTCACGCAGGAGAACGCCGCCGGCCTGTTCGTGTTCGAGTATTTCGGCTTGGAGGATGAGATCACGTCCAGGCCTGCAGCCCAGGACGTCGAAGCGATGTTTCGGAGCGCAGGGTTCTCCGAGATACTGAGCGACCGGTACGTGTACACGGACACCGTGGATGGCTCCCTCAATGCCCTACATGTGAGCGCCAACCACCTCGCCGGACCGGCGTACCTGCGCAACACGTCGTTCTGGCATCGCCTTGACGAGGAGCAGCGTCGCAAAGGCCTCGACGCGCTCGCCGCCGATCTTCGCTCCGGGGTCCTGGAGGAGCGAGTCAAGGTGAGTTACGCACTGGCCGCGGAGCATGGGCACGGTACCGTCTTCGCGGCGTGGCCGTGACCGCTGTTCCCGGGGGGCCTGGAGGAGAGCCATGGTGGTGCCGGGGGTATAGTCGGAAGAAGAGCAGCAGGAGGGCAAACCATGGCACAGGACGTAGAGATTTCTCCCGGCACGGATCGGAAAGCCGACGTCATGCCCCTGATGGGGATCGATCACGTCGAGTACTACGTGGGCAACGCCAGGCAGGCGGCGTTCTTCTACTCGCATGCCTTCGGCTTCAAGGTAACGGGCTACTGCGGCCCGGAGACGAAGGTGCGCGACCGAGCCTCATGGCTGCTGGAGCAGGGCGACGCGCGCCTGGTGATGACTGGCGGAATGGGGCCGGAAAGCGCGATCGCCGAACACGTGCTGAGGCATGGGGACGGGGTGAAGGACGTGGCCCTCCGGGTTCCTGACGCGACGTACGCCTACCGCTATGCCACCGAGCAGGGCGCCACAGGGGTGTTGGAGCCGACGGCCACCGAGGACGAACACGGCAAGGTCATCCGATCGGCCATCGCGGCCTACGGAGACACGATCCACTCGTTCATCGAACGCGAGAACTATTCGGGGCCGTTCCTCCCCGGCTATCGCGCCGAGCCATCCATCGCCGACGAGGGACCCGACGTCGGGATCGAGCTGATCGATCACATCGTGTGCAACGTCGAGCTCGGCAAGATGAACGAGTGGGCAAAGTTCTACGCCAAGGTCCTCGGGTTCGACCAGCTCGTCCATTTCCGCGACGACCAGATCTCCAGCGAATACACCGCTCTCATGTCCAAGGTGATGTGGGACGGTGTCGGCCGGGTGAAGCTGCCCATCAACGAACCGGCGCCCTCGAAGAAGAAGAGCCAGATCGACGAGTATCTGGAGTTCTACCGGGGTCCGGGGGTCCAGCACATCGCCATGCTCTCGAAGGACATCGTCAAGACGGTGGATGCGCTCACCCGCCGCGGGGTCCGGTTCATCCGCGTGCCCAAGACCTACTACGGGTCTCTCCGGGACCGGATCGGCAAGATCGACGAGAGCATGGACGACGTGGAGCGCCTCAACATCCTGGCGGACCGGGACGAGGAGGGATATCTCCTGCAGATCTTCACCAAGAACGTCCAGGATCGCCCGACCGTCTTCTACGAGATCATCGATCGCCACGGCTCGAAGGGCTTCGGGCTGGGGAACTTCAAGGAGCTCTTCCTGGCGATCGAGCGCGAGCAAGCCGAGCGGGGCAACCTGTAACGCGGACGGGTCCCGGAGATGCCGGATGAGGACGCCAAGGAGCGAGTGGATCGGGAGCTCCTCGAGCTCCTGAATGAGCTCCGCGTGGTCCTCCCCGGGGTTCAGGTCCTGTTCGGCTTCCTCCTGATCCTTCCGTTCAGTCAGGGCTTCGGCAGGGTGACGACGGCACAGCGCGCCGTGTACCTCGGGTCACTTCTGGCTACGACCCTTGCCACAGCCCTGCTGATCGCCCCGTCCATCTACCACCGCATCCACTTCCGCGCCGGGGAGAAGGAACGGATGCTGTTCTCGGCAAACCGGATGGCCATCGCGGGCACGGTGTTCCTCGCCATCGCCATCGTCCAGGTGGTCTTCCTGGTCACAGACGTGATCTACCACCTGGTTCCCGCGTCCATCATCACGGGCCTGATCGCGGGATGGTTCGTATGGTTCTGGTACGGGCTGCCGATCTACCGGCATATGTCGGGGCGAGAAAAGAAGAGGTACGGCTCGACGAGGAGCTAGCTGGCAAGATCCAGGCGTCCTGCGGTCTCTTAGACGAGCTCGGTGATGCCCCGCCAGGCCAGGCGGACCAGCACGTCCACGGCCTCGTGGCGCTTCTCCGACGGGCCGCCGGGATCGCGCTGGGCGACGGTCTCCACCATGCCGATCAGGGCCAGGGCGACGATCTCCGCGTGTTGCCGATCCAACAGCCCTTTCGACTCCCGAACGATCAGCTCGGCCACCTCCGCGAGGATCTGATCCCGGACCTCCGCCACGCGCTCGCGGAACTCGTCCTCTGCTCCGACGGTCTCCTGCATAAGCAGGCGAAAGCCTTCCGCGTGCTCGTCGACGAAGTCGAAGTAGGCCTGGAAGCTGGCCCGGATCCGCTCTCGGTTCCCCTCGGGCGAGTCCAGGGCACGACGGACGTCCTCGTGCAGCAAGGCCAGATCGGCGTCGATGAGCGCCAGATAGAGGTCCTTCTTCGACGGGAAGTGGTCGTACAGGATGGGCTTCGTGACCCCGGCTTCCTTGGCCACGGTCTCCATCGACACCGCATGGAACCCCGAGGTGCCGAAGACGCGGCGGGCCACGTCGAGGAGCTGGGCTCGCCGTTCAGGCGCCCGCATCCGCCGCCGGGCACTCCGGGTGAGCGAGGACTGGGTTCGGCCCATGTGGGGTATTATTACCGACGGGTAACCTACCGAACAGTAAGTTAGGCCCATAAGCATAGATCGGGTGCGCCGGGAGGAGTGGCGGACATGGACTTTCAGCTTTCCGAGGACCACCTAACCACGCAGAAGTGGGTCCACGAGTTCGCCGAGAAGGAGATCCGGCCGGTCGCTGGCGAATACGACGAGTCCGAGGAGTTTCCCTGGCCCGTCCTGAAGAGGGCCTCCGAGGTTGGCCTGTACGGCCTCGAGTTCTACATGGAGACGCTGGCCGCCGACCCCACGGGGTTGATGTTCCCCATCTGCCAGGAGGAGACGTGCTGGGGATGCGCGGGGATCTCCCTTGGCATCTGGGGATCGGGACTGCCTCTTGCCACACTCGCCTACAGTGGCACGCCCGAGCAGCTCATGAAGTGGGCTCCGGTCATGTTCGGCACCCCGGAGGACCCCAAGGTTGGCGCGCTGTGCGTGACGGAGCCCAACGCGGGATCGGATGTGTCGGCCCTCCGGACCACCGCCAGACGGGACGAAGACGGGTGGGTCTTGAACGGCCAGAAGATCTTCATCACCAACGGCGGGGTGGCCAGCGTCTACATCGTGGTGGCCACGGTCGATCCCGGGCTGGGGCACCGCGGCCAGGCAGCGTTCGTGATCGGACCGGATACGCCCGGCATCCGGGCAGGGAAGAAGGAGAGGAAGCTTGGCATCCGGGCATCCGACACGTCCGAGGTGCTCCTGGAGGACTGCCGCATCCCCCTGGAGAACGTGGTCGGAGGGGTCGAGAGGCTCGAGGCGAAGTTGGAGCAGGCCAGGGCCAACGGAACCGCCTTGGGGAGGTCGGCCGCCCTCAAGACCTTCGAGGTGACCAGGCCTTCTGTCGCGGCCCAGGCGATCGGCATCGCCCGGGCCGCGTACGAGTTCTCTCTGGACTACGCCAAGGAGCGGGAGGCCTTCGGCCGGCCGATCATCGAGAACCAGGGCATCGCGTTCAAGCTCGCCGACATGGCCATGGAGATCGACGCCGCCAGGTTGCTCACGTATCGCGCGGCGTGGCTCGCCCGCAACGGGACGCTGGACCATGCCGAGGGCTCGATGTCGAAGCTCAAGGCCGGGGAGGTGGCCGTGTGGGTCACCGAGCAGGCCATCCAGATCCTGGGCGGCTACGGCTACATCAAGGATTTCCCGGTGGAGAAGTGGTACCGGGACGCGAAGATCTACACGATCTTCGAGGGCACGTCGGAGATCCAGCGGATCGTCATCAGCAGGGCCCTCGTGAACGGCTGAGCCGGCTCGATCGGCTCTCAGAATGACTCGCGCGGCTTGAATCTGACGGCCACTCTGAGCGGTTGCAGACATCGACCGTCTGGCATAGGGTCGAAGTTCCGAGCGCCCCTCAGAACCGTAGTGGGGGCTGCACATCCCCCCCGATCGGAAAGGAGACCCGCATGGGCTGGAAACGACTTGGCCTGATGGTGACGGCGGTCTCATTGATCGTCTCCCTGGCCCTACCGGGAGTCCCCGCGGCAGCCGTGATCGGCAGCGATGTCGAGGTATCTGTGGGTAGCCCGCCCGATCACTTCGCCCAGAACAAGCAGAACGAGCCCGCGGTAGCCATCGATGCGCACGACCCGTCGGTCCTCGCCGCGGGTTCGAACGACGAGATCGACCTGGAGGCCTGTGACGCGGGCGATCCCACGTCGTGCCCGTTCACGGAGGGCGTCGGCATCTCGGGGATCTATTTCTCCTTCGACGGCGGACACAACTGGACCCAGCCCAACTACTCGGGTTGGTCGGCCCGCCACTGCCTGGGGCCGGCTCCTTGCGAGCCGCACGTCGGGCCGATCGGGACCCTGCCGAACTACTTCGAGAACAACCTCGTCTCCGACGGTGACCCGTCGCTGGCCTTCGGTCCTCGTCCCGGACCGGATGGGTTCTCCTGGGTCAACGGGTCACGGCTGTACTACGCCAACTTGACCTCCCGCTTCCCCAACTCGACGCCGGGAGAGACCTTCAAGGGCTTCGAGGCCATCGGCGTGTCTCGGACGGACGACCCCCAGGCCGCGGCCTCGGGGGACGCCGACGCCTGGATGGATCCGGTGATCGCATCGAAGCAGAACTCCGGGCTGTTCGCCGACCATGAGCAGATCTGGGCCGACAACGCGGAGTCCAGTCCCCACTTCGGGAACGTCTACGTCTGCTACGCGGCGTTCCGGAGCCAGGAGAAGGGGAACGCGCTGCCAAACCCGATTACGGTGGCACGGTCCTCCGATGGCGGTGACACGTGGAAGACCACACAGATCAGCGACGCGTCGAACAATCCCACCCACGGCCAGCAGGACTGCTGGGTCCGGTCGAACAGCCAGGGCGTCGTGTACGTGTTCTGGCAGGCCATAAAGAAGAACCTCGGACGGGCTATCTACATGTCCCGCTCGTTCACCGGAGGGCGGACGTTCGGCAAGATCGAGTTGGTGTCCTTCTACACTCCGACCGGGCTGATCGATCCGGTCAGCGGAGACCGGACGTTCGACGGCGTGGCCGGTGCCCGGGACGGGACCTTCCCAACCGCCGACATCGCCAACGGCGCGCCGAGTGGAGCGGACGCGACCGACGAGGTTGTCGTCGCCTGGCAGGAGGGGCCGACGCCGTCCGACACGGATCCTGGTCCGAACGAGACTGTGAAGATCGCCTACTCGATCGACGGAGGCGACTCCTGGGCGTTCACTAACGACGCCGCCCAGACCACGGACCGGCCGAACATGCCCGCGATCGCCATCTCACCCGATGGGACGGGCGTGTACCTCACCTACAACGCGTTCCATGTGCCCTGGCAGTCGACCACAGCCAACCCCCGGCCAATGAACAGCCTCCTGCGGCACGCCACTGTAGGAGGCGGGGGCACCCCCACCGGGTGGAGCAACGTGTTCGAAGGTCCGATCGGAGATGCTCGCGGCGCCAGCGCGAACAGCCTGACCGGCGAGTTCCTCGGGGATTACAACTACGCGGCCGCCACGAGGGACTTCGGCATCGGGATCTACATCGACGTTCGCGACGCGGCCGATTGTCCGGCCGTGGATGCATGGCGGCAGTCGTTGGCTGACGGGAACCCCATCCCCAAGCCCGCGCCGAATACGGATTGCCCAGCGACCTTCGGCAACACGGACATCTTCGCCGCCAGGTCATAGGGGAAGAGGACGAGGGGCGGCCATCAGGGCCGCCCTTCGTCGAGGACTGAAGAAGGCCCCCTCAACCGGCCGAGGCGCGAAGGGGCTTCGGCCGGAGCTCGGCGTCCAGGCTTGCCCCGAGCTCGGCGGCGGCGTCCAGCAGGGCGTCCACGTCTTCGGCCTCCGTGCGGAAGTTCACGATGCAGGCGCGGAGCACGAATCGCCCCTCCAGGATCGCGTTCGAGCAGAACGCGCGGCCGTCCAATTGGATCTCGGTCATCACCCGTTGGTTGAGCTGGTTCAGGTAGTCCTCGCGGTCCGGCGCGTCCTCCAACCCGGGAGGGACGTATCGGAAGCAACAGATGGACAGGGATACCGGGGTGACCAGCTCGAATTCCGGGCGCTCCTGAACTCTCGCCCCCATGTACCGGGCCAGCTCGGCGTCATGGGAGATCCGCCGGGCGAACGCGGTTCGGCCGTGAGCGAGCAGGGAGACCCAGATCTTGAAGGCCTGAAACCCCCTGCTGAACTGCGGGCCCATCATCCCCAGGTCGACGCCGTGGCCCGATCGTTCCTTGTCCTCGTACACGTACGTGGCCAGCGCGGCGAAGGAGTTGACCAGGTCCGCCCCGTCGCGCAGGAGGACGCAACCACCCGAGTGAGGGGTGTACAGCCACTTGTGGGGGTCGAAGGCGATGGAGTCGGCTCGATCGATCCCGGCGACCTGCGGCCGAAGGTCCTCGGCGAGGACGGCCGGGCCCCCGTAGGCCGCGTCGACATGGAACCACACGCTTTCGTCGGCGCATAGATCGGCGATCTCGTCCAGGGGATCGACGGCCCCGGTGGCGACTGTTCCGGCGCTCGCGACGACGGCAATCGGGTGAAAGCCAGCGGCCCGATCCGTGCGGATCGCCTCTCTCAGCAGGTCTGTTCGAACGCGGTAGCCGGCATCGACAGGGATCTTCCGGACCGCGTCGATCCCGAGGCCGAGCATGTCCGCGGCGCGGTCCGTCACCACGTGGACCTCGGTGGAGGCGTAGACCTTGAGTGGTGGCCCGGCGGGCACGCCCTGTCTCCTCACGTCCCAGGGCGCTCCGACGTCTCGAGCCGCCTTGAGGGCGACGAAGTTCGCCATCGCCCCACCCGAGACCATCAGCCCGCCGGCTGATGCCGGAAGCCCGAACTGGTCGGCGAACCATCGGATCAGGGCCAGCTCGATCTCGGTGGCCGAGGGCGCCAGTCGCCACCCTCCCGAGTTCATGTTTAGACCGGCGGCCAGCAGGTCGGCCGGCGCGCCCGGTACGGTCCCCGAGCCCGAGATGTAGGCCATGAACCGCGGATGCCCCGGATACATCGACCAGTCGAACACCATCTGCCGGAGATAGCCGAAGAGGTCGTCATCCGAGAGCGGCTCATCGGGCACCGCGCGGACCACGCCGGCCGCCACCTGCTCTGAGTTCCACGATCCAGATACGGGCAGCGAGGGCAGGCGCTCGAGGAACTCCTGCCAGAGATCGACCGTTCGGTCGGCGAACGCGCGAGCCCGATCGGGTTCCCAGGCCAGATCAGGGACGGGCTCGGGAGGGGTCGCTGGCCCTTCGTCGGCTCCCATCGGCGGCAAGCATACCTAGTCCGAACTAGCCACTCACGGACGCTGGGATGCGGACACGGCAAGCCGTTCCGCTGCGCGGCGGGCAGGCAGGATCTCCCGGAATCGAGATGGCAGGAGAGGCCGCAACAGCTTGACCGAGCGAAGGCTTGTCCGCAGCCGGAGTTCCTTCACCGGGCCCCACCGAACCCCGTACAGCCCGCGCAGGGGTTCGGGAAGCGTGGCGAAGGCCCACCAGGCGATCTGCCTGAGGACGGGACGCCAGGGGACCTCGGGCGGAGGGCGCCGGATCAACCGGGCCACCTTCAACGTGTCCTCGCTGACCCTGAGGGTCCCGCTGGCGATGACGGAGTCGATATAGTCGCGGAGCTCGGCCACCGTGGACGGGAACCGCTCCCGGTCCAGACCGAGAAGCTCTGCCCCTGCCATCTGCTCCTGGTGGAATCGCTCCCGGCCTTCGTCGTCCAGATAGCCCACGGTCAGCTCCTCGAAGAGCAACTGCGAATCGACCAGGCAGGCGTGCACCCACAGGAGAAGATCGGGATCCATAGCGTCGTAGGGGAGTCCGGTCACCGAGTCGATGCCGTGGACTTCCCGGTGCACCAGATTGATCCGGCGAGCCGCCTCGGTCGCCTCCTGGGTGCTCCCGAACGTCAACGTGAAGGTCAGTTGGAGCGTGCGCTCCATCCGTTTCCACGGGTTGCGTTCGTAGAAGCCCGTCTGGCGAGCTCCCGCCAGGACGAGCGGGTGGGCCGCCTGCATCAACAAGGCTCGGGCTCCTCCGAACAGTACGGTGGTCTCCCTGTTCACCTGCCAGGAGGCCGAGTCCGGTCCGAAGAGGCCGGCTCCTTCCCATTTGTCCGCCCGCCTCACTCTTCCAACTGTACCGGGTGGGCTACCCTGGGCGGCCTGGAACGACCGCTTGATAAGGAGGGGAGAGGTGACCAAGGTCTCGCAGCTCCGCATGTACCGGATCGCGGAGGGAAAGCTGGCCGAGTTCGTGCAGCAGTGGATGGCGGGGGTCCTCCCCCTGCGCCGCAAGATGGGGTTCACCGTGGATGGCGCCTGGACCGTCCGTGGCGAGGACCGATTCGTGTGGATCGTGTCCTATGAGGGTGAGGAGTCCTTCGAGGCGAAGAACGCCGAGTACTACGAGTCACCTGAGAGGAAGGCGCTCGATCCGAATCCTGCCGACCTCATCGAAGAATCCGTGGCACTGATCATCTCTCCTGTGTGGTCTGCGTAGATCGACGGTTCAGAAGGGGCCCAGAGGCCCTTCATGACCTAAGCCGACGAGGCGATGAGGCCGGCCAGCATGGCCGTCCTCGAAACGACGCTTTCCAGGTCGAGCCATTCGCCCGGAGCGTGATCGGCTCCCCCGATCGGCCCCAGGCCGTCCAGCGTGGGCACGCCCATGCCGGCCACCGGGTTTGCATCAGAGGCGCCCCCGGTCGCCGCATCGTTCACCTCGAAACCCAGCTCGGCAGCGAGCGACTTCGCCCGCTCGACCAGCCGGGCCGTCGCCTCGGTCTTCTCCATGGGAGGGAAACCGGCCTGAGCGATGATCTCCACTGAGACATCGGGCACGACGGTCTCCCTGGCTCGGCGGTCGATCTCCTCGATGGCCTCCTCGAAATCGTTGGCGGTGACCGCCCGGACGTCCACGTGGAGCTCGCAGCGCTCCGCCACCACGTTCGGCCGGGTACCCCCCTGCATGACGCCCACGTTCACGGTGACCCCGGGCCATCGGCCGTTCAGTTCGTGCAGGGCGATGGTGGTGTGCGCGGCCTGGAGGGTGGCCGACCTTCCTCGCTCCGGCTCCACGCCGGCGTGCGCGGCCCGGCCGTGGAACACGATCCGCGTGTCCCGGACCCCCTTTCGAGACGAGACGATGTCGCCGTTCTCGCGCGCACCCTCGAGTACGAAGCAGGCAGAAACGCCGGCGGCCCGTTCCTGGATGAACGGCCCACTGAACGGGGAACCGATCTCTTCGTCCGGATTGCAGACGTAGGTGATCGAGCCGAAACCCTCGAACCCTGCATCCTGAAGGCAGGTCACCGCATAGAACCCTTCGAGGAGGCCGCCCTTCATGTCGGAGACTCCCGGACCATAGGCCGTGCTGCCCTCGATCCGGAAGGGCCGCTCCGCCGCGGTCCCCTCCGGGAACACCGTGTCCATATGGCCGACGAGCAGCGCTCGTCCCTGCCCCCGTCCGTCCAACGTCGCTATCAGGAGATCACCGAGCTGTGGTGAGTCTCCCGCCGGCGAATGGCGGATCCGCTCCACCTGCCAGGCACGGTCCCGGAAGCGACCCTGCATGAGGTCGGCGACCTTGTTCACCCCGGCTGGGATGTAGGTGCCGCAATCGATGTTGACGGTCGCGCGCAGATCGTCGAGGTACGCGTCGTAACCGGCTTCCGCCAGCTTGCGCAGGGTCAGGGTGTCAGGGGCGGTCACTCCGCCGCGGCCTCGGCTCCATCCCCGGGGGCCGGTTCGGGAGGCGTTCCGGTCGGAGACTTCAGGATCCGAAGGAGCGCTTCCATCTCGTTGTCGGTGGGCCCGGCGGTCGCTCCCCGTCCGCGCGCCGCCGCCAGGACCGTCCGCAGATTGGCCTCGGCCATGTCGAGCTTGGTCTCCAGCTCCTTGACCCGTTCGAAGAGCCTGGACGCTCGTTGCTCGGCTTCGATTCGGGTCGCCCTGTTGTCCTTCACCTCGCGTCGAAGGTGTTCCGCCGACGCGGTCGCCTCTGCCGTCTCCCGGCCCATCTCGATGAAGCGTTCCACGACGGCCCGACCGAGGTCCGCGTAGGTCGGACGCCGGTCTCCGGTCGCCGCCTCCCCGCGGGCCTGGCCCTTGCGCCTGGCCTTCCGCTTCCGCGGGGCCCTCGGGACAGACTCGGGCTCTCCCGGGTCGAGAGGACGATCGTCCAGCAGCCGATACCGACCATCCTCGACCTCCAGTCGGCGCCTGGCCGCCAGAGCACGGACCGCCCTTGCTACCGCCAGTGGATTGGGCAATCCAGCTTCCTTGCCAATGTCGGCAGGCGACTTCTCAAGGAATTCGCCAGGACGCGTGGCAGCCGAAGCTACTCCGAGGAATGCGTTGGCAGCTTGGAGGCTTTGTTCGTTCACAATGATCCCCGTTCGACGGGCGAATACTGCCAGCTTGCCGAGCAACCCGTCAAGGTCAAGGGCGACCCCGTCACACGCCTTCGAAGTCGGCGCGGAGCGTCGCGAAGTCCTCCTCGGTGTCGATGTCCAGCGGTGGCGGGCCTCCCACTTCGACCACCCTTCGCCACTCTCGGTGAGCGGCAAGGATGCCGCGGGCGCCTTCATCTCCCTTCACACGCTCGAGCTGCGGCCACAAGGAACGGTCGAACAGGACGGGATGGCCCGGCACCCCTCTATACCCGGCCTGGACGGCCGGAGCCGTGCCCCCGCGCCACGCCTCGATCACCATCGCCACGGCGGCGGCCCGGACGCCGGGCTGATCTCCCAGAAGGATCAGGGCCGCGTGCGATCGATCGCTGGCTGCCCGGAGCCCCGCTCGAAGCGACGTGGACTGGCCGGAGGCGTACTCATCGTTGATGGAGACTCGGGTGCGTCCGGTTGTGGGCACCGCGCGGAGGACCTCCTGCACCTGGTGACCCAATACGACGACGATCTCGTCGACCTCAGTGGACTCGAGCGTGTCGATCACGTGCCGGAGGACGGGCTTTCCAGCAAGGGGCAGCAGCTGCTTGGGCCTTCCCAACCGCGATGACGTGCCGGCGGCGAGGACGATCCCGGTGACGAATTCGCGGGTGGGATGCGTGGCCGCCATCACCCGGTTGCAGGGTTTTTCCCGGCGCCCCGTCAGGCCGTCCCGGGTCCGACGGCCTGTTGCTCTCTTGGACGCTCGTGGATGGGCCCTGCCCGGTCCCTGAGAGACCCGCCCGGCCGTCGATTCCAGACGGCCATGATCTCCGCGACGATGGCCCATGCCACCTCGTCCGGCCCGTCCCCGCCGAGGTCCAGGCCCGCCGGACCGTGGACGACCTCGAGGCCGGCCGGGTCGGGTTCGAAACCCTCGCGCTTCAACTCGGCCAGCACGCGGTCGAGCCGGGCAGACGGCCCGAGCATCCCCAGGTAGCGAACCTTGGTTCCGAGGAACGAACGGAGGTAGTCCTTGTCTCTCAGGAAGTTGTGGCTCATGACCACAACGAAGGTCCGGTCATCGATCCCGGCCTGCTGGGCTGCTTCGATGGGCTCGGTCTTCACGAATCGAACGGCCTCGGGGAACCTGTGCGGCTTGAGAAACGCTTCGCGGTCGTCGAGCACCTCCACCCGCCAGCCCAGACCGCCTGCGGAGCGGACCAGGGCGATGGCGTCGTGTCCGGCTCCGCACACCAGCAATCGAATCGGCGGCGCCAGCACCTCGATGAAGACGCGAACACCGTCATCCAAGTCGATCGTGCGGGACCGTTCGTCATCCAGCGCTCCCACTGCAGCCTGGACGATGCGCTCCTCGATGGCCTCGTCCCCGAGCCGCCCATCGAACGTGCCATCTGGGTTGATCACCATGCGGGAACCGAGCCTCAGACCCTTTTCGTCGCTTGCCTCGATCAGCGTGGCCAGAGCCACCCGCCGACGCTCGTCGACCGCTCTGCGGACGGCCTCTGCGGTCTCGAAGGCCCCCTCTGCCGGCTCCACGAAGACGTCGATCACGCCGTTGCAACCCAGACCCCAACCCCACACCACCTCGTCGTCGGCGGTGAGGTCGAAGTGCAGGAGCCGAGGGCCGCCTTGTTCCATCACCTCTTTGGCCACTTCTCGGACGTCCCCTTCGAGGCAGCCTCCGCTGATGGTGCCCACCAGCTTCCCGTTCTCATGGATCAGGAGACGGGCACCCTCCCGTCGATATGTCGATCCAGCCACCCCGACGATCGTGGCGAGCGCCATCCGCTCGCCTCGGGCCCGGCCCGACTCGATCGCGCGGAGAACCTCCTGCAGCTCGCTCATCCCCGCCTAGGGTACCGCCGTGGGCCCCTTCGCCTCTCCTCCTCGAGGACCCGCCTCGCTTCGCTCGTTGCTGCTACCCCCCCTGGACCCCCCGTTATCCTTCGATCATGGGAACGGGGAAGGGGGTTCAGCTGCTCGAGCTTCGGGTGCTGGACGGCCCCAACCTGTACTTCACGCGTCCGGCCATCAAGCTCACCCTGGCCGTGCCTGCGTGGCTCGAGCTCGAGGAATCACGGGCGGTCTCGGTGGCCGCCTCGATCGGTCTTCGAAGCGCCGGCGGGGAGTCACCCTCGGCGAGGATCCGACCGGGTGCCCCCAATACGCAGTACCGGCTGCGTTTCGTCGCCAGGGTGGCGGCCCACGTCACCCGTTCACTGGCCTCGGCCGCGAAGGCCTCCCTCGCGGTCCGGTCTCGCGCGTCGGGCGACGGTACGGTCGTCGTGGCGTACCCCTGGCGCAACCGGAGCTCGGCCGAAGCCCTGGGAAGGGAGGTGGCGGACCTGCTCGACGCGGTTCCCGGTACCCGGCGGTCCTTGGGGCGCATGCTCGCGGAGGCGGCCCGGCGCCTCGAGGAGACGGAACTTGGCCCGGCGCCCTCGGTCCCCGACCCGAAGATCCCCGTCATCGCGGTGACGGGGACGAACGGCAAGACGACGACCGTTCGCGCCCTCGCTCACGTGGTCCAGGCGGCAGGGCTCAACGTGTCCTACTCGTCCACCGACGGCGTGTACTTCAACGGCCGCCTCGTCGAGGAGGGTGACTACTCGGGATTCGGCGGGGCGGCTCGTGCCCTGTCGCAGCCCGGCGTGGACGTCTCCGTACTCGAGACCGCTCGGGGAGGGATCCTCCTTCGCGGGATCGGCACGATGCACAACTCGGTGGCAGTGGTCACGAACGTCTCCGCCGACCATCTGGGCCTCCACGGGATCGTCTCTCTGGACCAGCTCGCCGAGGTGAAGTCCACCATCACCCGGATCACGCATCCGGATGGGTGGGACGTCCTCAACGCCGACGATCCCAGGGTCCTGGCCATGCGGCGGGCCATCCGGGGGAGGCCATGGGTCTTCTCCCTAGACCCCGATCACCCGGCGGTCCGGGGCACGGTCGCCGAGGGTGGCCGGGCGACGACCGTGATCGACGGACAGCTCACCTACCTGTCTTCGGGGATGCGATCACACCCTCTGCTGCCGCTGGAAGACGTCCCCCTGACACTTGCCGGGATCTCCACGCACAATACGCACAACGCGATGGCCGTCGCTTCGGCCGCTCTGGGAATCGGGCTGCCCGAGGAAGCGGTGGTGGAGGGACTGAGGACCTTCGTCCTGGACCCGGAGAGCAACCCCGGTCGGACGAACCTGTTCGAGGTGGACGATCGGGTCGCCGTCAGCGACTACGCGCACAACGAGGCGGGGATGGCGGGGCTCATCGAGACGTGCCGGGGCCTTCGTCGACCCGGGAACGATATCTGGCTGACGTTTGCGTCCGCGGGAGACCGGACCGACGAGATCATGCACGGGATGGGCTATCTCGCGGCCCGCGGTGCAGACCACATCGCCATCGCCGAGCTGCTCCCGTATCTCAGAGGAAGACAGCGCGAAGACGTCGTGCAGCGACTGAAGGCGGGCGCCATCGACGGAGGAGCCGCGGATGTCCCGATCTTCCAGGACGAAGTCAGCGCCCTGAAGTGGATGCTGGATTCCTCGCGCGCCGAGGACGTCGTCGCCGTCACCGCGCTCTCCCAGCGCCACGAGATCTCTGCGTTGCTGATGGAGCGAGGGGGCGTTCGCATGGGGCCAGACCGGGTCCGCCAGCTCGTGCGCCGAGCCAAAGCACTGCGCTGATCCGACCCGATCCTCGGGAACGCACCCTGCGGATGCCTCGTCCAACGTACAACCAAAGCAAAGGGAGGTCCCCCTTGAGCATCCGGAGGAAACTCGGGTTCGCGCTCATCTCGTTCCTTGCCGTCGCTGCGATGATCGGGGCCGCGTGTGGTTACGGTACCGAGCCAGCAGCGGGCGGGGTTCAATCCGACACGGGAGGCGCGGTCGGGGAACCAACTCCGGCCCCGGCGTTCGGCCCCGCGGACGAGGCACCGGCCGTCCTCCGAGAGTTCCAGCTCCCCGGGATCAGCCAGCGGATCATCAAAACGGCGACCCTGACCATCCACGTCAGGAAGGACACCTTCGACCAAAGGTTCCAGCAGGCGGCCATGGTGGCCAGCAGTCACGGGGGGTTCATCTCCTCTTCCAGGACCACCGAGGGCAGCCGTCTGTCCGGTGTCCTGATCATCCGCGTGCCGTCCCCGCAGTTCGAGCTGGCCATGGGCGAGCTGAAGGCTCTGGGGAAGGTCAGAGGTGAGCGGATCTCGGGTGAAGACGTGACCGCCCAGTTCGTTGATCTCGAGGCCCGGCTGCGCAATTGGGAGGCTCAGGAGAGCGTCCTCCTCCGACTGATGGGTCGGTCGAAGACGATCGAGGACAGCTTGAAGGTCCAGCGGACTCTCCAGGAGGTTCAGCTCGCCATCGAGGAGATCCGCGGGCGGCTCCGGGTCCTGTCTGATCAAACCGACCTGTCGACCATCACGCTTTCGATGGCCGAGTCGCCAACCGCAGCACCGAAGCAGAAGGAGGACCTCACGTTCGTGCGTGCCTGGCACCAGGCCATCCACGCCATTGCCGCCGTCCTCGCGGCTGTGGTGATCGGTCTCGGGTACGTACTCCCGATCGCGCTCGTCGCGCTGGCCCTGCTGGTTCTGTGGCTCGGCGTGCGCCGCCTCCGACCGAGGATGGCCGGAGGCACGCCCTCAGGTTCCGCTTAGCCCGGCTGGGAGAGCGGGAGCCGGACCGTGAACCGGCAGCCCGGACCGTCGTTTCGCACGGTGATCTCCCCGTGGTGCGCCTCCACGATCCCTCGGGCGATGGCGAGGCCGAGCCCGGCTCCGCCGTCCATCCCTGGCGTCCGGGCAGGCTCACCCCGGAACGCGGCATCGAACACGCGGTCGAGGACTGGCTCCGGGATCCCCCCGCACTCGTCCGCCACCGTGACATACGCATCGACCCCGTCCACGCCGGCCTCCACCCACACTGCGCCGTCGTTCGGGGTGTGCTGAACGGCGTTGTCCAGGATGTTCCGCAGAACTCGGGCCACGTACGAGGGAGACAGCTCCAGATCCGGCCCTCTGCCTTTGAGCTGTCCCTCGATCCGGACGTGCCGAGCACGAGCCGATGGGCCTGCCGCGGCGATGGCGTCCGAGACGAGGTCCCCGAGCGCGGCTCGTTCCATCTGGAGGTGGAGGGCGCCGGCATTGATCACGCTGAGCTCGAACAGCTCGTCCACGAGGTGGGCCAGCCGTTCGGCCTCGATGCGAAGCGTTCGGTAGTAACGACCGACGGTCTCCGGGTCCTGCACGACGCCGTCCTCAAGGGCTTCGGCCATGGCTCTGATCCCGGCCAGAGGGGTCCGGAGGTCGTGGGACACCCACGCGGTGAGCTCTCGCCGCGACGCTTCCAGCGCTCGCTCCTTCTTCCGGGCTTCGTCCAGCCTCCGGGCCATGGCGTCCAGCTCGCGAGCCAGGTCGGCGAACTCGCCTGTCGAAGGCTCGGCGACAGTCACCGCCAGGTCTCCGCTCCCGATACGTCGAGCGGCCTCGCCCAGCGATCTGCCCGCGAGGCGTACTCGGCGGCCGAGCGTGAGGGCGGTGAGTACTCCGACCGTTCCCGCTGCCAGGAGGATCACCAGGAGCGTGTGCAGATCGTGTTGCGAGATGAACATCGCGTTGGCCGCGACGATCGCTCCGACCCCCACCGCGCCGACCGAGGTCAACGCCGCCACGGTCAACTGGGTGCCGAGAGCCCGGCGGCGCAGCGCGTGCAGAAAGGCGGTGCCGACGGCTCCGACCAGAAGCGCCGATCCCCCGGCGATCCCGGCCAGCTGCAGAGCCTCGCCGGCGGGCATGTTGTAGGTGATGGACACGAGGATGGTGGCCAGGGCCCCCACTACCCCCACGACGACGATGGAACGGTAAGAGGCGGTTCGCGGGGTGAGCTTCATGGCTCGAAGCGGTAACCGACACCCCACACGGTCTGGATCCTTGTCGGGGAGCCGGGGTCGAGCTCGACCTTCTCCCGGAGGCGACGGACGTGAACCGTCACGGTGGACGTGTCGCCGAACGTGAACCCCCACACGTGTTCCAGCAGCTCCTCCCGCCGGAAGACCTGGTGCGGGTGGCGCATGAAGAACACGAGCAGATCGAATTCCCGGGCGGTGAGGGAGACGGGTCGTGCGTCGACCCAAACCTCCCGGGAGGCGACGTCCACGTCGAGCCCGGAAACGGAGAAGACCTGTCGCGTCTCGGTCGGCACCCCGGTCGCGCCCTCGACCCTTCGAAGCACGGACTTCACCCGGGCGGTCAGCTCCCTGGGCGAGAATGGTTTGCCGACGTAGTCGTCGGCTCCGAGCTCCAGTCCCATCACTCGATCGTGTTCGTCTCCTCGCGCCGTGAGCATGATCACCGGAACGGGAGCGAACGACCTCACTCGGCGGAACACCTCGAGCCCATCGAGTCCGGGAAGCATCAGATCGAGGATCATCAGGTCGGGGGGTTCGGCCGTCACCCGATCGATCGCTTCGAGGCCATCCGCGGCGGCCTCGACCTGGAACCCATCCCGCTCCAGGTATCTGGCGACGACGTCCGCCACGGTCGGGTCGTCCTCCACGACCAGGACGCGAGGACGGCGCTTCATGGCCTCGATGATCGCTGGAGCCGGCTCGTTCCGCATCTTCGCGTCGAAGCTACTACCGGGGCACGCACGGACCGTGCTCCACGGCGCGGTCGTAAGCAACTCGTAAGGCCTTGCGCGAGGTCCGGGAACGAACGAGCGACTACCGTTTGAGGATCGGATCATGCGGCGGTGATGGACGTGGCCAAGATCGATGTCGAGTCGCGGCGTGGCGGGCCTCCCGGCAGAACGCGAGCTCTTCGCTCGTGGTTGGGGCGTCACAGAAACGCGTCCATTGCCGCCGGCGTCGTGATGGCGGGACTGGTGGCGTTCGTCCTGGTGTGGTTCCAGCCACAACAGGCCTTCCTGAGCACGACTGTGGACGAAGCTCTTCCTGGAGGAGTGCAGGCGGCTTCACCGGCACCGCCCGGGTCGACGCCGTTCCCCGGTCCGGCAGGAGCCACCACCATCGCCGGTGGCAGTTTCACTAGCCTCGAGCACGAGACCACCGGTCGAGCCGTGCTGGTCAGACTGGCGGACGGCGCCGTGGTCCTCCGCCTCGAGGAGCTCGACACCCTTAACGGGCCAGACCTTCACGTGTACCTGTCGGAGATCCCCGCTGGCCGGGGTGACCGGGCCTATCGGGAGCGATTCGTGGACCTGGGCAAGCTGAAGGGCAACAAGGGCAACCAGAACTACCGGGTTCCGGCCAACGTGGACCTGTCCCGGTATCGAAGCGCGGTGATCTGGTGCAAGCGCTTCGCCGTCGGATTCGGGGTAGCGCCGCTGAACTAGGCTGTCGAGGGATCTCCTTCGACTATCGGAGGGCCTTCTTCCACCCTTCCGGAATCGCCTCCGTATATTCCACGTCGCGGGCGCCGAGGAACGCGGCGAGCTCCTCGAGCGCGCGTGCCACTCCCCGCCCTGCCGCCAGTGTGGTCCGAATCTTGGGTTCGGCATGCACGGCGTGGACCTGCAGGACACCGCGCCTCCGATCCATCGCGGGATCCACCCGCCCGATCAACCGATCCCCCTGCAGGATCGGGAGCACGTAGTAGCCGTATTCGCGCTTGGACTTCGGCACGTAGATCTCCATGCGGAAGGGGAAGTCGAACAGCAACTCGGCCCGGTCCCGGTCTTTGATCAGATTGTCGAAGGGCGAGAGCAGGGTGGTCCGCGGTGACCACTCGCCCCCCTCGAGTCTCTCCAGGAGGGGGGTGTCCTCGGCATGGAGGAACCATGTGCCAGGCCATTCCGATCCGTCTTGGACCACCCGGACGGGCTCGATCGTGCCTTCGCGTTCCAGTTCGGCCAGCGTCCGGGCGAGCCCAGGGTACCGACCGATGGTGAAGTGACGGTCGATGTCTCGGGCCCGAGCCACTCCGAGGGCACGGAGAGATCGTTGCGCCGACCGCCGAACGATCTCCCGTTCCGAAAGGCGTTCCTTCGGTGTCCAAGGCGGGAACCATCGATCGGCAAGCTCCCAGTACTTCTGGATCCCGTCCCGACCGGCCACGACGATCTTGCCCTGCGTCCACAGGACATCGAGCATCCGTTCCACGTTCCTGCCGGTGGTCCACCCTCCCGACGTCCAGCCGGTCCGGGACCGATCCTCGAACTCACGCAGCCGGAGCGGCCCGGATTCCCTGATGCGCCGCAGGACGTGCCTCCGCAGCCCCTCGTTCTCCCGCAGCCAGACCTTCAGCCTGCGGTTGTAGGTCCGGCGATCGGAGGGGTAGTGGCGCATCAGAAGGTGATGAATTTGATAGTCCTCCGTCAACACGATCGAGGCGGCGTATGCCCAGTACTCGAAGAGTCGACGCTCCTCCCACAACAGAGCGTCGAGCTCAGCCAGATCGAACGCGCCCAGGCGGCTCCACAGGACGAGGAGATGGCTGCGCTCGACCACCCTGATGGGATCGAGCTGGAGATAACCCAGGTCGCGGACGATGTCGAGGATCCCCTTCCGATCGGGCGTCGGGAGAGGCGCGGCCAGGTGCTGGCGCACCACGGCCAGCCGTCGGACCAGCGAGGGAGAGATGACCCGAAGCGCTTTCATGGCCGGGCATCCTACGCAAGAGCTGAGGGAGGGCCCTCAGGGCCCTCCCTCACTGGCGAAACGCTCGAGGAGCTGTGATTCAGGTCACGGCAAGAGGGGGCAGCGGTTGTCCGCCGCCGGGTTGCGGGTGACCGTGACGTCTTCTGCCGCCTCGGCCGCAAACACGGCCTCGTCCGAAGTCAGGAGATACGGCTCCACGCCCGGATTGAAGGTCACGAGATACACGGCCCAGCGGCCACCGTGGTACGGGCCGTCCCCGGGAGCCACGCCAGCGATCCCGAGCTGACCCTCGGCGCCGTTGGTCACGGTGTAGATGGGGTCGATGCCACCGTGGGGGATGGCGGCCGGGGGAACCACGGTCCGGACGACGTCACCGTTGTGGAACAGGAACCCCTTGCCGGCCGTAGCCAGTGCCGGCGTCGTGAGTGACACCACCATCGCTCCCGCCACCGCGGCGAGCGCGATCATTCTTCGCATGGAGCACCTCCTGTCGGCTCGTGGGGCATCGCACACGAGCCTAGAAAGGCCCCCTTACGCGCCGATTACAGCCTCCTTACGAAAGAAGGAAGAACCAATCTCCGGCGAAAGAGGCCCGGCAAGGGGTGGGGGCCCCGCGGACGGCTTACAGACCCGCGCCGAACTCGATCAGGTCGGGATCTCCGGTCAAGCCTTCGACTTGCCCGTCGCCGCTCTCGCGAGGCGGGAGGGCTCGCGGATGGGCCAGCGACTTCCTGCCCTCGAGTTCCTTCCACACCTCGGTGGCGTAATCCACGCACAGGACCACCAGGTCGCCCGGTCGGGATCGATCCAGGGCCCGCCGGGTAGCTGCCATCTCGTCCAGCACGATCTCGACGCTGCCCGCCCTGGCTCCGTGCTTCATCGCCTGGCGAACGCCCTCCAGGACGAATTGGGCGGTCTCCCCAGGCTTCCGTCCTCGGCTGTTCTTGTCCTCCCGGATGATCAGGTCGTCGAAGTATCTTGCCGCGACGCGACCGAGCTCTCGCATGTCCTCTTCCCTCCGGTCGCCGGGCGTGGCGACCACTGCCACCCTGAGGTTGGCGGACCACGAAGGCGTACCTGCCGGTGCCCCGTCCGAGGCCTTCGACGTCATGCGCTCCACGAAATCGCCCACGGTCTCGAGGCCGTGGGCGTTGTGTGCGTAGTCGACGAGGACGCGCACGCCGTTCAGGTCGAACAGGTTGAGCCGACCCGGAGCGTGATAGATGGACGTGCTGAAGCTGCGCAGACCCTGGCGGATGTCGTGGAGGTGCGCTCCGCACGCGTGGGCGGCCGCCGCGGCCGCCAGAGCATTGGCCACCATCATCCTGGCGCGCCCCTCAAAGGTGGAGGGAAGCTGATGGATCCACCCCACGGGCATGGTCCGGCGGCTGCCCTCGCGGATCACCATCATCTCGCCCAGGCTTCCCCTCTGCAGCGTGACGGCCTTCCCTCCGCGCCTGATCCATCGCTCGACGAACTCATGTCCCTCCTGCATGGAAAACAGGATCACCGAGCCAGAACAATGCTTGCGCATCTCCAGGACCAGCTCGTCGTCGGCGTTCAGAACGGCGAAGCCGTTGCGAGGCACCGCTTCAACGATCACCCGCTTGATCGCGGCCAGTTGCCTGATGGAGTGGACTTCCTTCAGCCCGAGATGATCTCCGGTCACGTTGGTGACCACCGCCACGTCGTTTCTGCCGTAGCCGAGCCCCTCCCGCAGGATGCCGCCGCGGGCAACCTCGAACACAGCAAAATCGACCCGAGGGTTCTGCAGGACCATCTGGGCCGACTTCGGGCCGCTCGCGTCCGCTCTCCGGACCAGTCGCTCGTCGATGTAGATGCCGTCCGTCGACGTGACCCCGACCTTGTGGCCCAATCCCTTCATGATGTGGGCGATCATCCGAACCGTCGTGGTCTTCCCGTTCGACCCGGTCACCGCGACGATGGGGATGCGCGATGGCGTCCCGGACGGGAACAGCAGGTCCAGGACGGGTTTGGCTACGTACTGTGGCTCGCCTTCGGTGGGGTTGGTGTGCATCCGGAAACCCGGAGCCGCGTTGACCTCGACGATGGCTCCACCGCTCTCCCTGACGGGCTGGGAGATGTCAGGGGTGAGGAAGTCGATGCCCGCCACGTCCAGCCCGATGACCCGGGCGGCCTCCTCGGCGATGTCGACGTTCTCCTCGTGCGCCTCCCATGTGCGGTCGATCGAGATGCCGCCCGTCGACATGTTCCCGGTGGCGGCCAGCTTCACGAACTCGTCCTTGGGCGGGACGTCGTCCAGACCGAGCCCCTGCTTCTTCAACAGATCCTCGGCCTCGGAGTCGAGCTTGATCTTGGTCAAGACCTTCTCGTGACCGATCCCGCGTCGTGGATCGGAGTTCGTGATCTCGACCAGCTGGCGAACCGTATGCTCGCCGTCCCCGATCACATGAGCGGGGACCCTCTGGGCCACGGCAACGATGTGACCCCCGATCACCAGCACCCGGTAGTCGTTCCCGGTGACATAGCTCTCCACGACGACGGCTTTGCGCCTGGCCTCTGACAGGGCTCTCCGGAAACCGGATCGGACGGCCTCCTCGTCTCGGAGGTCCAGCCCAACGCCGCGGCCATGGTTCCCGTCGATCGGCTTGGTGACGACGGGGAAGCCGATGCGCCGCGCCGTGAGGACGGCATCCTCTTCGGCCCTGACGGTCTCGCTCCGGGGGACGGGGAGGCCCGCGGCCGCAAGGAGCTGCGTCGTCAACTTCTTGTCGCCGGCGATGTCCACCGCCAGCGCCCCGGTGAGGGACGTCATGGTGGCGCGGATGCGCTTCTGATACTTCCCCTGCCCCAGCTGGACCAGCGAGGCCTCGTTCAACCGGATCCAGGGGATGTCCCGGCTCATGGCCTCGTCGATCAGGGCCTGGGTCGACGGGCCGAAGGCGCGCTGTTCCGCGAGCCGGATCAGCCCCTCGAGCAGCACCAGGAAGTCGAATCCCTCCTCGGCCTCCACGAGGTGGTTGACGAGCCGGACGGCCAGCTCCCCTGCGGCCAGCCCGACGCTCTCCTCCTGGTACCCGAAGATCACGTTGTACTGGCCTGGGCGTGAGGCGCTCCGGGTCTTGCCCCGGAAGATGTGGGCGCCGGATTCGCGTTGCAGCTCCAAGGCCACGTGCTCGGCGACGTGGCCGAGCCAGGTGCCCTCGTTCAGCCGTTCGATCAACCCGCCCGGCCGACCGAGCGAGCACGAGTGGTCCTTGAGGCCGGGGAGCATCTCCAGCAAGCCGCGGTTGAATCCCTGGATGGTGTTGGATGGCCACTCCTCCAGGGACCCCAGGTCCACCAGCAGGCGGATGCAGGGCTCGTAGGACCAGAAGTTCGGCCCGCGGAAGACTCGAGACTCGAGGATCCTGAGGTCGGCGCGAGCCGGGGGCTTCTTCGAGGAGGCGTTACCGGCGCCGCGACGACGTCCCGTGGCGGAGCTGGTTGAGGTCTCACTCGAATCCTTGGAACGCGAGCGTGAGGCCTTCTCAACCATGGCGCATCAGAGTCTATCGGTGCCCCGCGTGCGGGAACGCCCGCCGGTCACCCAGAGGTCCGGGGGAGTCCTACTCGGAGGCTTCCTTCTCCTCCTTGGCCCTTCGCCGCCTCCGCTCGACCACGAAGCTGTCGGCACCCTCGGCCGCGATCTGCTGGGCCATGCGGGCCAGTCGCTTCCGGGCAGATTCGGCCGTCTTCGCCTGTCGCTCGCGGATCGGCTCGACCTTCGGGATCAGCTGCCGGGCCTCGAGGTCGAACCAATAGCCTGAGGGGAGCGAGTGCAGGATCGCCCCCGACACCATCATGGGGCGATGGCCCTTGGTCTGGAAGGCATCGGTCAGGACCTGCGAGCCGTCAACGATCGTCACCGATCCCTTCCCGATCACTTCCAGGGAGCCGTCGGCAAACACGATGGCGGCGGTATCCTCGTCGAGTCCCAGACCGATCAGTGACGGGGACTGGGCCACCACGGCGAGGAGCCGGCCGAGCCTGGTTCGCTGCTCGAAGTGCTGGTCGACCACTACCCCCTTCAGGACACCGAGACCGGCCGAGATCTGGGCCATGCGGTGTTTCGGCGAGGCACCTGACGCCCCGAACGCGACCATGTGAGTGCTCACTGCGCTGGCTCCGGCCGACGTGCCCGCGATCGCCACGCCCCGCTGGTGTGCCTGGAGCAGCGCAGCCCCGAGGCGAGTCCCACTGACAACCGAGGCAAGCCGGAGCTGGTTGCCGCCGGTGAGGAACACGCCTGTTGCCTCGTCGATGACCCCGGCGGCGGATGGCTCGTTGGCCTCCTCGCGGATGACCGGTCGCAGGCCGGACACGCTCTCCGCCCCCAAATGGGTGAACAGCTCGCGATAGAGCTCCGTCGCGGCGTCCCCCAGGCTGGATGCGGTGCTGATCACCGCGATTCGGGCGGTGGGGCCTCCCGCCATGGAGACGAATCTGTCGAGGATTACCCGGTCCTTGAGCTTGTCCTCGGCCCCCCCGATGATCATGACCGGCCCCGGACCGGCCGGGGCTACGGGACGCGCTGGTTCAGTTTCTCGGGCCATTCAGGAAGCACAGTGTACCGAACGGTCGACGAACCAACCGTAGGCTCGAACTGCTGATGGACTCGATTACCGAGGTTTCCTCAGATACTTGAGGAGGCCTCCGGCGAGGAGGGTCTCGCGCTCGTGGTCAGTGAACGAGATCCGGCCGGTGAGTTCCTCGCCGCCGGCGAGGATGCTCAGGCTCTCGGAGCCTTTCTCGATCTCCTCGTGGACCCGGGGCAGGGTCCAATCCTGGCCGATCTGGGCGATCTCGTGGATCTTGTCGTCGATCAGGACCGGCACGATCCCGTTGTTGATCAGGTTCCTCCTGTGGATTCGGTGGAACGCCTTCGCGAAGACTCCCCTCACTCCGAGCTGCAATGGGGCGAGCGCCGCGTGTTCCCGGCTGGATCCCTGACCGTAGTTGTCGCCTGCCACGATGAATCCGCCACCCCAATCCTTGGCCCGCTTCACGAACTCGGGGTCCTCCTTGCGGAAGCAATACTCCGCGATGGCCGGGATGTTGGACCTCTCCTGCATGACGAGGACGCCATCCGGAGACATAGAGCCCGTAGAGATGTTGTCTCCCAGCACGATCAGGACCTTTCCGCTCAGGGCATGGGGAAGGTCCGGCGGGACCGGTGGGGGCTGGATGTTCCTTCCTCGGAAGATTCGGACCTTCATGGCCTCCGCCACCGGCGGCGGCTCGATCAGCATGAAGTCGTCGACGACGGGCTTGGGTGCTTCGATCTTCGGTGGATCGATGCCCAGATCCCTCGGGTCGGTGATCACCCCCTTCAGGGCTGTGGCTCCGGCCACGGCCGGTGAGGCCAGGAAGACCTGGTCCCGATCCGTACCACTCCGCCCCGGGAAGTTCCGGTTCATGGTGCGAACGGAGGGTTGCTCCTCCGGTGGCGCCTGTCCCATTCCCACGCATGGCCCGCATGCCGGCTCCAGGATCCGCGCGCCAAAAACAATGTAGTCGGCCAGGACTCCAGTCTCGGCGATCGTTCGCAACACCTGCCGTGAGCCCGGTGTGACCGTCATGTCCAGGTCGGGATGTACCCCACCGTCCCTGACGATCGAGGCGGGGATGGCCAGATCCTCGTAACTCGAATTGACGCTGGAGCCGACGCATACCTGGGCCACCTTCGTCCCCGCGACCTCTCGCACGGGCACCACGTTGTCAGGGTTCGAGGGCTTGGCGATGAGCGGTTCCAACGTGGCGAGATCGATCACGATCTCTTCGTCGTAGCTGGCGCCTTCGTCGGGAAGCAGCTCTCGGTAGTCGGCGGGCCGTTCTTCCTCTTCAAGGAACCGCCTGCATTCCTGGTCACCCGGAAAGATTCCGGCTGTGGCTCCAAGCTCCAGGATCATGTTGCAGATCGTCGCCCGAGCTGTGGCGTCGAGGGTCGCCACCCCCGGTCCATCGAACTCGAATGCCTTGTTGATCCCGCCCTTCACCGTCATCCTGCGGAGCAGCTCCAGGATGATGTCCTTGGCGGAGACCCAGGGTGGCAACTCATTCTCCAAGACGACCCGAACGACAACGGGGCACAGCAGCTCGAAGGGATAGCCGGCCATGGCCACCGCCGCGTCCATCCCTCCGATGCCGAGTGCGAACGACCCCAGCGCGCCGGCGGTCGTCGTATGGGAGTCCGAGCCCACCAGCGTCGCCCACGGTTTGGCGAACCGTTCCAGGTGAACGTAATGGCAGATCCCATTCCCGGGACGGGAGAACACCGCCCCGTACCTGGCCGCCATGGTCTGAAGGAAGAAGTGGTCTTCGGGATTCTTGAAGTCCAACTGGATCATGTTGTGGTCCACGTACTGGACGACCAGAGGGACCTGGATACGGTCCACCCCGAGCTGCTCGAACTCCATCCAGGCCA
This sequence comes from Actinomycetota bacterium, assembly GCA_046726275.1. Taxonomy (GTDB): domain Bacteria; phylum Actinomycetota; class UBA4738; order UBA4738; family UBA4738; genus DASXTW01. Next base: position 26,221 of record JBKPAF010000010.1, read on the forward strand.
TGGTCCCCGTGGCGTCCTGGAGCAGGACCTGATCGATCCGATACGAGATCGGTTCGACAGGGCCGAGCGTCCCACTGACCAGGTGCTCTTCGAGGATCTTGTGAACGATGTTCTTGGGCATCTGAAAGGCTCCTCCGCGCGTCGACACACATAAAGGTAGTACGAGGGCCACACTGGGCGCTGGTCGCCGCCCCCGGTCGAGGTTCAGCCGGCCTGGATGCCGGTCAGGCGCCGGACCTCCCTGGCTGTGGGTTCCGCCGCCAGCACGATGAGGTGATCGCGGGCCCGGGAGCCCCCGACGTACAGATAACTCGCTAGGTCGTCTCGCTCGAGCCCTTCGACCTCCGCCAGGATCACCACTGGTCGCTCGAGGCCCTTGAATCCGTGGACGTTGACCGTGAGCACCGTGCCGGGTCGTTCGCGGTTGCTGAGCTCATAACCGTTCACCCGATCCCGTTTGCGGATCGCGCTCTCGTTCCGGCGGCCGGGCGTGAGGATCGCAACGTCGTCCAAGGCGATGCCCTCGCCCTCGAGGTTCTTGAGGACCAGGGTCAGGAGACGGGCGAGGTCTTGCTCGTTCTTGTAGCTGAGCACCTCGACGGGTCGTCCCGCTGGCCCTTTGCCGAGTGGTTGCGCTCGATTCCCGTGGAACACGGAGACGAACTCATGGATCGGCTCGGTGCTCCTCATGTTCTCGGGGAGGGCCAGGGTCAAGTCGGTCAGCCCTTTCGGCGCGCCGCCAGCGAAGAGGTCCTTGTTGTCGTCGGCAAAGAGGAACAGGTAGCCCACCTCGGCGTTGTGGTGGAGGGAGAGAACGCCAGCCCACCAATTGGGAAGGAAGTCCTGGGCGCCGTCCACGATGACGGCGTCGAATCGGGGACCGACAACTTTCGCTCCCTCCTCGAGCAGAGCCGGCAGGACGCGTTCGAAATGATGATCGCGGGCGGCTCCTTCTTCCGTCGGCTCGGGTGGGACGGTCAGGCCCGCTTCGCTCGCCACCTCCACGCACAGCTCGTGGAAGTGCACGACGTGGGCGTGGGGCACTTTCCTGAGGTTCTTCTTCAGGTATTCGGCCAGCCGCCAGTTGAAACAGGTGAGAAGCGTGTCGTTTCCTCCACCCGCCAGGCGTGACGTGATAGCCAGCGCGAGCATCGTCTTGCCCGATCCCGCGGGGCCGACGATCGCAGCCCGATGGAGCCTCGTGACGTAGGAGAGGACGTAGGCCTGGTCGTCGGTGAGTTCGATGATCTTTCGATCATCCTGCTCGAACCGCAATTGAAGGGCGTTTTGGACCTCCATGCAAAAGCCCAGGGCATGCTCGAGGGCAATCATCCCCTCCTGCCCGAAGCGACGTTCCGGGTGCCTCCAGGCATGCATGATCTCCCTCACCCGGGTATCCAGGCGGTTCAGGTCGTCACGATCGACGGCCCACGCTGCGCGAGCGGCCGGGTGAGCGTCCTGGTCGAGATGTCCGTCGGGGAAGGCCACGCCGTAGCCGTAGGACGGGAGCCACCGCTCCCAGCCGGGCTGGTGAGAGAGGATCTGGACCAGGGATTCCATTTCCTGGCGAGCCTGGTGGAAAGGATCCTCATCCAGCAGGTGCCTCCCCGAATGCCCGGCCTGGGTCCACCGGCGAGTCCTTTGATCGTAGGAAAGCTCACCCCCCTTGACCTCGAGGACGAGGATGCCGTCGTCGGGATGCGCGATGACGAAGTCCGCCTCCCCCTGGACCGCCGGCCCGCCTCGTTCGGTTGAACCCAACAGCCAGTCGACGCTGTGATACACGACGTAGTCGTCATCCAGCTGTGTCAGGAACCTCTCGTACAGTCGGCGCTCGGCCGAGCTCTCCGTCGGGAGCATGGGAAACGGGACCATGCGAGCCATACGACCCACTGTATGCCTCTCGCACGAGACGGAGGGAGCACGTAGCCTGTACCGGTGCTGCTGATCGGCGCGGTCATCCTCGCGGGACTGCTCGTCGGCATTGCGTTCGGGGGAGACCTTCGGACACTTTCCGAGCTCAAGCTTCGTTGGTGGCCGCTCGCACTGGTCGGCCTGGTCCTTCAACTCGTTCCCGTGCCCTCGATGGCGGGGCGGATCGACCATTGGCTCGCCGTCGGCTTGCTGGTGGCCTCATACGTGGTCCTCCTTGCCTTCGTGGCGGTGAATATCGGAGTGCCGGGTTTCCCGGTGATCGCCCTCGGGTTCGCCCTGAACCTGTTCGTGATTTCGGTGAACGGTGGGATGCCCGTGACCGCGCGCGCCATCCAGCAGGCGTACGGTCCGCGGTCGGCTGTAGAGATCACCCGACTGCAGGAGCGTGGCGGGGCAAAGCATCACCTCGCCCGCGACGACGACGACTTCGTGTTTCTGGCGGACGTGATCCCGGTAGGTTCACCCCTTCACCAGGTGCTGAGTGTTGGCGACCTGGTGTTCATGGTGGGGGTGTTCTGGGTTATTGCCGCCGCCACGAAGGGGGCGGCTGGGCGACATCGACCAGGGGCTACGCGGGAATCGCGGGTCTTGCGCGATCCGGCCAGGTCGGGTCCTGGCCGGGGGTAGGTGCTTCTTCCTCAGCGGGGCCTGGTAAGGGCTCGGAGATGGGCTGGGCGGCTCGTTTCGGGGTCTCTGAGGCAGGTTTCTTTGGATGGGCGTCGCGCGCGTCGAGAGCTGCGTCGGCCAATTGCGGGCTCGACCGAGGAGGGCCGACCGTCGTTCCAACGGGTGGCCGCGCGGGCAGGGGGACCCTGCTCTTCCCTTCCCCCTGGTCGGCGTCCGCCTCGAAGCGCGTTCCTTCCTCCACCCAAACGGGGGGGAACGTGACGCTGATCTGCGTGCCGGCGCCGGGTTCACTCTCGATGGAGTAGGTCCCCCCGGCGACCATCGCTCGCTCGCGCATCATCACCGAGCCGAAGTGCCCCTCGGGCGTTGGTGCGGACGTGTCGAAGCCTTTGCCGTCGTCCCTGATCTGGAGCTTGACGCCATCCTCGATCTCCTCGAGCGATATGCGGATCGTGGAGGCCTCGGCGTGCTTTAGGGCGTTCATGGTGGCCTCTCGGGAGATCTGATAGATCAGCAGCTGGATCGGTGGGGGGAGGGAGACTTCCACCACCTCGACCTCGATGCGTGTCTGGTGGCCGCGACTGGTGTCGTCGGCGAAGCTCTGGATGGCCTCCGCCAGGCCCTTGCGCCCGATGGGGGAGCGATGCAGGTCCCGGATGAGTGCACGGATCGCGTCAGACGTCTCTTGCTTCGTTGCGCTGATCCCGTCGAGGTCTCGCAGCACGGCCTCTGACTCGCCCTGCGTGAGTCGCTTCTTCGCCATCTCCACCTGGAGGGTCAGGCGGAAGAGCATCTGAGCCAGATCGTCGTGTAGGTATGCGGCGATCTGCATTCGCTCGTCCTGGCGTTCCTCTGCCATTCGATTCGACAGAGCACGCATGACCCGTTCCCGATCCTTCAGCTCTTTGGTTGCCTCCTCCAGCGCCAAAGTCCGGAAGAACATTTGTCTTGCGAACAGGAGTGGGAGGACGAATGCAGCCACTGACCAGACGCCAAGAGTCGAATGGGAGTAGATATACAGTTCCGCTAAGACCAAACCGACAAAGCCAAGGCCTACATAATTCACTAGGAAATCCGTGAAAGCTCCCAGGCGAAGCTGGCCGAGTACAGTCGCGAAAGGCATCTGGTAAAGCAGTCGCATCGCAAGCACGACGAGAGCAACGTTTACTCCATAGGTGACCATCGTTGATGCGAGTGCACCTGGGATAAGTATGACGGGGGGAGATTTGGCTGATGCGATTAAGTGGAACACGACGCTCCCGGCGAACGCCGCGATTGCGATCTGGGATCTGTTGAAGACTGCCTTGGGCAGACTAATTTGCCGCTTGATCTCTCGGGAATCGAACGCCCCGACGAGCGCAACAACAGCCGCGACGCGGGGATCGTAGAGGATCGCCAATGCCAAAAGCATGGGGAAGGTAAGAGTCAGTTCTAGCCGTTTAGACACGGACACAGGTAAGAGCCCTACCACCGCTAGTAAGCACGTCCAAAAGACAAGGTCGAAGAAACCGCCAGGATCTGGATCAAGGAAGAGATCGGGTTGAGTGAGGACAAGAAAGATGGCCCCGAGCACTACCGGCCCTGCGACTAGCCACATGAAGGTTGTGCCAATTCGCGGCTGAGTACGACTACTGCCGTTCCCTCTCAAGAGCGCCTCTCTTCGAAGCCGCAAAACGGAATGCCATTACATCCTCGGCGTCGCCCAGTGGCCGGGCAATCGGTCGAATGGCTGAGTGCAAGCTCTACAGCGTTTGCTGTAAGCGAAGCCGCCACTTGCCCCCCGAACGGGTGACCGCCACAATTCGGGTGCAACTAGGCCAAACGACGTATCCAGGGGTGAGAGGGGTCCCTGAGGAGGTGAAAATCTTGAAGCGTGTCCGGCGCTTGACGGCGGCGATCGGGTCGGTGGTCGCCCTGCTGCTCGCGGGTGGAGCTGTTTGGAGAATCGGTCAATAGACCGAACCTCCCAAAGCCAAGATACCAACCGGACCAGATGTGGTTCGGCTAGTTCTCTTTCGGTGATCAAGGCTCGTATCTAATCAAGGCTCGTATCTATTAGACCGGATCGTAAGCTCGATCTTCGTTCCACGACCCGGCCAGCTATCGATGTACAGATTCGCGCCGATCGCTGATGCGCGCTCCTTCATGATCGCGATGCCATAGTGCCCGGCCCGTTCGTGGAGCGGGTCGAACCCAGTCCCGTCATCTCTGATGGACAGCAGCGCAGCCTCAGAATCGTTAGCTAGCTGGACCCATACATTAGCCGCAGTTGAGTGGGCGATCGCATTGCCCAAGGCTTCTTTGGCGATCTGGTAGACGACTAACTCCGCGTCCGGCTCCAAGCGGACGCTGCCAACATCTGCGTGCACCTTTATCGGGGTTTGCTGCGCCGTTGAACGGATCAGGCTCATCAGCGCAGGCGGCAGGCCGTCACGACCCAACGCGGACCGACGGAGGTCGCCGATAAGGTCCCGAAGCGTACTCGACGCGAGGTCAGCCGCAGTCAGCAGCTCAGGCAGGTCCTGATCCATCTCGAGAAGGTGTCCCGAAGCAAGATCCGTCTTCAATACCTGCGCCATCAAGGTTACCTTGAACAATGGCTGCAGAACTTCGTCATGTAGGTCTGCCGCGATTAGTCGGCGCTCGTCCGTTCTCTCCTCATAGATCTGGTTTGAGATCTGGGCGAGAGCCGCTTCCCGCGAACGGTACGCGCGCGCAGTGTCGATGGACATCTGGCTCCGATCTAGTGTCTGCCGACCTAAGAGGGTCGGGGCCAAGAAGGCGACCAATGCGAACAATCCGATCAGGTCATACAGGGCCGCAAGCATGGCCCCGAGAACGCCCCAGGAAACGAGGGTGAGCAGGAAATCTGGCAGACTCCCCACTTTCATTCGCTGCAGGGCCTGACCGACCGAGTATCCATGCTCAAAGGAGATGCCGATCCCCGCCAGCACATAGTTAGTACTGGACATGAGAGCCAAGACCAACCCAGCGAGAAGTAGCACAAAGGGTGAGGGCGCTGGCAATGTGACGATTGCATGAGCGGCGAGTGATCCGACAAATACTGCAAGCGCGATCTGGCTTCGGTTGAACAGAGCCTTGGCTAACGGCACTTGGCCTCGAAACTCTCTTGGGTCAAGAGTGCCGAGGAAGGTAACGAGCCCGGCCTCTATCGGGGAGAGGACAAGCATGGCGGCTATCGTGATCGGGACATCGGCCGTGAAATACGCGTGTTGCCATGTCGTCAAAGGAAGCAGATTGACGACGGCAAGCAGAAGAACCCAGGGGGTCAAGGCTGTAGCCTTCGAAAGGACTCCATGGTCGGCTTCCAACAGTCCCCATCCCAGAACGGCCATCCATGCGAGTGAAACAAGCCAGAAGTAGAGCTGGGATGGCCGGGGCCGGAAGCGAGGTCTGGAGCTGAGATCTGATGGTGCTTGGGCGGCGACTGACATGGCTCCCCTCCACGCGCGCTGTCTGGCGGCATGATGGAGGACGCCAGGGAGGAGGGTCAATGCGTAGGCCAAGAGCGAGCTTCGTATCTTTGACACCACGAACGGCCTAGGGTGAGCATCCCCCATTCGGGGGCAGACCGCCAGGTCGCGGCTCCTACAAGCCTCTTCCCAGTGGGCGGCGCCTCTGGATTGTGGCCCGGTAGATGAGGAGCGCGATCACGGCTCCGATGATCGATCCGATCAGACCGGCAGGGCTGAATGCGGAGTCCCCACCGCCGATCAGCCAGCCGAGGAACCCGCCTACGAGCGAGCCCACGAGCCCAAGTGCGAGCGTCCCGAGCAGTCCCATGGGGTCCCTTCCCGGGACCAACAGCCGAGCCAGGGCCCCAGCGACCAGTCCGATGATCAGCCACCAGATGATGTTCATCCCTCTACCTTTCGTCCGAGGTCCGGGAGGAGATACCCTCGACGAGGCGCGCGTAATCGGCTCAGCGAACGTCAACGGGGGGCCCCGCCGTGGCGAGAGCCCCGTAACTCACGTTCGATCGGAGATTCGAGCCGATCGCGCCCTCCGGATCAGACAGTCAACTCCCCGACCATGCCTGAGGCCTTGTGGTACTTACAGAAGAACTCCAGGAATCCGGTTTGGGGGAGGGTCACCGTCACCTCCATCTTCTGTCCCGCTTGGACATCCTGATCGAGGTTCTGATCCTCGAGAGTGAAGTTGTGGAGGGCGTCCGACTCGTTTTCCAGCTCCAGCTTGACCTGCTGGCCGGCAGTGCCTTTGAGTACCGTGGGCTCGAAGTAGAAGCTGTCGAGCTCGACCGAGATCTCTTCTTTTCCGGACACCGTGGCACTGCCATGGTTGTTGGCCTTGTCCGAGCCGACGGTGATCGTGCTGCTGCCTTCCCCGCCGGTACTCTCTTCGTTCTTGGAGGAACACGCAGCAGCCACGAGGCCCAGAGCCAGCAGGAGGACTAGCAGCCTTGCCCAACGGGCTCGGCGCATTCGATTCTCCTTTCGGGCCGCAGAGTAAGACGAAACTAGAGGTAGTACGGACAGTTCGGGGGCACGGCTCGCCTGATTCTTATCAAGGATGTGTCAAATGTCCGGCGGCGTCGAGCAAGGATTCGGCGAGAGCCCTGTCGTCGCCCACCGGTAGTATCGACCCATGGATCCCCGCGCTCCCTCTGCTGGCGCCTCCCTCCCGAGCCGTGGGGGTATAGGTCCCAATCGCGTGCTCGATCCATTCCACCCCGCGGTTCGCACGTGGTTCGAGCGTCGTTTTCCCGAGGGGCCGACCCCACCCCAGGCCGGCGGCTGGGGTGAGATCGCTGCCGGTAATGACACCCTGATCGCGGCTCC
>JBKPAF010000011.1:0-64924 GCA_046726275.1 Actinomycetota bacterium
ATCGGCTCGGGTCCCCCGACGACTCGAACCTGTGCACGGGAAGGTCCGGAGTCCCCTCGGTCCCGTCGGCGAGAAGACCCTTCGAGGCGAGCACCCCGTACACGTCGTTCGCCGTCTCTTCGGCGGACGAGATCAACAGGACGTCCGGTCCCATCACGTGGTGGATTGCGCCGCGAAGGAGCGGGTAATGGGTGCAACCCAGGATCAGCGTGTCCGCGCCCGCCTCCTGCAGGGGCGCGAGATACTCCCGAGCCGTCCGAATCAGCGCCGGGCTGGTGGTGTCCCCCCGCTCGACGAACTCCACGAACAGGGGACACGCCTGCGCCACCAGGTCGACCTTCGGGGCGATGCGCTCGAAGGCACGCTGGTACGCCCGGCTGGACACGGTGGCCTGGGTACCGATCAATCCGACCGATCCGATCCTGGTGGCTCGGACGGCTGCCCGAACGGCCGGCTCGATCACACCGACGACGGGCACGGGGACGGCATCGGCCACCTCGTCGAGGGCCGCCGACGTCGCCGCGTTGCAGGCGACCACGATGAGCTTCACGTCCTCCACGACGAGATGCCTGGCGATCTGCACGGCGAACTGCCGGATCTCCTCGAGGGGGCGCGGGCCATATGGAAAGCGGGCGTGGTCGCCGAAGTAGATCACCGGTTCGAGCGGGAGCTCGTCCATGATCACCCGGACGACGGTCAGCCCGCCCGTGCCCGAGTCGAACACCCCGATGGGTCTTCCGTCGCTCACGAAGGGACGCTCACCACCACAGGGTCTCCTCGACCTCCTTCTCGGCCACGGCAAGGTCAGACGTCCAGGCCTGCGTCGAGAGGTACTTCCATCCTCCGTCCGCCAGGAGGCACACCACATCGCCGCGGTCGAGCTCGGCGCCGATCCGTCTGGCCACGTGGAGGACGGCGCCCGAGGAGATCCCCGCGAAGATCCCTTCCTGTTTCGTGAGCTCGCGGGTGGCCCGAAGCGCGTCGGATGAGGAAACGAGGAACTTGCGATCCAGGACCGATTCGTCCAGCACGGGAGGGATGAACCCTTCGTCCAGGGAGCGCAGGCCGTACACGAGCTCTCCCAGCTCGGGCTCGGCGGCGATCACCTTCACCTCGGGGTTGTGTTCCTTGAGGCGCCGGCCCACACCGGTCAGCGTACCTCCGGTCCCGAGCCCGGCGACGAAGTGGGTGACGCTGGGCAGGTCCCTGACGATCTCGGCCCCCGTGCCCTCGTAGTGCGCCAGAGGATTGGCCGGATTTCCGTACTGGAAGGGCATGTAGTACTTGTCGTCGCGCGTCATCGCCCGGGCGACCTCGATGGCACCGTTGGTCCCTTTCTCGGCGGGCGTGAACACGACCTCGGCCCCGTAGAGCTCCAGGAGCCGGACACGCTCCTCGCTGGCGTTCTCGGGGATGACCGCGGTCAGCCGGTATCCCTTCCGCGCGGCCACCATCGCCAGCGAGATGCCCGTATTCCCCGACGTGGGCTCGAGGATCACCGATCCCGGGTTGAGCTTCCCCTCGGCCTCGGCGGCTTCCACCATGGCCAGGGCGATCCGATCCTTCAGCGATCCCGTGGGGTTCTGCCCTTCGAGCTTGGCCCACAGGCGCACACCGGGCTTCGGCGACAGCCTCTCGATACCGACCAGAGGGGTGTCGCCGATGGCTTCGAGGATGTCCTTCGTCCGCATTCATCTCCTCCTCGAGAGCCGATTATCGCAGCGCCGGACGACATGACCCGTGAGTTTCCGGGTACAGCCCTTAGTGCGTCCCCTTCTTCGACCGAAGGTATGTAGGAGAGGTCGCGATGCGTGCTCGAGTTCGGTCCGCCCCCCGCTCCGGCGCTCCGCCAACGGCGAAGCGTTCCTTTTTTCCGCTTCCGTTGTACCCTTCCCGGATGAGCAGGAAGGCCAGCCTGGTCCTCGTGGCCTGCACCCTCGTCCTGCTCATGGCCGCGTGTACCCGGGTTCGAGAGATCCCGCTGAGCACGCTCTCCACCCCCAGCCCCACCGCCCAGGCGACCGGGGGACAGGCCTTCGTGGCGATCCCGTTTCCAATGACCTTGTTCGGCCCTCCGCTGAAGACCGCCACCGTGCAGCCCGGGACCACCAAGCTCAAGCAGCTCATCCTCGCCCACCCGAGGCTCAAGGTGACCGCGCTCGCGTCGAGCCAGCGCACGGTGGCGCTCGGCTTCCAGGAGAAAGCGAGCGGCAAGCAGCGCTGGGGGGAGATCATGATCCCCGAGGAGCGAAAGCTGTTCCAGCGGTTCGCTCAAGACCAGTCGACGGGCCAGTGGCTGATCGTGATCACCGACGTGGAGGTCCTCGATGGGCCCGATCCGGTTCCGCTCGTCGCCTATCGTTGGGACCGTGAGGCCCTCGAGTCTTACGCGAAGTGCGGCATCCCGCAGTCCATGACCATCGACGACTGCACCGACAAGTTCTATCAGGCAGCCGAAGTCGTGTTCCTGCACCACCGGACGGTCGGGCAGGGGCAGTAGCCTCTAGCGGCGCTTCCTGTCCGCCAGGATCTCCCGCGCGGCATTCGCTCCCGGCGCTCCCGTGACCCCCCCACCCGGATGGGCTCCGGCACCGCACAGATAGAGCCCCCGCAGAGCCAGCCGATATCGAGCATGCCCGAGCAGCGGACGCCACGCGAACAGCTGGTCCAGGCCCGGCTCGCCGTGAAGGGGGTGGCCCTCGGTGAGGCCGTAGTCGCCTTCCAGGTCCACGGGAGTGATGACCTGGCGAGCCACCACGAGATCCGATAGACGCGGAGCAAGGGCCTCCAGGGTCTTCAGGACCAGGTCGCCCAGGCCATCTCGCTCCGCCTCCCAGGTACCCTCGCGCCGGTGGTAGGGCGCCCACTGGACCAGGACGCTCATGACGTGGCCACCGGGGGGCACCAGCGTGGGGTCGGCGATGCTCGGGATAGTGGCTTCCAGATACGGTTCGTCGGAAACGCGCCCGTACTTGGAAGCGTCGAAGGCCCGCTCCAGATAGTCGATCCCCGGAGCGACCAGGATTCGCCCCTTCAGGCGCTCGGCATCCGAGCCACCCTCGGCCGCGAACGCGGGCATCCTCGACAGCGCCAGGTTCACCTTCGCCACGACGCCCGGCAGTCGGAGGTTGCCCGCTCGCCAGGTGAGGTTCGGCCCGAGGGCAACGGGATCGACCAGCCGCAGCAGCGTTCGCTTGGGATCCACCGCGGACACCACGATCGGCGACGAGATCTCCTCGCCCGACGCGAGGGCTACCCCGGTCACCCGGTCTCCCGACGACGTCACCCCGATCACATCCACGCCGGTACGGATCACGGCGCCGAAGGAGCGGGCCGCGGAGGCCAGCGCTTGCGCCAACACTTCGGGACCTCCTCGCGCGAACGCGCTCTGTCCCGGAGCTCCGCCGTCGTTCCCGGCCGAATCGGCGAGGAGGACTGCCGTCGTCCCAGCCGACCACGGACCCATGGCCGCGTACTGCACGCCGCGAGCAGCCAGGGCCCCCCGCAGCTCGTCGGTATCGAAGGCCTCGCCGACGAAGTCCGCGACTGCCATCGGTAGGACCCTCAGGAGCTCCCTCGTCCCTCTCTTGCCCAGTCCGCGGAAGGCGCGGGCCAGCTTGAGTCCCGTCAGGGCGTCGGCCGCCGACGGCTTCTTGAGATCGGGCGGAGTGCTCGCGTGGACGTGCGCCAGGAAGCTCGAGAGCGCGCGAACTTTCTGGTCGAACGTGGGGTAGGCCTCGGCGTCGTGGACCGACCAACCCCGCAGCTCGCGGGCGGTCCTCGTTCGATCGGCCCACAGGGTCAGCGAGCGACCGTCGGATTGTGGAGAAAACACGCGCACCTCGGGGACGATGAGGTCGAGGCCGTGCTCCCTGAGGCGGAGGTGATCGATCACGGCGGGCCGGAGCCTCCCCACGGTATGGGCCACCGCCGGAACCCGATAGCCGGGGGCGATCTCGACCGTCGCCAGCGCACCCCCCGGGACCTCGCGTCGTTCGAGCACGGCGATACGGATCCCGGCCTTCGCGAGATACGCGGCCGCCACCAGACCGTTGTGGCCGGCCCCGATGACGACGGCGTCGAAACGGGCTTCCGTCATCGTTCCCTCGACAGCGGATCGGCGTTCCGGATCACGCCGCCCTCATGGTCCTGATCGCCTGGAGGGCCGCGATCCTCCCCGGTGCTCCCATGAGGCCGCCGCCGGGATGGGTAGCCGAGCCGCACAGCCACAGGCCTTTGACCGGCGTCCGGTATTGAGCCCACCCGGGAACCGGGCGGCTGAAGAAGAGCTGCTCCAGGCTGAGCTCACCCTGGAAGATGTTGCCTTCGGTCAGGCCGAAGGTCTCCTCCAGGTCGAGCGGAGTCAGCACCTGGCGGTGAAGGATGAGCTTCTTCAGGTTCGGCGCTCGCTCGCTGATCGTCTCGATGACCGAGTCGCCGAAGGCGTCCCGAGTAGCGCCGTCCCAGGTCCGGCCGTTCGACAGGTGATACGGCGCGTACTGAACGAAGCAGCTCATCACGTGCTTGCCTGGTGGCGCCATCGACGGATCCACCAGGGTGGGGATGACGATGTCGATATAGGGACGCGCGCTGAACGACCCATACTTGGCGTCGTCGTAGGCCCGCTCCATGTAGTCCACACTCGGTGAGAAGCTGATCGCCCCGCGCAGGTGCTCCACGTCCTCGCTATTCGGCAGACACGGGAAGTCGGGCAGTTCATCCAGGGCCAGGTTCACCTTCCCGGAGGAGCCGCGGAACTTGTACCGACGGACCTCCTGCTCGAATTCGGGGTCGAGGGAGCCCGGTTCGAGGAGGTCGAGCATCGTCCGGCGAACGTCTGCGCTCGACAGGATCGTCCGCGCGCCGATCTCTTCGCCGGACTCGAGCACCACACCGTGCGCGCGCTGGCCCTTGGTGAGGATCCGGGCCACCGGCGACTCGGTGCGGATCTCGGCGCCTTGCACCCTTGCGGCCGACGCGATGGCGTTGCTGATTCCTCCCGTTCCGCCCTTCGGAATCCCCCATGCCCGGAAGGCTCCGTCGATCTCACCCATGTAGTGATGGAGAAGGACGTAGGCAGTGCCGGGAGACCGGACCCCTTGAAACGTTCCGATGATGCCCGAGGCCGCCATCGTCGCCTTCAGCGGATCGGTCTCGAACCACTGGTCGAGGAACTCGGCCGCGCTCATCGTCATGAGCTGAATGAACGTTGCCTGGTGACGAGGAGGCAGCTTCTGGAACCGCCTGCCGAGGCGGGCCAGCGGGAACCATGGTCGGGGATCGATCCTCGCCGGGTCGGGCGGGACGATGGACAGGATCGGTTTGATGAACCGGGCCATGTCGAACATGAGCTGTCCGTACTCGTCGTAGGCCTCGGCGTCCATCCGCGACCATCGGCGGAGCTCCCGAACCGTCCGCCAGTGGTCGTTGACCCGCCACAGGTAATCGCCGTCGAGCGGTGTGAACGTTCCGTCCAGAGGGAGGATCTCCAGGCCGTGGCGGGGTAGCTCGAGGTCGCGGATGATCTCGGGCCGCAGGAGGCTCACCACGTAGGAGGCCACGCTGAACCTGAAACCTGGGAAGACCTCCTCGGTGACCGCGGCTCCGCCCAGGACGTGCCGACGCTCCAGCACGATCGTCTTCAGGCCGGCCCTGGCGAGGTACGCCGAAGCGACCAGTCCGTTGTGCCCGCCGCCGATCACGATCGCGTCGTAGGCTTCCGCCACGGCCCGTAACTGTACGCGACGGGCGACGCTCTCCCCTCTATGCTTGCGGGCCGACGAGGAGGATCCTACTGAGCACCGGCACCGCGTTTCATCCGCGAACGGCATCGCTGAATCGAAAGATGCAATGGCGCGAGTGGTCGGGGTACTTCGCCGCGAGCCAGTACGCGGACGCTATCGACATCGAGTACAACGCGATCCGCGACGCGGCCGCCCTCATCGACGTCACCCCCCTGTTCAAGTATCACGTCAGTGGGCCGGACTCGATGCGGTTGATCGACCGGATCATCACCCGCGACGCCACGAAGCTGCAGGTCGACCAAGTCTTCTACACGTGCTGGTGTGATGAGGACGGGAAGGTCGTGGACGACGGCACCATCACCCGGCTGGACGAGACCACCTATCGATGGACGGCCGCCGATCCCTCCTTGCGATGGTTCCGGCTGAACGCCTCCGGCCTGGACGTGACGATCGAGGAGATCAGCGAGCGGCTGGCTGCCCTCGCGCTGCAGGGGCCCTTCGCCCGGGAAGTGCTGGAGCGGCTGACCGACGAGTCCTTCGCGGAGCTCAAGTACTTCCGCCGGCGCGCTTCTCGCGTCAAGGACATGGCGGTCGACGTGACCCGGACGGGATACACCGGCGACCTCGGGTACGAACTGTGGGTCGACGCGGACCGGGCCGTCGACCTCTGGGACCTCGTCATGGAATGCGGGAGGCCTTTCGAGGTGCGCCCGGCGGGGATGCTGGCTCTCGACGTGGCCCGGGTCGAAGCGGGACTGATCCTCCTCGAGGTCGATTACACGAGCTCGCGGCACGCCATGATCCCCGAGCAGTCCTACTCACCCTTCGAGCTGGGGATCCTCGGGCACTTCACCCGGTTCGACAAAGGCGAATACGTGGGCAAGCGTGCCCTGGAAGCCGAGCAGGCGGCCGGCGGCCCCCTTCGCCGGCTGGTCGGCCTGGACGTCGGGTGGGCGGGGATCGAGGACCTGTACGCCGCGCAGGACCTCCCGCCCGTGCTGTCGCCCCACACCTCGCGAGACCCAGTGCCCGTCTACTCGGGGCGGAGACAGGTCGGGAGGGCCACGAGCACCACGTGGAGCCCGATCCTCAAGAAGGCCATCGCCCTGGCATCCGTGAACAAGGAGGTCGCCGAGGATGGGACCGACCTGCTGGTGGAATGGACGGTGGAAGCCCGCCGAGGCCGGGTTCCCGCAAAAGTCGTTCCCCTCCCGTTCTTCGACCCCCCTCGCAAGCGCGCCTGACCGCGCGAGCCTCAGCGTTCGCGTACGGTGATCTCGAAACCTCGCCGACGGAGCTCGTCCACCATGAGCATCGGATCGACGGCGAGCTCGACGGGGGTAGCCCCGGGAGGGATTCGGCCTGCGGCCATGAGATGGCACACGATCGCGGCGTGCCAGCCCGTCGCCCGCTCCATTGCCGTGAACCCGAGGGCCTCATCCGGATGGACCCGGAGATCGATCGACGCTTCGGCGTCCCGCCCGCCCTTCCTTCCCTTCGCGGTGACTCGAGCGACCACGACGTCGCGTGTTCCCAGGCTCGCGCGGATCTTCGGCTCGAGAAGGGCGTGGAACACCTCCCTCGGCATCACTCGGAGCCCACCGACGTCGACCGGCTCCTCCGAGAACAGCCCGAGGTCGCGGAACGCCCTGAACTGAGCAGCGTGACCCGGGTACCGGAGAACCTTCGCCGTGAGCGTCTTCACCCGGTCGCGAAAGCTCCATGGCGTTGTCGAACCGGTGGCGGCGGCAAAGGCCTCCAGGACTCCGAGCGGCGGGCTAAAGTCGATCAGCTCATACGTTTCCGGATCGAAGCACTCGACCTCCACCAGCTCGCCGTCCACGAGCCAGGTGGTAGTTCCGTCGTACTCGTTCGTCAGCCCGTCGACGTTGAACGTGAGGGCGTAGTGCCACGGCGGCACGGGCTCGGCTGGGAGCCCGCCGTCCAGGAGGAGCAGGTCATCGGTCTCGTCCATGAGCGTGAGCGCGTACGCGAGCAGATTGCTGGACAGGCCCGGAGCCTCTCCGCAGTCCGGGACGATGCAGACCCCGCGGTCCCGGGCTTCTCCGTCCAGATCGAGCTGCCGGCGGACAACGTTCGTGTTTCCGCCCAGGTCGCACACGTGCGTGCCTGCATCGATGGCCGCCTGAGTGACCCCGAGGTTCAGCCTCCACGACGCCGAGCTGACGACTGCATCGAGGGGTCGAAGAAAGGTCACAAGCGCGTCGGCGTCCGTGGCATCGACCTGGACACCCCCGGCCCGGTCCGACCGGGCCAGCCGATTCACGCGATGAGCCACGTCGGCCGCGCTCTGCTCGAGGAGGTCGCCCAGGACAACCTCTTCGGCTTCACCGTTGACGAGGAGATCGTAGGCCGCAGCCGTTCCCTGCCGGCCCGCGCCCAGGATGCCGTACCGGAACCCTCCCGTGCCCGACCCTCCCGGTCCCCGTCCGGAGATCGATGACTTCCTCTCCGGACACGACGAGGGACCGGAAGGTGGCGACCAAGCGTCCCGATTGGGAGCCCTCTCAACGGAGGGCTTACGGTCTCCCGCGACCGACCGGGCGTGGGTACCGCCTTCCGATCCCTGCGAGGGCTAAGCGTAGCTCAGGACAGCCCGGCGGGAAAATCGGGCAACCTACCGATATCCGCGGGCATCCTCCGCCTCGGCCACCCGCTCCACTCCGATCAGATAGGCGGCGTCGCGAAGCGAGCCTCCCTCCGACTCGGCCCGGGCCAGCACCTGGCCGGTGGCCATCTCCATCAGGTCCTCCAAGCGCTTGTTGACGCGTTCCTCCGACCACGCTTCCCGCTGGAGGTCCTGCACCCATTCGAGGTAGGAGACCGCGACGCCGCCACCCGAAGCCAGGATGTCGGGGACCACCGTGACGCCCCGATCGACCAGGATCGGATCGGCTTCGATCGTGACGGGATAGTTCGCCTCCTCCAGGATGAGCTCGGCGCCGATCCGATTCGCCCGGGCCTCGTCGATGCTCGCGTCGAGGGCCGCCGGTACGAACACTCGGCACGGCACGTCGAACAGCTCCTCGTTCGAGAGGGTGTCCGAACGTTCGAACCCGACCACGCTCCCCGTCTCCTGCTTGTGCGCCAGGACCTTCTCGGGGTGCAGCCCTTTGGGGTCGTGGATCGCGCCCTTGCTGTCGGAAACGGCCACGATCGGATATCCCTGTTCGGCGGCAAGGATGGCCAGCCACGACCCCGCGTTGCCGTACCCCTCGATGGCGATGGGGCTCTCTTCGCGCTTCCAGCCACGAGCCCTGGCGATGTGGTCCATGCAGATAAGTGCCCCCCGCCCGGTGGCCGCCTCGCGACCGAGCGATCCACCCAGGGCGATCGGCTTGCCCGTGATCACGGCCGGGTTGGGCCCGTACCGGCGGGAGTATTCATCGGCCATCCACCCCATGATCTGCGGGTTGGTGTTCACGTCCGGAGCGGGCACGTCCACGTTGGGACCGATGGCGTCGGCGATGCCCCGGATGAAGGCACGGGAGAGCCGTTCCAGCTCGGCTTCCGACAGGAGCTTGGGTTCCACCTGCACCCCGCCCTTGCCGCCGCCGAAGGGGATGTTCATCAGGGCGGTCTTCCACGTCATCAGCATGGCGAAGCACCGCACCTCGTCCAGGGACACGGTCGGGTGGAATCGGAGACCGCCCTTGAAGGGGCCGCGGGCGTTGTTGTGCTGGACCCTGTAGCCCTTGAAGACCTTGAACCCCCCGCCGTCCATGGGTACCCGCACCTGGACCGTGACTTCACGGGTCGGCGTTGAGAGCGCCTCTCGCAGGGAGAGCTCGAGCACCAGCCGTTCCGCCGCCTGCTCGTAGAACGCCTGAACAGCCTCGAATGCTGACCTCACCAGGTCCTCCTTCGTCTCCTCGAAAAAGACGCTTCCTTCGGGCAAGCCGGAGAAGCGTACTACCGCAGCGAGTCGACAGAAGGGACCGGAAGTGGCTCCAGGCGGAGACGGAGACGGGCCCCCCCGCCCTCGGCCGGTTCAGCCAGGACCGTGCCCCCATGGTGCTCTGCCACCTGGCGGACGATGGCGAGGCCGAGGCCCGACCCGGGCAGACCGCGGGCGGCCGGCGCGCGATAGAACCTGTCGAAGACGAACGGGAGGTCGGCCTCGTCGATCCCGGGACCGTGGTCGCGAACGGTCACCTCACCGTCGCGCACCGTCACCTCCACCTCTCCGTTCGGTGGACTCCACTTGGCCGCGTTGTCGAGCAGGTTCCCCACGGCCCGCTCCAGGCGACCGGGGACGCCTCGGACCATGGAGGGCTCGAGCTGGACCGAGAACCGGACCCCGGGCGAATACCTGCTGGCTCGATCCACCGCTCGTTGGACCACGTCGTCCAGGCGGACCTGTTCGGCCTCGAGGATGGGCTCGTGGCCCCTGGCCAGCTCCATCAGGTCACTGATCAGGATGGAGAGCTCCTCGAGCTGGGCCACGACGTCACTCAGGAGCGCGGACCTCTCGCCCTCGCTCATGTTGGTAGCCCGGGCCAGAACCTCGATGTTCGTTCGGATGCTGGTGAGCGGGGTGCGAAGCTCGTGCGAGGCGTCGGCCACGAGCTGGCGCTGGGTGGTCAACGAGCGGTCCAGGGCGGCCAGCATCCGATTGAACCGGTCGGCCAGGCGCGACAGCTCGTCGGATCCTTTCACCTCGATGCGCTCTGTCAGATCGGTGGTGGAGGTGACGTGCTCCGCCGCGTCAGTCAGGCGCCGGACCGGCGAGACGGCCGCTCGGGCCACCACCGCTCCCATCGCCGTGGCGACCGCGACCCCGGCCAGGGCGACTGCCAGAAGGATCAGACCCAGGCGATGGAGGCTCCTGTCCACCTCATCCAGAGGTCTCGCCAACTGCACCGCGAGCCCGGGTTGAAGCCTGGCCGTCAGGATGCGCACGTGCGTGCCCGACACGACGGCATCCTGGAAGAAGGTCGGGATCCGTCCGGCTGCTACCGACGTCACCTGGTCGTCGATCGGGAGCGCCAGGGTCGAACCCTCCTCGCGGAAGACCCTTCCCTCGTCGCTCACGATCTGAGCGAATCCTCCTGCGCCCCCCAGGGGTACGTCGGGGAAGTCGATCCGCACTCCGACCTGCGGGATGATCTTGTAGGACACCGCCCCCAGCCGCACCCGCAGTGCGTCGTCGACCTGAGCCCTGAGCTGTCCTCGAGCAACCACAAAGATGACCGCGGAGGCGAGGACCACGGCAACGGCAACCGCCGCCGTCGAGACCAGCGTGAGCCTGGCGCGGAACGTCATGGCTCTCGAAGCACGTAGCCGACGCCGCGGATCGTGTGGATCAACCGCGGCTCTCCTCCGGACTCCGTCTTTCGCCGCAGGTACCCGATGTAGACCTCGAGCGAATTCGAGGTCGGACCGAAGTCATATCCCCAGACGCGGTCGAAGATGAACTCCCGGGAGAGGACCCGGTTCGGGTGCAGCATGAACTGCTCGAGAAGGAGGAATTCCGTCCTCGTGAGCTCGATATGACGGTCTCCTCTCCTTGCCTCGTGTCGGGCCGGGTCCAGCACCAGGTCGCCAACCTCGAGCTGTCCGTCCCTGTGCTCCTCCGCAGCCGTTCGGCGAAGCAGGGCCCTGACCCTGGCCAGCAGCTCCGCCAGGGCGAACGGCTTCACCAGGTAATCGTCCGCTCCGGCATCGAGGCCCTCCACCCGGTCCTCCACGGCGTCGCGAGCCGTCAGCATCAGGACGGGCGTGCGGTTCCCGATACGCCTGAGCAGCCGGCATACCTCCAGCCCGTCGATCCCTGGCATCAGGATGTCGAGCACGATGAGATCGGGCGAGATCTGTCCGAGCCGGTCGAGCGCCTCGTGCCCATCGGACGCCAGGTCCACCTGGTATCCCTCGACCGCCAGGGCGCGCTTCAGCGCGTCCCGCACGGCGGGCTCATCGTCGACCACGAGGATGTGCGATTCGTTCAGCTCAACAGACAGTTTCTCGCGTTGGGCTGAAAAGAAGCTGAAGTCGACGGCCGGATCGGGCGGCTACGTGGTCCCGCCGGCGACGGCTGGAAGGATCGAGACGGTGTCACCCTCCCTCACCGCGGTCTCCAGAGCCCCGAGGTACCGAACGTCCTCGTCGTTCACGTAGAGGTTCACGAACCTGTGGATGCCGCCCTCCTCGGTCACGATCTTTTGCTTGAACCCGGGGTAACGGGCGTCCAGGTCGTCCAGGAGGTCGCGGAGGGTCGAGCCGCTCCCCTCCACCACGGGCTCACCGCCCACCTGGTTTCGCATGATCGTCGGCACCTTCACTCTCACGGGCACGGATTCACGCCTCCACGGACGTCTTGGCACCGTGCTCGGCCTCGGGCGGCGTCTCGCCGGGAGCGAGCCCGCAGAAGAGGTCGTAGTCGATGAGCTCTGTGACGGTCGGTTGCTTGCCGCAGACGGGGCAATCTGGATCCCACCGCAACTTCACGGTAGTGAACTCCATCTCCAGGGCGTCGAACAGGAGCAGCCGGCCGACGAGGGGTTCGCCCACGCCGGTGGCCAGCTTGATGGCCTCGACCGCCTGGATCGACCCGACGATGCCCGGCAGGACCCCGAACACCCCACCCTCGGCACATGAGGGGACGGTCCCGGGCGGGGGCGGCTCGGGGAACAGGCACCGGTAGCAGGGGGTCTCAGGGCCCGGAAGGAAGACGCTCGCTTGCCCGTCGAACTGATAGATCGATCCATAGACCAGCGGCTTGCCGAGCATCTGGGTCGCGTCGTTCACCAGGTACCGGACGGGGAAGTTGTCCGAACCGTCCACCACGATGTCGTACTGCCCGAGGATGTCGAACGCATTGTCGGAGCTCAGGACGACGTTGTGCCTGATCACGTTCACGTCGGGATTGATGCCGTTGATACGGTCCGCCGCCGAGTCCACTTTCGGACGACCCACGTCGTCGGTGTCGTGCAGGAGCTGTCGTTGGAGATTGGTGAGGTCGACCCGGTCGAAATCGGCGATGCCGAGCGTCCCCACGCCGGCCGCGGCGAGATACATCGCGACGGGCGAGCCCAGGCCGCCCGCCCCCACGCACAGCACCTTGGCGTCAAGCAGCTTGCGCTGGCCGGCCGCGCCGATCTTCGGCAGGATGATGTGTCGGGAATACCGAAGGACCTGCTCCTCGCTGAACGCGGGGAAGCCGCTCATGTGATCTTCACTTCCTTCTCCGTGACCCGGTCTGCGTCCTCGATCCAGAAGGCCCTCACGGATGGCTCCGGATCTTTCAGCGAAACGATGATGTAGTGGGCGTTGCCGTACACCCGCATCCCGGTCTCCGGGTCGGGCCAGAAGGCCTGCCTCCGATCCGTTTTCGACGGAAAGGCCTCCGTGTGCGTATGTGAGTGGAAGACGCCCACGACCTCCCAGTTCCTCTCGTCGATGTCACTCTCGGCCCGAAGCTGCTCCTTGCCGTCGAGGCGATACGTCAGATGGCTCCGGTCCTCGTTGGGGATCGGATAGAACCGCTCCACCCGGCCATCCCGTCCTGCGAGGAGACCGCAGGCCTCGTTCGGCAGACCCTGACGCGCCTGGGCGATCATGGCGTCGCGGATCTCCGTCGGTATCTCGATCACCCCGTTCGCTCCGTTCGATCTTTGAGTCGGTGCTTGACGCGAGGGTTGTACTGGCCCGGGCACGGGTACGGCATTTTCCTACTGCATCGATTGAATTTACCAGCACCAAACGGGTGGGGGTTTTTCCCTCCACACGAGAGCTCACGCCCGGCATGGCCCGCGGCCCGACACTCGCTTTAAACGGTCACCCTCCCTCGAACCTTGACTCGCCCTGGATCGCCGTGTTGCACGACCCCGACCTCATCCCCGGCGATCCCCCGGCTCTCGAGCGCGGCCCGAAGGGCAGGTGCGCGGTCTTCGGCGATCGCAATGAGGAGTCCTCCAGATGTCTGAGCGTCCGCCAGAACGAGCTGTTCGGGCACGGTGAGCTCGCCCCAATCCACGTGGGGATCGACGAAGTCATGGTTGGACTGGGTACCCGACGGAACCACCCCGCGCCGGGCGAGATGCAGGGTGCCGGGCAGGAGCGATGGACCCCCCGCATCGATCGTGGCCGAAGCGCCGGACGCGGACAACGCTATGTGGAGGTGCCCGAGGAGGCCGAACCCCGTGACGTCGGTGGCGGAGGAGGCCCCAGCTTCGACCATGGCTTCGGCGGCGCCGGCGTTCAACGTGGTCATCGTGTGCACGGCCAGGGACAGCTGCTCGGCACTGGCTTCCCCCCGCTTGACGGCCGTAGTGATGATCCCCAGCCCGAGGGGCTTGGTCAGATACAGCCGGTCACCCGGGCTCATCGTCGAGTTTCTGACCACCGCCTCCCGCTCCACCAACCCCGTAACGGCCATGCCATACTTCGGCTCGGGGTCGTGGATGGAGTGGCCTCCGAGCACGAGCACCCCCGCCTCCCTCGCCACGGCTGCCCCACCTTCCAGCACCCTCGCCAGGAGATCGAGCGACAACTCCTTGACGGGCCATGCGACCAGGTTGAGCGCGGTCAGCGGCCTGCCCCCCATGGCGTACACGTCCGAGAAGGCGTTGGCGGCGGCGATCCGGCCCCAATCGAACGGGTCGTCCACGATCGGCGTGAAGAAGTCGACCGTTTGCACGATCACCTGGCCTCCGGGCAGGGCGTAGACGGCCGCGTCGTCTCCCGTGGCCGGGGAGACGATCACGTCGGATGGATAGTCGGTTGGGGTCAGGCGGCCCAGGACCTGGGCCAGGTCGCTCGGGGCGAGCTTGCACGCTCAACCAGCGCCGTGGCTGAACCTGGTGAGCCGAACCTCCTCCCGCATCGTCTCGGCCATGCACCCGAGGATACGCTCACGTCAGGCACACGCCGAAGTAGCAGTGCCCTCGAAGCACGATGTAGGCCAGCCCGGCCAACGTGTCCACAAGGAGGTGAGCGGTCACCAATGGCCAGGTCCGGCGCCATCGGAGGAAGACGAGGCCGAAGGCCAAGCCGAGGAGCAGATTGCCGGCGAATCCACCCCACCCCTGGTACAGGTGGTAGCTCCCTCGAAGCAGGGCGCTGCCCAGGAGCGCCGCGGGGGCGACCCATCCGATCTGCTCGAGGCGGGTGATGAGGTACCCGACGACGACCACTTCCTCCAGAAGGGCGTTCTGTAAGGCTCCGAGGACCAGGACCGGAACGGTCCACCAGTGGCCGAGCGGCGGCACCGGCACCACGAACCGGTTGATGTCCAGCGCGACCGCCACCACGTACAGCCCGAGCCCGGCCCCTGCCACGCCGAGGCCCAGAAGGGCACCCCAGCCGAGGTCCGCGATGGCTCGGACCGGTCCCAGCCCGAAGGTCTCCAGCCGCTCTCCGCTCCGCCGAACCAGATGCACCACCAGGGCCACCGGCGCCAGGCTGAACACGATGGAGGCGAGCTGGGTCTCGAGCGGCACCTCCGCGAAGACCCTCACCGTCACCGTCCGCCGGACCGGGGCCGAGAGGAGGTTGATCACCGCGAACACGGCGCTGGCCAACAGCGACAACGACAGGACGATCAGGACCTCTTCGGTCAGAACCCTGCGAACCGCAGGCGTCTGGAATCGCGACGCGGGCACCGTATGCCCGGGCGCGTCACGGGATGCGGTCACCTCAGGAGGTCGCTCAGGGGGCGAAGCGGACCGCTTCCTCCGCCGGCGAGGGCGGGGCCGTGCACTCCCAGATCCGGAGCTGCCACAGCACCCGGCTGCCCTTGCGGATGAGGTTCACCATCCCCGAGTCCATCAGCCGGCGGACCACGGCGGTCTCCGAGATCTTCGCGGGAAGCGGAAGGAGCCGCTCCCGAAGCTGACGCATGCGGCCCTCCCCGAAGATCTTGCGCGCGGCCCGAAGGACCGCTCCCTCGTCCTGGATGGACCCGGTGGGAAGGTACAGACGGCCGCCCGGTCGCAGGTGCGTCCGGGAAGCCTCGAGCATGGCCACGGGCACCTCCGCCCCGGTGGGACCTCCACTGAAGCCTCCTGGAAACCAGTCGGAGACGGCCGCGATGTCGTCCGGGACGCCCGACACGTCCCCGATCACGACGTCGGCTTGGATTCCCTCCAGCGGCTCGAACAGGCTGCCTTCTCGAAGGTCGACGGAGCGGTCCAGCCCGAGCATCGCGGCGTTCCGACGGGCGAAGCGGATGGCTTGGGGGTTGGCGTCGGTCCCGTACACGCGGCCCGCTCCCAACCGGGCGGCCACGAAGGAGAGCACCCCCGAGCCGCACCCGACGTCGATGACGGTGTCGCCCTCGTTCACGACGAGGCCTTCGGCCACTTCCTTGCTGGTGAAGGTCGGGGCGAAGACGCTCGGCCCCAGAAGGATCGTGAAGGGTCCTCCCCGACCTTGCCAGGTGTACTCCCACTCCTTGACCGTGCTCATCTGGGATGAATGCTACCCCTCTTTGCGAAAGCAAATCAGTCGAGAAGCCGCGCCGCTGGCCGTTCGGCTCGGATGCGGTGGCCCGTCGGTCGCCTCGGGGGGCCTCCATAATGGTCGCCGAGGAGGTTCGTCGCCCATGGATGTCGAGATCCGCTCCGTCACCGCCGAGGAGTTCGAGCCCTTCCTGAGGGCCACCGAGCGGGCCTTCGGCCACCAACCGTCTGCCGAAGAGATCGAGAACGAACGGAAGGTGTTCGAGCCCGAACGGAGCCTCGCCGTGTTCGAGGGCGATCGCGTCGTTGCCACGACCGGAGCGTTCTCGCTCGAGCTGACGGTCCCGGGCGGCGGGGCCGTGCCGATGGCCGGGGTCACCGAGGTCGGCGTGGTCCCGACCCACCGCCGCCGGGGCCTGCTCACCATGATGATGCGCCGCCAGCTCGACGATGTGCGCGACCTGGGAGAGCCCCTCGCCGGGTTGTGGGCCTCCGAGGGTGCCATCTATCAGCGATTCGGATACGGGTTCGCCACCTACGCGTGCGAGCTCGAGATCGAGCGACAGTGGACCGGATTCGCCAGGCCGTACGAATGGCCGGGCAGCGTGCGTCTGGTCGACAAGGACGAGGCGATGCGCCTCATGCCGCCGGTCATGGACAGAGTGGTCGGCGCCACTCCGGGGATGTGGAAGCGTTCCCCGGGTTTTTGGGAGCACCACTTCGCCGACCTGGAGCGGTGGCGGGACGGAGCCAGTCCGCTGTTCTTCGGAGTCTATGAGTCGTCCGAGGGCGCGGAGGGATACGTCGCGTACCGGGTGAAGCACGAATGGCCCGGGGGAATCCCCAAAGGCACGCTCAAAGTGCGCGAGCTCATGGCCGGTTCCCACGAGGCCGCCGCCGCCCTGTGGCGATCGTGCTTCGACCACGACCTGATCGGCAAGATCGAGTCCTGGCCCAGGCCGCTGGACGAGCCGCTCCTCCACATGCTGGCCAACCCCCGCGCGCTGGGACTCCGGGTGACCGACGGTCTGTGGCTGCGCCTGGTCGACGTTCCGAAGGCGTTGGTTTCTCGGATGTACTCGGCGCTAGGGCGGGTGGTATTCGAGGTCCGCGACACGTTCTGTCCATGGAACGAGAGCCGCTACGAGCTCGATGCCGGGCCCGACGGCTCGTCGTGCGGGCCCACGCGAGACGAGCCGGACCTGGTGGTGGAGGCGGCGGACCTCGGGGCGGCATTCCTCGGCGGCACAAGGTTCGGGCATCTCCTGCGAGCCGGAAGAGTCGTCGAGGTGACGACCGGGGCGGTCGGACGCGCCGACGCCATGTTCGGCTGGGATCCCCTGCCCTTCTGCTCATCGGTGTTCTGAAAGCACCCCGACCCGACCGTCCGTTCCGTGCGGGGGCCTGGGACAGGCGTTACGCTGCGTTTATGGCCACCGACGATCGTCGGCGGGGCACCCACGAAGTGTTCAACCAGCCCCCACCCCTGGAGGACTACAACCTCTTCGATCAGGACGTGGTCCTGCGAGAGGCTGTTGAAAGGGAAGGTGGCGACTGGGGTATTCCGGGCCTGAGCAGGTTCGGGGAGATCATCGGAGGGGAACCCCTTCGCCTCGGCGACCTGGCGGACCGGAACCCACCGATCCTTCGCACCCACGACCGGTTCGGGTACCGGATCGACGAGATCGAGTTCCACCCCGCATGGACCGAGCTGCTCCGGCTGGGGATCCGCGCGGAGATTCCCTCCCTGCCTTGGCGGGATGGCAGTCGCGGCGCTCATGTGGTCCGAGGAGTCCTGCTCCTGCTGCTCTCCCAGGCCGAGGCGGGTGTGGCCTGTCCTCTGTCCATGACCTACGCGTCGATCCCCACGCTCCGGCACAGCTCAGCGCTGGCCGAGGCGTGGGAGCCGGTGCTGCTCGACCCCGACCCCGCCCGGGCGGCTCTGTGCGGCATGGCCATGACAGAGAAGCAGGGTGGATCCGACGTTCGAGCCAACACGACCCGGGCCGTCCCTTCGGGCGACGGTACGTTCGAGCTCACGGGACACAAATGGTTCTGCTCGCACCCCGCCTGCGACGCATTCCTCGTCCTTGCACACGCCCCGGGCGGGCTGTCCTGTTTCCTGCTTCCCCGGCTCCTCCCGGACGGCTCACCGAACCGGGGTTTTCAGATCGTGCGGCTCAAGGAGAAGCTCGGAACCCGGGCCCTCGCTTCGGCCGAGATCGAGCTCGACCGGGCCCGGGCCTGGCCGGTGGGGGATGAGGGCGAGGGGGTGCGGACCATCATCGAGATGGTCAACCACACCAGGCTCGATTGCGTCCTGGGGTCCGCGGCCGGCATGCGCCGGGCCGTCGCCGAAGCCACCCACCATGCCGCCCACCGGTCCGCGTTCGGAAAGGCCCTGATCGATCAGCCTCTGATGGAGAACGTCCTGGCCGATATATGCGTGGAATCCGAGGCGGCGACCATGCTCGCGGTGCGCCTGGCGGCGGCCTACGAGCCCGACGCCGACCCCTCGTTCCGCAGGCCGGCCACCGCCATCGCCAAGTACTGGCTGGGCAAGCGCGCGGTCTGGCACGTGGCGGAGGCGCTGGAGTGTCTCGGGGGCAACGGATACGTGGAGGAGTCGCCGATGCCACGGCTCCTGCGCGACAGTCCGCTCAATTCCATCTGGGAGGGATCGGGGAACATCATGGCCCTGGACGTGATCCGGGTCTTCTCCAGGGATCGAGAGCCGTTCGAGGCCTTGATGGCCGAGATCGGCCTGGCCTCCGGGGCGGACCGTCGCCTCGACCGTCACATCCAGGGCGCGAGAGCCGGCGTTCCCTCCCTGATCTCGGGCGAGGATCGAGACGCGCAGTACGTGGCCCGGCGCATCGTCGGAGGGTTGGGACTGCTCCTCCAGGCCTCGCTGGTGGTGCGGCACTCCCCCGCCCCCGTCGCCGAGGCTTTCCTGGCGTCCCGTCTCGCCTACGAGACGGATCGCACGTTCGGCACTCTGCCCGCGGGGGTCGACTGCCAGGCCATCATCGAACGGCACCGCCCGAAGCTTGCCGGCGGATGAGGGCCCGTCAGCTGAGGCTGGCCAGCGTCTCGTCGACGCGGGAGAGACCCTTCAACATGAACTCGACGTCGGAGCCGTAGCCGATCCTGATCGCCTTTCCCAGTCCCAGCTGGTCTCCCGGGACGAGGAGCACCGACTGCTCCTCGCGGATGCGATCGATCAGGGCTCCGGAGCGGACCGGCAGGTCGTAGTTCACCAGCACGATGGCCCCTGCCGAAGGTCGCACGTAGTCGAAGATGTCGCCATGGGAGCGAATCCATGCCTCCAGAACAGGGAGATTGCGTCGCAGGATTCCTCGGGTCCTCCCCAGGATCGCCTCCCGTCTCGAGGGTTCGAGGACGAGACCGGCCAGGTGCTGGGACAAGGCCCCTGGGGTGAGGGTCGTGTAGTCGTGATGGATCCACAGCTTCTCGATGAGCTTGGGAGGAGCCACCAACCACCCGACGCGTAGCCCTGGGAGCGCAAACGATTTCGAGAGGCCGGAAGTGATCACCACCTTGTCGTACCGGCCCCAAAACGTCGGGGTCAGGGTGTCGTCGAACTCCGCCCCCCGGTAGATCTCGTCGGCCACCAGCCAGGCTCGAGCGCGCTTCGCCACCCTCACCACGGCATCCATCTCCTCCTCAGTGAGCACGCTCCCGGTGGGATTGTTGGGGTTGGTCACGAGGATGACCCTGGTCTTCGTGGTGACCGCTCGCTCCAGCCCCCGGACGTCGAGGGCCCAGCGCCGGCTGCCTCCTTCCTTGCGCACCCGAAGGCGGAAGGCGTCTGATCCCGCCCCGAAATGCCGCCCCAGTCCCCAGCCCTGCATGTAGTTCGGGAGCATGAAGGCGAGCCGGTCCCGAGGCTCCAGGAGCGTCCACAGCGCGATGAAGTTCGCCTCAGATCCTCCGTTGACGACCGTCACGTTGTCCGGGTCGGCTCCGGGATAGAAGGACGCGATCCTCTCGCGGAGGGGAAGCGATCCGTTCGACTGGGGGTAGCCGATGCCGACGCCGAGGAACGCCCGAAGGACTTCCTTCCCTTCAAGGAGCTCTTCGAGCGTCAACGGTTCCACGCCGCTCTCCGAGAGGTTGTACTCGACCTCGTGCTCGTAGAGGCACTGCATGCGTTCCATACGGAAGGTCTCGATGCGCATCCTGATCGCCTCCTTCAAGAGACCTGACGGTATCGGAAACAGCGGACAACGTGGTCATTGACCATCCCGACCGACTGCATGAAGGCGTAGCAGATCGTGGGACCCACGAATTTCCACCCGCGCTTCTTGAGGTCCTTGCTCATGGCCTTGGACTCGGCCGTTTCGGCGGGGATCTCCGAGAGCGTGCGCCATGCGTTGCGGATCGGGCGACCCCCCACGAACCCCCACAGGTGCGTCTCGATCGAGCCGAACTCCTCGATGAGTTCGAGGGCCATCCTCGCGTTCTGCACCGCGGCCTCCACCTTGGCTCGATTCCGGACGATCCCCGAGTCCTTCAACAATCGCTCGACGTCTCGCCGGCCGAACCGAGCCACTCGCTCCGGGTCGAACCCCTCGAACACCGTCCGGTATCTCTCCCGTTTGTTCAGGATCGTCGACCAGGAGAGCCCCGCCTGCGCCCCTTCCAGGATGAGCAGCTCGAACAGATGCCGATCATCGTGCGATGGCACGCCCCACTCTTCGTCGTGGTACCGCAGGTAGTTGGGTGGGAGACCAGCCGCCCAGTCACAACGCTCCATGGCTGCCGATGGTAGACCCCCTGGTGGACTCTCAGGTCCAGTCGCCCCGGTCCCGGAACCTGGCTCGGATGTGGGAACCATCGCAGAATGGTTTGTTCTTCGACTTCCCGCACCGGCACAGCGTGACCCGGTTGCGGACCTCGTACTCGAACCCGTCGACCGACTCGATGGGAATCCCCCCTCTGACCCACAACGGTCCGTCGTCGACGACCGCGATCTCGGGAGCTTGGTCCTTCTCGATCGGTGTGGTGTCCGGGGGAAGGTGGTATTCGAGGCGGCCGGAGGGACAGCGCTCCGCCATCCGGATGAGCATGGCCCGCTTCAAGGGGTCCTCCGTCTGTTCGGCAAGGGCCCAGGCGTCGGTGGACCGGGCGTCGCAGAACGTTGCGCGAGCACACAGGGACGGATCGTCCGTCAGCACGACCGGGCCATCCCCGTACTCGTACCGGCGACCCGCGGTCGGGCTCCGGTCGGCCACCTCGGTGCCGTCGAATCCGATCTCCTCTTCGGTTCCGTCGCAGAACGGCTTCGATCGGGACTGGCCACAACGGCATAGGTCGTAGGGACCATCCTCTCGGAGCGTGGCCCCACGGTCCCACCTCAGCATCTCGCCGTCGTCGTCGGGCACTCTGCGCATCCGGATTAGCGGCGCGCCGGTCACCCGATAGGGCCCATCCTTGACGATCTCGATCCCAGGGCTCTGTTGCTCGTCCATGCGGCCGACAACCGTACCGCACCGCCGTGTGTCTGGGCCCGGGTGTCTCCGGGGGGCGGTTTCCGTCACGGCCTGGGCGTGGTCAGGCCGACGCGCCGGAGTACCGGCGCAGACCGCGCTTCCACAGCCATCGAGTCGCCGCGACCAGCAGCGCGGTGAAGGCGAAGGCGAGGACGAGGATCTGCGGCGTCAGTCGCGACGTGATCCCTTGGGCCGGCACAGTGATGGCCACGGCCAAGGGGACCAGGAAGGTGAGCATCACCCGGAGGCCGAACGGGTAGACCGTGACGGGCCACCGCCCGGCCTGATAGACGCCCTCGAAGAGCTCCACGGTTTCGTGGATCCTGACGACCCAGAAGGCCAGAGTAGTGAGGATCAGCCAGAAGCAGTAGATGGTGATCGCTCCGAGGAGGAGAGCCACAGCGAACGCCAACGCGTCCCAGACCCCGATTCCGTTCTCGAGCTGGATCACCGCGACCACGAGGACGATCGTTCCGACCAGAATGTCCACCGCCTGCCAGATCCGGGTCTCCCGAACGCTCACCAGGAGCTGGGCATCTTCGGGCTTGGTCAGGGCGTAGTCGAGCGTCCCCTGTCGCACGTCCTCCATGAGCTTGACCATGTTGGGTTGGATCGAGGTTCGGATCAGGCCTCCCATGAGGATGTGCACACCCATCACCGCGAGCAGCTCCGGGCGGGACCAGCCGCCGAGGTCGCTCGTATAGGAGAAAACCAGAGCCAGCACGATCAGGCCGGTCGCCAGCGTGAGCATGGCCTGAAACACATAGATGACGAAATTCACCCGGTACTGGAGCTCGTTCATGGCTCCGACCCGGAAGAACACCCATGCCAGCCTGGGCACCCGGAGGACACCCCGGCCGCTCATCCGCCCACCGCCGTGAACCTCCGGATCGCCGCTCGCCACGCGAAGCTGAACAGGAGGGCACTGACACCTATCCACAAGGCTTGCATCCCGAGGCCGATGAACAGGTCGCGGGCGGGGAGATCGCCGGCCAGCGCCAGGATTGGGAACTGGAAGGTCCACTTGAAGGGGAGGAAGGCGGCGACGTCCTCGATCCACGGCGGCATCAACGACAGGGGAACCAGCCGGCCCGACAGGAGGAGCTCGGTGACGAAGAACAGCTCGAATAGGGCGCTCACGCGGGTGGTCCAGAAGCACACCATCCCCAGGATCGTGATGATCATCGACCGGATCAGGTACGCGCCCCAGATCGCGAAGAAGAACACCACGACCTTGAGGGTGGTGATGTGCAGGGTCGGCTCGAAGGCGATGGTCAGGACCACCGCGATGGGAACCCAGAGGATGATGACCACGAGCTTCCAGCCGGCGAAGCCCGCCAGGTCGTAGTGGATGGGGTGGAGCGGCTTCAACAGCTGACCAGAGAGCTGACCCTCCCGGATGCGCCACTCCCAGCCGTACGCGGTGAACACGATGTTCATGTTGCGGACCAGGGTCCACACGATGTAGTAGGCGGCGAGCTCCCCGGGCGTGAATCCGCCGACGGCTCCCCCCTGGGACTCCGCCACGGTCGACCACACCACGAGATAGATGACGGGCTCGGCGACCATCCCGATCATCCAGAAGTAGTTGGCCACCCGGTACTGGAACGACTCGATGATCTGCAGGCGGGCGATGGTGAGATAGGTCCGGGTCATGGACCTCAGCCAGGGCTGCGCGGGGAGGGCCGGCGGGCCGGGAAGGTCCTGGGCTGGGACCGAGGTCTTCACTCGACCGCCTCCTGCGCGAAGACCATCTCGATGACGTCCTCGATCGGCGGATCCTCGATCGTGAGGTCCAGGACGGAGTGATCGGACAGGAGCTGGGCCGTGACCCGTGAGGTCTCATCCTTCGGCACCCGGAGGGAGATCCGGTCGCCCTCCCGGTGCAACACTTCGCCGTAGGCGCTCAGATCGGCCGCGCCGTCCTCCAGGACCACCCCAATGGTCTTGTACGCGGCGAACCTCCCAGCGAGGGACGAGAGCTGCCCGTCGAACAGGATGCGGCCGTGATGGATCACGATGACCCGGCGGCACAGGGCTTCGACATCGGCCATGTAGTGGCTGGTGAGCAGCACGGTCGCCCCATACCGGCGGTTGTACTCGGCCACGAATGTCCGGATGCGCTTCTGCATCGTGACATCCAGGCCGATGGTTGGCTCGTCCAGGAACAGGACCTGCGGACGGTGGAGGAGGGCCCCGACGACCTCCATCTTCATCCGCTCGCCCAGGGAGAGGTTCCGGATCGGCTTGTCGACCAGATCGCCGAGCTCGAGCAGCTCGATGAATTCGTCCCTGGTCCTGTTGAACTGATCGGCCGGGATTCCGTAGATCGCCCGGTTCAGCTCGAACGAGTCGAGAGCGGGGAGGTCCCACTGAAGCTGGTTCCTGTTCCCCATCACCAGGGTGATCCGGCGAAGGAAGTCCCGTTCGCGACGCGACGGGATGTGTCCGAGGACCGACGCCTCCCCCGAGGTCACATAGAGAAGCCCGGACAACATCTTGAGAGTGGTGGTCTTCCCGGCGCCGTTCGGACCGAGGAAGCCGACCACCTCCCCGGGGGCGATGTCGAAGCTGATCCCGTCGACGGCCTTGACCTCCCGGGTCTTCCGGCGAAAGAGGCTCCGGACCGCAGCCCTGAGCCCGGGCTCCCGCACGGGGACCTCGAAGGTCTTGCGAAGTTCTGACACACGGATGGCAGGCGCGGAGACGGACACTCGAGAAGTTCCTCCGAAAGGATGCCGGGCCAGCCAGCTTACAACGGCCCTCCGGGCGGCCGGGGCACGAACTCCCCACGGGGAATATCCCCCATTGAACAAATCAGGTGCTGCTCTTCAGAATGGTCGGGTCCGGTCGTTCGTCCAGCCGCGCGACCGCCGCGGCGTGGTCAAGACTTAGGAGGGGGCTGTATGAAACGACTGTTCGCCTTGCTGACCGTTTCGACCGTATTCGCGCTGGTCGGAGGGATCGTGGTCGCCTCGCCGGCGCTGGCCGCGCCGATCCAGATCAGCGAAGACCCCTACAACGACGCGGGGGCCCAGCACAAGACCCAGGTCGAGCCCGACTCGTTCGCCTTCGGCAGCACCATCGTCTCGGTGTTCCAGACCGGGCGCACCTTCGGCGGGGGTGCCTCCAACATCGGGTGGGCCACCTCCACCAATGGCGGTGCGAACTGGGTTCATGGGTTCATGCCGGGAACCACCGCCGTCTCCACACCGCCGGGGATCTACACGCGGGTGAGCGACCCCGCCGTCGCATACGACCCCAAGCACGGGGTCTGGATGGCCTCAATCCTGGGAATCCGGCCCAACGGCATCAACGACATCGTCACCAGCCGCTCCACGGACGGGGGCCTGACGTGGAACAACCCGGTCAACACGGCCCTGGGGGACGCAATCAGCTTCTACGACAAGAACTGGATCGGTTGCGACACAAGTGCCACCAGCCCCTTCTTCGGCAACTGCTACACCCAGTGGGACGACTTCGGTCGGAACAACCTGATGCGCATGAGCACCTCGACCGATGGAGGGCTCACCTGGGGCCCGCCGAAGGGGACCGCGAACAACGAGACCGGCACCATCGGCGGGCAGCCCGTGGTGCTCGCTACTGGAGTCGTGGTCGTTCCGTTCCTGGGCAACACGGGGGTCAAGGCGTTCCGCTCGACGGACGGCGGGAACACGTGGACCACCCCGATCACGGTCTCCAATCTCTTCCATCACGACCCGGCAGGGGGGATCCGGGCGGGCGTCCCGCTTCCTTCCGCTGAGGTCAGGATCCCGGGACCGATCGTCCTCGTATGGCCGGACTGCCGGTTCGAACCGGGATGCAGTGCGAACGACATCGTGATGAGCACGTCGACCGACGGCATCAACTGGTCGCCGGTTCGACGGATCCCGCTCGATCCCGTCGGAAGCGGGGTCGATCACTTCATCCCGGGCGTGGCGATCCAGGGACAGACCCTGTTCGCCACGCTCGCGCCCCGAATCGCGCTGGCCTACTACTACTACCCGGTGGCCAACTGCAGCTCGGCCACGTGCCAGCTCCACGTGGGGTTCTCGTTCTCCGCCAACGGCGGCGGGAGCTGGAGCCCGCCGCAGACCCTGGCCGGGCCCATGATGCTGTCCTGGCTGGCGAACACGAGCTCGGGCCGGATGGTCGGGGACTACATGTCGACCTCCTATGTCGGCCAGAACGCCTTTCCGGTGTACGCCTCGGCGACCGCGCCGATCGGAGGCGTGTTCCAGGAGCACATGTTCACGTCGCAGCAGGCGGCCACGTCGTTCGTCGGGCCCAGGCTGCGGGCCTCCTCGGCGGGAGGGATCTACGGCGTGCGTCCCTGGAGGGTGCGGGCCGGCGTAACGACGGCGAATTGATCCGATCGGGACCGAGGGGTGCTGGGTCGCCTTGGCGGCCGAGCACCTTCTCGATCCGGGGTCCAACCGCGAGTTGAAGAAATGGGTGTCGCCCCCGAGAATTGGGGGTTCGCGCCCTCGAACTCGGCCCGATGACCGTTGGGTCGTGAGAAACGAGCAGGGAGGGGGATTCATGAGAAGGGTTCTGGCTCTGGTCACCATTTCCACCGTCTTGGTACTGATCGGCGGGATCGCGGTCGCCGCGCCGGCGCCGGCCGCGCCGATTCAGATCAGCGAGGACCCGTACACCGACGCGGGGGCCCAGCACAAGACCCAGGTCGAGCCGGACAGCTTCGCGTTCGGCAGCACCATCGTGGCGGTGTTTCAGACGGGGCGCACCTTCGGGGGAGGAGCCTCCAACATCGGCTGGGCCACCTCCACCAACGGCGGGGCAAACTGGGTCCACGGGTTCATGCCAGGAACTACCCCGGTCTCCACGCCGCCAGGGATCTACTCTCGCGTTAGCGACCCCGCCGTGGCCTACGACCCCAAGCGCGGGGTGTGGATGGCCTCCATCCTGGGCCTCCGACCAAACGGCATCAACGACATCGTCACCAGCCGCTCCACCGACGGCGGCCTGACCTGGGGCAACCCGGTCATGACGGCTGCTGGCCCCCCCGGGAGCTTCTACGACAAGAACTGGATCACCTGCGACACCAGCGCGACAAGCCCGTTCCGCGGCAACTGCTACACCCAATGGGATGACGCCGGCGACGGCAACCTCATGTTGATGAGCACGTCGACCGACGGGGGTCTCACCTGGGGGCCGCCAAAGCCGACCGCTAACAATGAGCGAAGCACCATCGCGGGACAGCCGGTCGTTCTCGCCAACGGAACGGTGGTCGTGCCCTTCCGGTCGCTGAGCTCCGGCCAGAAGGCGTTCAGGTCGACCGACGGTGGGAACACTTGGAGCGCTCCCGTCCTGATCTCGAACGTCCAGTACCACACGCCGGCCGGCGGGATCAGGGCTCCGTTCGCCATCCCATCGGCAGAGGTCAGGCATCCCGGGCCGATCGTGCTGGTGTGGGGCGATTGCCGGTTCGAGCCCGGGTGCTCGGCGAACGACATCGTCATGAGCACTTCGACCGACGGCATCAACTGGTCGCCGGTGAGACGGATCCCGCTCGATCCCATCGGAAGTGGCGTGGATCACTTCCTCCCTGGGGTCGCGATTCAGGGGCAGACGCTCTTCGCGAGCCTCGCTCCGCACATCGCGCTGGGTTACTACTACTATCCCGTCGCGGCCTGTAGCCAGGCCACGTGCCAGCTCCACGTGGGTTTCTCCTTCTCGGCGAACGGCGGGGGCAGCTGGAGCCCGCCCCAGACCCTGGCCGGGCCGATGATGCTGTCCTGGCTCGCCCAAACGAGCCAGGGTCCGATGGTCGGAGACTACATATCGACGTCGTACGTCGGCCAGAACGCCTTCCCGATCTACGCCTCTGCTACGGCGCCGATCGGAGGCGTGTTCCAGGAGCACATGTTCACGTCGCAGCAGGCGGCCACGTCGTTCGTCGGGCCCACGCTGCGCGCCTCCTCGGCGGGCGGGATCTACGGGCGTCCAACGATCGTGAAAGCGGGCGCGACCGCGAACTAGAGCGTTCACGCGCGGGAAGGTGCCCGGCCCGAAAGGGCCGGGCCCTCCACGTCACAGCGGAGCCACCGGCTCGCGATCGATGATCGCCGAGGCCACCCTTCCCGCGTTGTCGCTCGTGAGCGCACCGATGACGATCACCAGGTTCGTACCGGGTGATTGCCACGCCACCCACTGCCATCCCGCGACCTCACCCCTGGTGGACTCGAACTGGAGCGTCTCCCGAGGGCCGATCCGGCGCCGGTGCACTTCGCCTCCGGCCTCGTCGGCCGCTCCTCGTGCGAAGCCTTCCAGGAAGTTCTCGTCGTCCACAGCCTCGGGGTCCATGGCGAAGACCTCGACCACAGCCACCGCAGACCCGTCCGCCCCCAGCACGTCACGAACGACGAGGTCCTCGATGTATTTCCGAGCGGGATGGGTCTGGAGGGCTCGCTCGACGACTGCCTGACTCTCCGGGGCGATCGGCTCGAACCTGTACGTGCCCGAGGTCGGAAAGATCCTGTCGGGATCCACTCGGGCCGGGTTGGCTCTCCCATCACCGAGGTCACCCGCCCGGATGACGGGGCCGAGGAGGCCGCTCAAGCTGACGAGGATCGCCACCGTCAGGGGGATCCACCAGTAATCACTCGATCGCTGGTGGAGACGGACCGCCCACCACGTGAGGATGGCCGGGACGACCAGCACCACGAGGATCGTGCCGAGGAACCGTCCGATTTCGTACGCGGTTGCGAGCATGGCTGACTCGAAGTATCCGACGGTCGGGCAAGAGATCAAGTCAGCGGGCCCTACGGGCGGTTCGCGGAACCACGACTCGGGGGCTACGCGGGCGGCCTGGAGCATTCTCTGAAAGAATCCGCCGAGAACCGGAGGTCGAAGGCGAGTGCATGGCATGGGCAACCTGACGATCCGATCCGCCTACGGGATGTGGCCTCAGTACAACCGGCGCTTCCGCGACGTCGTTGCGCAGATGACCGATGAGCAGCTCGGGATCCGCCCCTCGGCCGATCGATGGCCGATCTGGGCGACGGTAGGCCACACCGCCTGCCAGCGGGTGTTCTGGCTCTGCGACTTCGCCGGCGAGCCTGGCGCGGAGACCACCCCGTTCACCAACGCGGCGTACAACTGCCCGGGAGACGACGACCTCGAGCATGTGCTCAGCCCGGATCAGCTCGCTCAGGCTCTCGACTCCTCCTTCCGGATCATCGAGAACTGCCTGGACCGATGGACCGTGGACATGCTCGGTGAAGAACTGCGGCGCCCCGAGTGGGACCAGACGTGGGTCCACACCCGCGGTACGGTCCTTCAGCGCCTCTACAGCCACGACACGTACCACTGCGGCGAGCTGTCGCAGACCCTGGGGATCGCTGGGCTACCGCAGATCGACCTCTGGGACTGAGGCAACGGACGGCGCTTCAGCAGATAGAGGGCCCCGTCGCGCAGCAAGACTGCTTCGTATGGCAAGCGTGAGTGGAGGTGGCGGGAATCGAACCCGCGTTCCCGGGCGACCGGCTGGGGCTTCTACGGGCGTAGCCGCCGGTCAGGTCTCACCTCGAGGCTCCCAGCGGCGGAGGACCTCTCGGCCAGCCCGGGTGCGATGTCCGGCGTCGGCCCCCAGGCAGGACCGTCACCGTGAGCCTGCTCGCGACGCCCGACCCACGGGCGCAGGCGACCCGCGGCGGACGGCTACCTAAGGTTAGTTAGGCAGCGAGCGCCATCTGTGGCTTGGCACTTGTTTGTTTCCCGGCTTTTAACGAGGCATCCGGGGACCTCGGCCCGCTTCCCCCAGGCGATAACCACCCGGGTCGAAGCCTGTTCACCCCCGTATTGAGTTCTCAGCCGTTCAAGTATACGAGGGGATGACGGGAGGAACCCTGGAGACAGAGACTCAGAGCCGCTTGTCGCGGAGACTTCCGGAGGGGGTGCGTTTGGCCCGGACGATCTCGGGGTCCCGGGGGTCGACCGGAAGGACAGGGGTTCGGTCTTCCTTCTCCCTGCGCGCCTTCTGCTCGATCCTGATCCGTCGCACCTGAAACGCCTCCTCTTTGCGTTATCGGTGGGACCTGCCTCCACCTGAGACTTTTCCCGCCTGTCTTGTGTTCTAGGACTTTCGGAGGGGTGAAAAGGTTGCGGCCAGGTGACCCCCTATCGGGGAGTCTGCCGCCTCCGCGCGGCGAAGGCGCGCTCCATCTCGCGGCGATGCTCCCGCTCCGCGATGGCGTCTCGCTTCTCGAACCTGCGCTTTCCCCGTCCCAGCCCGAGCTCCATCTTGGCCAGGCCCCGAGTGAAATAGATCTTCAGGGGGATGAGGGTGAGCCCGCGCTCGGCGGTTTTCCCCACCAGGCGCCTGATCTCCTCCCGGTGCAACAGGAGCTTCCGGGGGCGCTTGGGATCGTACCGGCGGGTGTCCGCCATCTCGTACGGGGGGATGTGCAGGTTTTCCACCCACACCTCCTCGCCTTCCACCCGCGCGAAGGCGTCGGACAGGCTGGCCCTGCCGGCACGCAGGGACTTGACCTCCTGTCCGGTCAGCACCATGCCCGCTTCGAACGATTCCTCAATGGCGTAGTCGTGGCGGGCTCGTCGGTTCGTCGCGACGGTCCGGTCACCCTCGGGCACTAGACGTCGAGGAACTGCCGCATCGCGAACAGGCTGGCGATGGCGGCCACCAGCACCCCCAGGCCGATCAGCCACGGCACCGTGTAGATCACATCCGGGGTCCCGACCAGCGGAAGGAACCCGACCTTTCCTCGCAGCGGGTCGATGAAGGCGACCTTCATGATGAACAGCCCCAGGATGGCCGCCCCAGCTCCCAGGAGTCCTTCGATGATCCCTTCGATCAGGAACGGGAGCCGGATGTGCCAGTTGGTGGCTCCGACCAACCGCATGATGCCGATCTCCTTCCGCCGGTTGAACACGGCGAGTCGAACGGTGTTGCCGATGAGCGCGGCCGAGGCGATCAGCATCACGATGGCAACGGCCAGGACTCCCACACGGAACACCCGGGTGACCGCGAACAGCCGCTTCAGGATGTTCCGCTGATCCACCACCTTGTCGATCCCCGACTGGCCGGCGATCCGGGCCGACACGAGGTCGAACTTCTGGGGATCCTTGAGCTTCACCCGGAAGGACGCGGGGAGCGAGTCCGGTGAGACGTTCTCCACCAGCGCCTTCTGGTTCTTGAAGATCTCCTGGAACCGCCGCCAGGCCTCGTCCTTGGATTCGAAGTGGACGCTGGCCACCTCCGGCATCTGGTTAAGCATGTTCCCCAAGTTCTGCGACTGGGACGGGCTGATGTCGTCGCGAAGGAACACCGAGACCTCGACGTTGGCTTCAGTTCGGGCGATGAGGAGACCCACCTCGCGCTGGACCAGCAGGGCGCCGCCTACCAGGAACAGCGCGATGAAGGCGGTGGAAACTGCGGCGAAGGCCACCAGGCCATTGCGCTTCAGCCCCTGCAAGGTCTCCTTGAAGTAGTAGTCGATCCTAAGCGCCATAGCCGTACACCCCTCGGGCCTGATCCCGGACCACGCGTCCCCCGTCGAGCTCGATCACCCGCCGGCGCATCGCGTCGACGATCGCGTTGTCGTGCGTGGCCATGATGACCGTGGTCCCCGTGCGATTGATCCGGTCGAGCAGCTTCATGATGTCCACCGAAGTCGCCGGGTCGAGGTTTCCGGTGGGCTCGTCGGCGAGCAGGATCAACGGCCGATTGATGAACGAGCGCGCGATCGACACGCGCTGCTGCTCGCCGCCGGAGAGCTCGTCGGGATAGTGGCTCGCCTTGTTCCCCAACCCCACCAGGTTGAGGATCTCCGGGACCCGCTGGTCGATGACGTGGCGCGGCTTCCCGATCACGTCGAGGGCGAAGGCCACGTTGTCGAACACGGTCTTGTCCGGCAGGAGCTTGAAGTCCTGGAAGACGGTCCCGAGATTCCGGCGGAGATAGGGGATCTTCCAGGGGGTGAGCTTGCCGATGTGTTTCCCGGCCACGTAGATCTCACCCCTGGTGGGCTCCTCCTCCTTCAGGAGCAGCCGGATGAGCGTGGACTTCCCGGAGCCGGACGGTCCGACCACGAACACGAACTCGCCCTTCCCGACGTCGACCGAGACGTCCGCCAGGGCGACCACCGTGTCCTTGTAGGTCTTCGTGACGTTGACGAGTTTGATCATGAACGGGATCTCCGCAGGTAGAAGGAGACGAGCGCCCCTTTCGGTCTCGGCATGTTAGCAAAGCCCTTTGAGCAAAGAAACGAACCCTGTGGGATGACCGGGGCGCTCGAGGCGACTCTCTCGCCTCCAACCGGGATGGGAGCACCGTTGAGTTGGGTAAAATCCGCAATCCATGGTCAACCCTCCCGCGCTCTCCGTCGTGGTCCCCGTGTGGAACGGCGAGCACAGCCTGGGGAAGCTCCTGCCCCGGCTGTCGGCGGTGCTCGACTCGGTCGTGCCGGGCCGGGGCGAGGTCATCGTGGTGCTTGCCCCCGAGGACCCCGTAGTCCCCCTGGTGGAGCGGCATGGGGCACAGGTCGTGGAGTTCGACCACCCCGGGTATGGGAACGCCCTCAACGCGGGCCTGGCCGCGGCGAAAGGCCGGTGGGTGATCACGATGGATGCGGACTTCTCTCATCACCCTGAGTTCATCAGGACCCTCTGGTTGCGCCGGAGGGAAGCCGACGTCCTCATCGCCTCGCGCTATGTGCCGGGAGCGTACGCGGCGATGCCCCTTTCCCGCCGGATCCTCTCCCGCGCGCTCAACCGGCTGTATCGGACAACACTGGCGCTCCCCCACAGCGACCTCTCCAGCGGCTTTCGCATGTACAGCCGTCCCGTCCTGGATGACGTCGGACCGGTCGGTGCCGCCGGGCTGGACTCCCTGCAGGAGATCCTCGTGAAGGCGTACAGCCAAGGATGGAAGATCCGCGAGGCTCCCCTGTTCTACCGGCAGTCGAGGACCTGGACGAGCGGGCGACTGGCCGAGCTCGGGGCCGGCTACCTGAAGACCCTGGGGCGCCTCATCGCTCTGCGCAACTCGGTGAAGTCGGCCGACTACGATCACCGGGCCTTCGACTCGTGGATCCCCCTGCAGCGCTACTGGCAGCGCGCCAGGTTCCGGGTGATCCGGGGCATGGTCGACGGCCGCACTCGCATCCTGGACATCGGATGCGGCTCGAGCCGGATCGTCCAGAGCCTCCCTCAGTCGGTCGGCATCGACATGCAGATCCGCAAGCTAAGGTGGCTTCGGGCCCCGGGCAGGCAGCTGGTCCAGGCCTCCCTCATGCAGCTTCCCTTCGAGGACGGCGCCTTCGACGCGGTGATCTGCTCCGAGGTCATCGAGCACATTCCCCGAGACGAGATCGACCTCGGCGACATGGTCCGGGTCCTGGCCCCCGGGGGCACACTCGTTCTGGGCACCCCTGACTACGGACGCTGGATCTGGAGAGCCCTGGAAGGCCTGTACAAGAAGATCTTCCCCCAGGGATACGCCACGGAGCACATCAATCGCTATACGCGACAGGGGCTGCGCCGGGAGATCGAGCGCCTCGGGCTCACGGTCCTCGACGTTCAGTACGTGGCTGGCTCGGAGATGATCTTCCAGGCAGAGAGGCCGGCCGACACGTCGCCAAAGGTTCGCCCGGCTCTCCGCGTAGCTCGCGGCTAGCCTTTTGGTAGACCGGGGGATGCAGGTCCGCTAGGTTTTCCCGCCGTCCTGGGTTGCCCTGCGGTGAAGCTCGGCCTCGATGAGCCGTTCGACGTCGCCGTCGAGCACGGCGTCGACGTTTCCCACCTCCACGCCGGTTCGATGGTCCTTCACCAGCCGATAGGGATGCAGGACGTAGGAGCGGATCTGCGAGCCGAACTCGATGTCCATCCGCTGCCCGCGGAGCTTCTCGATCTCCTCCTGCCGCTCCCTGCGCATCCGGTCGGCCAGGCGAGCTTTCAGGATCCGCATGGCCACGGCCCGGTTCTGGATCTGTGAGCGCTCGTTCTGGCACGCCGCCTGGATGCCCGTGGGCAGGTGGGTGATCCGCACGGCCGAATCGGTCACGTTGACGTGTTGCCCGCCGGCGCTGGACGAACGGAACGTTTCGATCCGCAGGTCCTTCGGATCGATCTCCACGTCTTCCTCATCGTCTTCCGGGAGGAGGGGGATCACATCCAGCGAGGCGAATGAGGTATGCCTCCGGTGGGCCTGGTCGTAGGGGGAAAGCCTGACCAGGCGGTGCACGCCTCTCTCGGCGGATAGAAGGCCGTAGGCGTTCCGCCCCTTCAGAGTGAACGTCGCGCTCTTGATTCCGGCTTCCTCACCCGGGAGGACTTCATCGAGCTCGGCCTGGAAGCCCTCGCGCTCGGCCCACCGCAGGTACATGCGGAGCAGCATCTCGGCCCAGTCCTGGGAGTCGATGCCACCGGCGCCAGCATGAAGGCTTGCCACGGCGTCATTGGCGTCGTAAGGACCAGACAGGAGGTTAGCCAGCTCGACCCTGTCGAGGTTGGCCTCCATTGCCTCGACCCTCGATCGGAGCTCCCGGGCCATCTCGGCATCCTCTTCGGAGGAAAGCAGCTCGTCCATGGCCCGGACGTCGTCGAGCTCCTTGACGAGCCTGTCGTAGCGTTCGAGGTCGTCGTTCAGCCGGGACAGCTCGGTGGTCAGGCGCTGGCCCTTGCCGGGGTCATCCCATACCCCCTGCTCGAGGAGGCGCTGCTGCAGCTCGCCGGCGCGGGCACGCTTGCGCTCGACGTCAAAGGTACTCCTTTGCGTTCGCCACCCTGCGGGAAAGGTCCTCGATCCTGTCGCCGTACTCGCTCATGCGGGGTCAGGCGGTCATCCCGTGGCACTTCTTGTACTTCTTGCCCGACCCGCAGGGACACGGGGCGTTGCGAGGGATCTTCTCCCCGAGGGACTGGGCACTGCCGGCGGCCGGGCCGGCCGCCCCTTCGTCGCCGTGCGAGAGCTGGACCCGCTGCGGCCTGGGACGGGCCGGTTCGTCGTGGCGGACCAGCTCGACGCGGTAGATGTACCGGACGAACTCCTCCTGGATCGCGTCCTTCATCTCCTCGAACATGTCGAAGGCCTCGCGCTGATACTCCACGAGGGGGTCCCGCTGGCCGTAGGCCCGCAGGCCGATACCCTCCT
This sequence comes from Actinomycetota bacterium, assembly GCA_046726275.1. Lineage (GTDB taxonomy): Bacteria > Actinomycetota > UBA4738 > UBA4738 > UBA4738 > DASXTW01. The sequence continues at coordinate 34,817 of JBKPAF010000011.1, forward strand.
GGAGGTAGTCCATCTCATACAGGTGCTCGCGCCACTTGTTGTCGATGAGGGACAGCAAGACCATGCGCTCCAGCTCGCGAAGGACCGGCTTGCCCGTGCTCTCGTCGCTCCCCAGCTCGCGTTCCTTCTGCTCATACGCCTCGTACGCGTCCTGCAGGACGATCTCCAGGACCTCGTCGGCCTCGTTCTTGTCCTCTAGATCGGCCTTGGTCAGCCGGGTCGGATACACCGAGGACAATGCGGTGACCAGGCCATCCAGATCCCATTCCTCGGGATACACGCCCTTCTGCACGAACTGCCCCACGGTCTGCTCGACCACCTGGGACACGTACTCGAGCGCCTCCTCCCTGAGGTCTCGTCCCTCGAGGATCTTCCGCCGCTCCCCGTAGATCACCTTGCGCTGGGTGTTCATGACCTCGTCGTACTTGAGCACGTTCTTGCGGATCTCGAAGTTCTGCTCCTCCACGTTCTTCTGCGCGGTCTCGATGGCCCGGGTGACCAGCTTGGCCTGGATTGGCTCGTCCTCCGGCCAGTTGAACCGGTCCATGATGCGGCCGATCCGGTCCGAGGCGAACAGACGCATCAGGTCGTCGCCCAGCGAGAGATAGAAGCGCGATTCCCCCGGGTCGCCCTGCCGGCCGGATCGGCCTCGTAGCTGGTTGTCGATGCGCCGCGACTCGTGCCGCTCGGTGCCCAGGACGTACAACCCGCCGAGCTCAACCACCTCGTCGTGCTCGGCGTCGGTCTGCTTCTTCAACTTCTCGTAGACGGGTCCGTACTCAGCCTCGTACTCCTGGCGTTCCTCAGGATCCATCTCGAAGAGGAGGTACCGATCGTTGTCGAACCCGCGGGCGGCCATCTCCTGGCGAGCCAAGTACTCGGGGTTGCCGCCGAGCAGGATGTCCACGCCCCGGCCGGCCATGTTGGTGGCCACCGTGACGAATCCCCTCCGTCCGGCCTGCGCCACGATCATCGCTTCCTTCTCGTGCTGCTTGGCGTTCAGCACGTGGTGCGGAACGCCCCGGCGGTTCAGATAGCCCGACAGCCGTTCCGACTTCTCGATGGAGACCGTGCCGACCAGGACCGGCTGCCCGTTCTCGTTGCGCTCCACGATGTCTTCGGTCACTGCCCGCCACTTGGCGTCCTCGGTCTTGTACACCAGGTCCTGCTGGTCGGCCCGGATCATGGGTCGGTTGGTGGGAACCTCACTCACGGAGAGCTTGTAGACCTCCTCGAACTCCCGGGCCTGCGTCCTGGCGGTCCCCGTCATGCCGGCGAGCTTCTCGTACATCCGGAAGTAGTTCTGGATGGTGATGGTCGCGAGCGTCTGGTTCTCCTCTTTGACCCGGACGCTCTCCTTGGCCTCGATGGCCTGGTGGAGGCCCTCGGAGTACCTCCTGCCCTCGAGCACCCGGCCCGTGAACTCGTCGACGATCTTCACCTCACCCTGGGTGACCAGGTAGTCCACGTCGCGCTTGTACAGCTCCTTGGCCCGGATCGCGTTGTACAGGTAGTGGACCAGCGGGGTGTTCACGTGGTCGTAGAGGTTCTCGATCCCGAGCTCCGTCTCCACCTTGTCCACCCCGGGCTCCAGGATGGACACGGTCCTCTTCTGTTCGTCGATCTCGTAGTCGACGTCGCGCCGGAGGCGGGGACTCATCCGGGCGAAGGTCTGGTACCACTTCGTCGAGTCGGCCACCATGCCGCTGATGATGAGCGGGGTCCTGGCCTCGTCGATGAGGATCGAGTCCACCTCGTCCACGATGGCAAAGTGGTGGCCCCTCTGGACCATGTCGTCGGTCTGCATGGCCATGTTGTCCCGCAGGTAGTCGAAACCGAACTCGTTGTTGGTGCCGTGGGTGATGTCGGCGGCGTAGGCTGGCCGGCGCTGCTCGGGGGACATCTGAGCCTGGATCAGCCCGACGGACAGTCCCAGGGCCCGGTAGATCGGCCCCATCCACTCCGAGTCTCGCTTGGCCAGGTAGTCGTTGACGGTGACCATATGGACGCCCTCGCCTCCGAGGGCGTTCAGATAGGCCGGCAGGGTCGAGACGAGGGTCTTGCCTTCGCCGGTCTTCATCTCGGCGATCCTCCCCTCGTGCAAGACGACTCCGCCCATGATCTGAACGTCAAAGTGGCGCTGGCCAATGGTTCGTTTGGCCGCCTCCCGAACCAGGGCGAACGCTTCTGGCATCAGATCGTCCAGCGTCTCGCCGTCGGCAAGGCGTTGCCTGAATTCCCCGGTCTTGGCCATGAGGTCGCTATCGGTGAGCTCCTCGATTTCCTCCTCGAAGGAATTGACCAGCCGGACGTATTCATCCAGGCGCTTGCGCCGGCGACCTTCACCGAGTTGTCCGAGCTTCTCCAGACCGACCAAGGGAACTCCTCAGGGGCGATTCAGGGGGGCCGACTTCCGATTATAGGGTCGGCCTCCTCGGGAAACGCCTGAGCGCTCCCGAAGCTTCCCTGACGTGTCGGTAACGGTCTATTTGATCTCGAGAAGCTTCTCGCGGACCGCGTAGACCACGGCTTCCATCCTGGAGTGGAGATGCAGTTTCTCGAGGATGTTGCGGATGTGGTTCTTCACCGTGTTCTCCGAGATGAACAGCTGCTTGGCGATGTCCCGGTTGTTGAGGCCCTGGGCTACCAGCTTGAGGACCTCCATCTCCCTCTCCGTGAGACGGGGCGCGGGGAGCTGCTGGCGCTCGTCGGCCCGCTTGGAGATGGCGGCGAACTCGGCGAGGAGCTTGGCCGCCATCGAGGGCGAGATCCGGGACTGGCCCGACCAGACGGACCTCACGGCGTCCGCCACCTCGTCGATGGAGATCTCCTTCAGCAGGTAGCCCGAGGCGCCGGCCTTGATGGCGTCGTACAGGTCGGCCTCCTCGTCGGAGATCGTGAGCATCAGGATCTTGACGTGCGGGAGGAGGTCCTTGATGTGCTGGGTCGCCTCGATCCCGGAGCGGTGAGGCATCCGGACGTCCATGAGGATCACGTCGGGCATGGTCTCCTGGGCCTTCTGGACGGCCTCGTTGCCGTCCCCCGCTTCGCCCACGACCTCGATGTCCTTCTCCTGCTTGAGGACCATCTGGAGGCCCCGTCGAAAGAGGGCGTGATCGTCGACGATGAGAACCTTCAGCCTGTCGAGGTCGTTCCTGGCTGCCGATTCCTTGGCCACGAGCCCTCAGGTCCTAGTGGGGACGGGGTGATCCCTTTGGCGTGCCCCGTGAGAACTAGTCTGCTCGAGGATTCTAGCCCATCGGTCCAGCTTGCCTGCGATCACGGAGCTTTCCCCGGTACCGGGTGATCTGTCGCTCCAGCCGCTCGATCGCCTGGTCCAGCGCCGTGTCGACGTCCTTCCCCGTGCCCGCGGCCCGGAAGACGTGCCGGGCCGTGTCGCACGCGACCTCGACCCGGTGGCTCCCGTTGATCCGAGGGTTGTGCTCCAAGGTGAGCTCGACCTCCAGCCGTCGGACCCTCGGCTCGAGTCGCTCGATCTTCGCGGTCTTGTGCTCGGCGGTCTTGCGGATCTGATCGGTGATGCGGACCCCTCGGCCCTTGAGGACGAGATCCACTCGTCATCCCTCCCGCGGTCCTAACGAGGGAAACGGCTCCCACCCGGCTGACCTGGTCTTTGGCCCCACACTCGCCTGCGGAGGGGTTCGCCGCCGAAGAGGCGGTTTAGCGCCTTCTCCCGAGCGGCGGTGCCGCGCGGGGCAGGACTTACATCTAAGCCGCACCATGCTCAGCGACCAACGGTCGCCTTACGTGGGTCGTTTCGCCTGCGACTAGCATCGACTACCGGGAGTATCTCCCCCGGGCAACCACAGACCCGGGCGGGAACCTCGCCGGATTATAACAACGGGCCGGAACGCCCCCTCCGAGGGACCTCGCCGCGGTGAGGACACCGACATCTGCGGCCCCCGCTGTCCGCAAGACCGCGGCGCACTCCGCGGCGGTGGCGCCACTGGTCAGCACGTCATCGACCAGGACCACCAGGTCCGACGAGACCGGGCCTACCGAGGCGAACGCTCCCCGCAGGGCGCGGCGCCGCTCCGTCCCCGGTCGGCGAGCTTGCGGGTCCGTGTCCACTGCCCGGCGAAGCAAGGGCGCGACGGGCCACCCGGCCAGCCTACCGACCGCTCGGGTCAGGACCTCTGCCTGGTCATACCCGCGCTCCCGCCGGCGCCGAGGCCCAAGTGGCACCCAGGTCAGGACGAACGGATCGCCCTTACGGATCGCCGCGGCGACGGGCGGGGCCCTCGCCAGCGCTTCCACCATCGCCGGGGCGAACGCATGAGCGGTGTGGGACAGGCCCGAGAACTTGAGCCGCATGAGGGCGGCCCGGACCGGCCCGTCGTAGAGGAACGCGGAGCGAGACCAACCCAGGACCGGTGGCGGGCAGTCGGAGCACGTCCCTACCCACCAGTCGAACGGCCGTCCGCATCGCCGGCAGCCCGGAGGGGCCAGGCAGGCGACGTGCTCGCCGCATCGCCGGCAGAACGGCCACGGTCGACCGCGGCAGCCGACGCACGATCGCGGGAACAGGACGTCGAGCACGCTGCTGAGCATGCGCGGAGGGTATCGAGGCCCACCGACACCTCTCGTTCAGGGGATCTGAAGGGCGAGGTGCCCTCCGGTCTCGCCGGAGGGCACCCGCATCGAAACGTGGAGCGAGCGGGTCGAGCGCATCACCGGATAGGTCAGCGTGCGACGTTCCCCGGCAGCACGCGGCTCCGCGAGCCGGGATGGCGTCTGATCCGGCAGCTCCTCCAGATCGGTCCCGTCAGCGGTGAGCACGGCCCGCGCCTCGATCTCCGGCTGCCCATCAATCGAGGCACCCTCGCCACCCCTTGGGGGGAGCCACAGCACGGCGGCGGCATCCCACCCCAGCTCGACCCGCGCCACGTGGAAGGACTGATCGCCCGCCCGCACCGCCTTTGCGACGTGAATGGTTCCCCTCCGAACGTCGCTGCGAGGCCAGGGGATGGTGAACGGGCGACCCGAGTATCCGAACGACCGCCCGCCGTCGACGCGAAGCGACGACTCGACTACGTACCAGGAGGGCTCCATGTCCGCGACCGGAACCTCGAACGGAACGAACAGGTCGCGGTTGGGAGCCACGTCGAGCTGCCGATCTTCGAGGGTGACGGGCTTGGCCGGACCGGTCGGGATCCGGGCGACCCGGGCCCAGTCGAAGGTCACCGCGTGGGGATCGCCGTCGCCTCCTCTCAGGACGAAGGCCCCCTTGATCGAGACGGGGAACCGCTCGAACCGGGTCTTCACCACCACCGGGAGCGCCAGACCGTCGGCTGGATCTCCGCCGCCCCTCACGCAGGCACCTCCGAGGCGAGCCCGGCACGCTGCCCGGTGCCGCCGCCCCGGCGGGCCAGGCGTCTCAACGAAGACGGGAACGGAGGCCGGACCACTCCCCGGTCCGTGACGATCGCGGTGACCAGCCGGGCCGGGGTGACGTCGAATGCTGGGTTGAGCGCCGCGGTCCCCTCGGGGGCAAAGGGAACGCCGAGCGGCTCGGTAACTTCGCGCGGGTCGCGCTCCTCGATGACCACCGCCTCGCCCGCGGGCGTTTCCAGGTCCACCGTGGAGAAGGGGGCCGCCACGTAAAACGGAAGCCGGTGGTACGAAGCAAGCACGGCCAGTTGGTATGTCCCCACCTTGTTGGCCACGTCCCCGTTCTCGGCGATCCGGTCGGCCCCGACTACGATCGCATCGACGAGCCCGTTCGCCATGAGGGAGCCAGCCGCCGTGTCCGGCACCAGCGTCATGGGCACGTCGAGACGTTGAAGCTCCCACGCCGTGAGCCGGGCACCCTGCAGCACCGGCCTGGTCTCACCCACCCATACGTGGATGCTCTTTCCCGCCCTGTGGGCGGCCGCGATCACGCCCTGGGCCGTCCCCCAGCCTCCGGTGGCAAGGGCGCCGGTGTTGCAGTGGGTGAGGAGATTGGCCTTGTCGGGGATGAGGGCGCCCCCAAGCCGGCCGATCTCCGCACACGAGGCCTCGTCCTCCAGAGCGATCCGTGTCGCCTCGTCCATAACCACTTGCCGCAGCCTGTCCGCGGCCGTGGGGCCCGTGGCTCGTTCCGACCGCATCGCCCGTTCGGCCGCGCCCACAACGCGCTGCACAGCCCACGAGATGTTCGCCGCGGTGGGCCTGCTCGCTTCCAGGAGCCTCCCCGCTCGGGCCACGTCCCGGAGAATCCCCCGGGGGCCCCGCGCGCTCGAGCGGCGAGCGGCTAGCGCCATCCCATACCCTGCGGCGATCCCGAGGAGCGGAGCGCCGCGGACGGCCAGCGTCCTGATCGCTTCGACCACGTCCTCGGGCCGTCGCGCCAGGATGTACCGCTCGGCCCGGGGAAGCCTCCGCTGATCCAGGATCCTGATGATCCCGTTTTCCCACGCGACCGCTTTCACTGGGGCCGCGGCGTTCACCTCGCTTCCTCGCGAGCTCGGCGAACCGTGAGCTCGACCGCACGCTCCAACGAAGAGGCGAACACGTAGACGCCGTGCTCCCCCGAGGCCACTTCTCCTTCCGGGACCGTTCCGGGAGGATGGGCGTGCACCACGGCGCCCGGTCCCCGCTCCCGGTACAGGCGACGGTGCACGGCCACATCGGTGGAGGCCCCGTCGAGGGGAGCCTCCAGCGGGCCGCTCACCAAGCTGCCGGCCTCGATCGCGTCCAGCGCCGCCCCCGCGCGGGTGATCACCACGGTCGTCCCGTCGAACGTCGAGAGGTTCCCCTCGGTGCCCCTGACCAGGCCAAGCGAGAACAGCGTCCTCCCGGCCGAGCGAAAGGGCTCCCGCGTCACGTCCCCAGCTGCCATTCCTCGCTGTAGGCCTTCTGCTCCTCGGTGAGCTGGTCCAGGTCGACGCCCATGGCCGCCAGCTTGAGCCTGGCCACCCCGGCATCGATGTCCTTCGGCACGTCGTAGACCTTCGCGTCGAGGCCTTTGGCCTCCTGGACGATCCACTCGACCGACAGCGCCTGGTTCGCGAAGGACATGTCCATCACGGCCGCTGGGTGGCCTTCGGCGGCCGCCAGGTTGATGAGGCGGCCCTCCCCCAGGAGGTTGATCCGCCGGCCGTCCGCCATCCGGTACTCGTCGACGTACTCCCGGATTCGTCGGACCTGCTCAGCCTTTCCCGCCAGAGCGCCTTTGTCGATCTCGACATCGAAGTGGCCCGAGTTGGCCAGGATGGCTCCATCCTTCATCACCTCGAAGTGCTCGCTCCGGAGGATGCTCGTGTTCCCCGTCACTGTGACGAACACGTCGCCGATCCGGGCCGCGTCGCGAAGAGGTATGACTTCGAACCCCTCCATGAGCGCTTCCAGGGCTCGCAGTGGGTCGACCTCGGTGACGATCACCCTGGCGCCCAGTCCCCGCGCGCGAGAGGCGACGCCCTGACCGCACATGCCGTACCCGCACACCACCACCGCCCGACCCGCCAGGAGCCGGTTCGTCGCCCTGATTATCCCATCGATCGTCGATTGACCAGTTCCGAACCGGTTGTCGAACATGTGCTTGGTGTTCGCATCGTTCACCGCGATGATCGGATAGGCCAGCACTCCATCGTTCGCCATGGCCCTGAGCCGGATGACGCCCGTGGTGGTCTCCTCCGTTCCGCCAAGCAGCTCCTTCAGCTGGTCCGGGCGCTCCTTGTGCAGGGTGGTCACCAGGTCGCACCCATCGTCCATGGTGATGTGGGGATGGAAGTCCAGGACTTCGTTGATGTGCCGGTAGTAGGTCTCGTTGTCCTCGCCCTTGATCGCGTAGACCCGGATGTCGTCCTCGCACAGCGCCGCGGCCGCGTCGTCCTGCGTCGACAGAGGATTCGAGGCGCAGAGCGCCACCTCCCCTCCGCCGGCCACCAGGGTCCGGATGAGGTTCGCGGTCTCGGTGGTGACGTGCAGGCAGGCGCCGATCCGGATCCCCGCGAGGGGTTTCTCCTTCTCGAAACGCCCCCGCACCTGCGCAAGGACGCCCATCTCCTGGTTCGCCCATTCGATCCGGGTCCGGCCCTTCTCGGCCAGGGCCACGTCCTTCACGTCACAGTCCATGACTCCTCCCGTCGGTCCGCCCATCATGATCCTTCGTCGACCCGCCCGCCCAGCTGGGGGACGATCCGCCCCATCAATGCTCGCAGGCGCAGCGTCGCTTCCCTCGCCGCCGCCAGGACGTGGTCGTGGGTGTCGTCGGCCCCGGCCGCGTTGGTGATGCATGAGATCGCCAACACGCGGAGGCCGAGCGCCGCCGCGGCGACGGCCTCTGGAACCGTCGACATCCCAACGGCCTGCGCCCCCGCGCCGGCCAGGAACCTGGTCTCGGCGGGCGTCTCGTACGAGGGACCAGGGAGCGCCGCGTAGACGCCCCTGGCCATATCGATCCCCTCGTCTCTCGCGGCTCGTTCGGCCATCGCCAGGAGCTCGCGGTCGTACGTGGCCGCCAGGCTGACGAAGGCCGACTGGCCGCCCGGGTAGCGCCAGCCGAACAGAGGATTGGCACCGAGGAAATTCAGGTGATCCTCGATCAGCATGAGCGCACCCCGCTTCAACTCCGGTGCCAGGCCGCCTGCAGCGTTGGTCAGCACCAGGGTGTTCGCGCCAAGCTCTGCGGCGAGGCGAGGGATCAGCGTGGTCGCATCCATCCCATGGCCCTCGTAGAGATGCACCCTTCCGAGGAACACGGCAGCCGGAACGCCGTACAGGTGACCCATGACCAGCCGGCTGGCGTGCCCGGTCACCGACGACGGCGGGAACCCCGGCAGCGCGTGATAGGAGAACTCTCGATCGGGTACCACGTCGTCTGCCACCGCGTCGCCCAGGCCCGAACCCAGGACGATCGCCATGGTGGGCGAGATGGAGGAACGCTCCCGGACCAGGGCGGCTCCCTCTTCCGCGAACGTGTCCCGCGGCCCGGGATGTCCGGCCGACCTCGTGCCTGGCGGCGCGTTCACGGTTGGTCCTGGTGGATCGCTTCGATCGGGTTGTTCATGCCCGCAGCCGATCCTTGAGCTGGGTGAGGACCCGCACCGGCATCGGGTCGACGCCCCGGAGGATCGCCAGGTAGGTGCTGACGAAGTCACCGATCAGGATGAGCGAGAGGAGCGCCTCCATCGAGGTCGATCCCTCACCGGAGACCTCCCTCGACTCCAGGTCCGAGTTTCGCAGCGCCTCCAACGTCGCCCTGACGCGACGAGCGACCCTGGGGTGCTCGCCCGCGTGCCGCAGGACGACTAGGGCGAACGGTCTCCCCGCCTCGTCGGTCCATCCCTCGATCTCGTTGTGATCCAGCTCGGGGAGAACCGAATGAAACGCGGGCAGCTTGGCGTTCTCGTTGAGCTGTGTCTTCCATCGGAGGGCGGCTGCTTCCGCCGGGCCCTCCGATCCCCACACGACGGGGACGCGCCCGTGGAGCCACGCCGCGAGCGACTTCGCCCGGTTCCCCTCGACCGGCCGGTCGGGACCGAGGTCGGAGGTCAGCGCCTCGAGGGCGTCCGAGGCGTTGACCAGCTCTTCGCCGGCTCCCGGCACGATCCCGATGGCCTCCAGGACACCGACGGCAGCCCCAACCAGATACCCCAGCGCCCCCCGGGGAGCCGGGAGGTGGCCGGGAACGGTCACCTGGGCCACGCCGTCCGCCCGAGCCAGCTCCGCGAGCTGTCCACCCGAGCTGACCGCGACCGTCCGGCAGCCGGCCGAGACCGCCTGGCCAAACGCGGCAAGCGTTTCCTCGGTCTCCCCCGAATACGACACGGCGAGCACCAAGGTCTCCTTCCCGCAGAAGGCAGGAAGGTCGTAGCCCTTCACCGCAACCAGGGGAATCCGCAGGCGATCCGCGAACGCCGCCCGCAGGACGTCCCCAGCGATGCCCGACCCACCCATCCCGCAAACGGCGATCGACCGGATTCCTTCGGCTGCGGCCAGGCCGGGCGCGCGGCGTCCCAGATCGAGTCCATCCACCAGCTGCGTCCGTAGGGCCGCAACAAGCTCGAGCATCCCCTCAGGGTCACCGGATCTGATCGACGCGGGGTCGTCGAGCGTGCTCTCCGCCATCCTCATCCGGAGCCGTTCGGCTTTTCGGCCTCGTCGATCAGCATCACCGGGATGTCGTCCCGAACCGGATAGCGCAGGCCGCACTTGGTGCAGATGATGTACTCCGGGTTCTCCTGGTACCGGATCTCTCCCCGACAGCTCGGGCACACCAGGATGTCCAGCAACTCCTTGTCGACCGGCATCGTTCCTCCTCGAGATCGCCTCAGCTCGTCCCCGTGATGAAACCGAGGACCTCGTTCGTCTTCTCCTCGAGCAGCCTCCCGTTGGCGGCCTCCACGTTGGTCCGCAGGAGCGGCTCGGTGTTCGAGGGTCGTACGTTGAACCACCAGTCCTCATACATCACGGTGAGCCCGTCAGTCCTGTCCTGTCGAGCATCGTTGTATGCCTTCGCGATCCGCTCGATCACGGCTTCCTTGTCCTCGACCCGCAGGTTGATCTCGCCTGAGTCCGCGTAGCGACGGAGCGGCTCGAGCAACACCGACAATGGCTTGCCGGCCTTCGACATCTGGTCAAGGACCACCATGGAGGCGACCAGTCCGGAGTCGGCGTTGTAGTGCGCGCGGAAGTAGTAGTGGCCGGAGTGCTCGCCGCCGAACACCGCTCCGGTCTCGGCCATGACCTTCTTGATGAACGAGTGGCCCACCCTCGTCCTCACCGGCGTGCCCCCGTGCTCCCGGATCACCTCGGGTACCACACGCGAGCAGATCAGGTTGTGCAGGATGGTGGCCCCCGGATGCCGCTCGAGCATCCCGATCGCCACCAGGGCGGTGACGAGCGAGCCACTGATCCCCCTGGCGTGCTCGTCCACGAGGAACACTCGATCCGCGTCGCCGTCGAACGCCAACCCCAGGTCGGCTCCGTGCGCGAGCACCTCGCGCTTGACGTCTTCCTGGTTCTTCGGGTCGATGGGATCGGCCGGATGGTTCGGGAAGGTCCCGTCGAGATCCATGTAGAGCGGGACCAGCTTCCCCGGCAGGCGTTGGAACAGCTCCGGGACGACCAGCCCGGCCATCCCGTTGGCGGCGTCGGCCACCACGGTGAAGGGGAGGAACCGTTCGAGGTCGACGAACGAGATCAGGTGCTCGAGGTAGTCATCTCGCAGGTCGCGGTGGGTGACGAGGCCTCGGGCCGCCGGAGCGCCGGCCTCGGACGGAGGCGGCTCGGTTTCGGCCTGGGCCCGGACTTCGGCCAAACCGCTCTCGATGCCCACCGGCCGAGCCCCGGACAGGCAGAGCTTCAACCCGTTGTATTCGGGCGGATTGTGACTCGCCGTGAACATCGCCCCCGGCAGGGACATCCTCCCCGAGGCGAAATACACCATGTCGGTGGTGGCCAAGCCGACGTCGACGACGCCCACCCCTGCGGCGGTGACCCCGGCAGCGAACGCTTCCGACATCGAGGGGGAGGACAGACGGCAGTCTCGGCCGAGGACAATCTGGTTGGCTCCGGCCCACGAGGCGAAGGCTCGCCCGATCCTGTACGCAGCGTCTTCGTCGAACTGCTCGGGGTAGACGCCGCGAATGTCGTACGCCTTGAAGATGAGTTGAAGATCGGCCGCCATCGCGGCCGATTCTAGCCGACCACCTGTTTCCCACTGCCGGGATCCCGCTGGTCCCGGACCGGGGAAGAGGCGGATCCTATCGGTTCGCGACCAAGTCGAGAACAGAGCCCAGGGGAACGTTCTGCCCCTCGCGCTCCCAACCCCTCCACTCGCACACCGGACACGAGGTGAAGGAAGTAGCTGAGCCGCTGAGGGTCATGGTCACCCGGAGCGTCTCCTGCGAACCGCAGGATGGGCACGAGTTACGAGAAACCAGAGCCATCGCAGTTGAATGCATCGGCGTAGCCGGTGGCCCAGCGCATAGTCCCCCAGCCCAATTTTTGGTCTCTCCGAATGGACTAATCGTCCATCCCCCAGTCGGGGGACGGGCAGGATCCGACTTCCCTTACCAGACGATGATGACCGGGGTCCCCACGTCGACCAGGCCGAACAGTTCCTCCGACTCCGGGATGTGCATCCGGATGCACCCGTGGGACGCGTAGCTCCCGATCGAGGAATCGGCCGGGGTGCCGTGGATGCGGATCCCCGGGGCGTTCAGGTCGAGGGCCCGGGTCCCGAGCGGGTTGTCCGGTCCAGGCGGGATGAAGTCCGGCTCGTCCTTGCCCCACGTGTCCTTCGCCGGGTTCACCCAGGTTGGGTTGATCCGCTTGTTGATGATCGCCCAGTGCCCCATGGGAGTCGGGTACTGATCGAGCTGACCCGTCGCCACCGAGTACTTCTTCTCGAGCTTGAGCCCGTCGTACAGATAGAGCCTGTTCTGCGAGATCCGGATGATGATGGTCTTCCCGAGCTTCTTGTCGGTGACGGAAGGGACCAGCCGGCGGGTCACCAGATCCACGGAGAGCGAACCGTCCCGGAGAGCGGTGCGCAGGGCCTCTCGCGAGACGCCCACCCGCAGGGCTCGGCCCGCCTTGGCGTGCTTAACGACCAGGTGACCGTCCGCAAAGTCGAGGAAGGCGTCCCGAGGCTTCAGTCGCACCCGGCCCGCCGCCGCTTTCACGAAGCTCTCGACCGGCCTGTCGTCGTAGGAGACGGGCAGCTCGAAGCTCCGGCTGAGCGGCTTGTCCATCAGTCGCCGGTACAGACGGCTCGTCCAGGAGTAGGACCCGGACAGACCGAGGGCCTCGTCCACAACCGAGGTCCCGTCTACCCTCGCGCCGAGCTCTCGTGCTGTCAGGTGCCACGTGCGGCCGGCCACGGTCACGTCGATCGGCCTGTCCAGGATGGAGGCAACGGCTCCCGCCAGGGCTCGATTCGCCTCGGCTCGGGTCATGCCCCCGACCTCTACCCCGGCGATACTCACCCCCGGAAGGATCCGGGCGGCACGGTTCTGTTCGTACCGGTAGCCGGCATACGCGGCTCCGGCGAGCACCAGGACGAGCACCGTGGTGATCAACAGCAGGACCGACAGCAGGGTGAGCCGTCGCCCCGCGTGCCTTCTTCGCCTCATGACCACCTCATCCTCAAAAGTACCCGCTCACCACGTACAACAAGGCCCCCCGGCCCCTTTACTTCATCGGCAGGCCCAGGGTTGCGGCATATCCCCTTCGGTCCTGGGAGTAGGACGCGGTGGCGGCCACGATCGTTCCACCCTTCGCCCTGACCACGATGGAGATGGGCCGGCCCGCCTCGGACGGGAGGGAGATCCTGATCGTCCTGCCGGAGAGGATGGTTCGCGGTCGGAGCGGTGCTGCGGAGCTGCTGCTTCCAATGACCTGGAACGTCACCTCGACCTGCTCGCGCCCTGGATTCTGGACCAGGAGGAACGAGCGGCCACCCGACGGAGGCAGGGCCGGGAGGACCAACCACTTCGCGGACGTGGAGGGCGAACCAGTGAGCGTCGCCGAGTCCCCTGCAGACCCGTTGACCCGGAGAGCGGCGAGGACGGGCCGGTCGTTGGAGGCTGCCACCAGGAGGCCGCTGTCCTTGACCCTCTCCGGCTCGAAGGTCTTCGCCTCACCCGGCCCAACCGTGAACCCCTCCGGGCCGGACACCAAGCGTTGGCCCGTGGCCGCTTCGGCCACCGCCGTCAGGTCGGCTCTGGAACCTCCATTGTTCAGCACGACCAAGTGGCGGGTCCCTGCGTCCCCGCCGGCCGGGATCAGCCACCGGGTACCGGGCACGGGAAGGCCGACCTCGGCTCTGACCCCGATAGCAGACCTCTCGAGGCCGCCGGCGATCACCCGGCCCGTCCGCTGGATCACCCGGGCGACCAACGAGTCTTCGTCTGGGTCCTGCAGGACGTAGTCGTTGACGGGGATCCCGACCGAATGTTGCGGAGCCAGCACGTACGGGGTCAGGGCGCCGGCGGCCACCTCCCGTTTCTCTGTCAGCAGGACGACGTCGAATTCGGCAGGCTCGTCGAATGGGTTCATCACGACCAGGTACGACGTCTGACCCGTCGCGGTCGGAACGTCCAGGATCGACCAGATCCTGTGGGCGGCCGGCTCGCACCGCTCAGCGGCCAGGTGGCCTCCGGATCCGGTCGACAGGATCGCCCCGGCGCCCACCCATCCGCCGAAGTACTCGACCTCGGTCGCGTCGGCGGCATCGTCTGCCGAGACCTGCCGGTAGACCTGCCGGAGCGCCCCGACGGAGAAGGTCGTCACGGACCGCTTTCCCTCCTCGCCCAGCTGGGTGAGCCGCACGCGGACCCGCCGGTTCCCCGGATTCGTCACCACGACCCAGCCTTCCCACCCGGCATTCCCGCCGTGCGGGCAGAACAACGCACCGCTCGGACCGGCTGCGGGAACGCCTGTGGCGGAGCCCTTGGGCCCCACGGCCCGGTCCAGGAGCAGGCCCGACCCGGTGAGGAGGGCAGCCACGATCACCAGCGCGGCGGCCCGAACCCGGATCGCGGGGAGCTCACTCACTCCGCACCGGCCTCCTGGTCACCCAAAGCGCCGCGCCCCACAAGAGGATGAGGAGGATCACCTGAACGGTCCTGACCCGCTGCCCCCCGAAACGGATCCTGTACCCGGACGGCATGGGATCGGCAATGAAGCCCGTCGCCCAGCCGAAGGCGCGAGTCGGTTCGACCGATCGACCAGCCGCTTCCGGCTCCAGGCGCCACCGGTCATCGAACTGTTCCAGGAGGAGGGGAAGAGCCGGTCCCGTCTGGGGTGGTCCCTCGAAGAGCTGTCCCGATGGATCCTCCACGAACGGTCGGGCCTCCACTCGGGGCAGGGGCTGCACGGAGTCCAGTCGGGAGGATCTTGCCCCGCGGATCCATGCCGAGCTCGCGATGTCGGAGGCCAGTGGCACCGCCTTGTCGTTGCGAAAGATGGTGAGCCCCCGCGCCGACACGAGGTTCAGGTCGACCTGGCGGGCCAGCCGGCGAAAGGTCGGGCCTGGGAGGTCACCGGGATCGGCCACCACGAACCGGATGCCGAAGACAGCCAGAAGCGCCCCACCGTGCTTCGTCTCCCCGGCCAGGATGTCGATGAGCGACTGGCGAAGGCGATCGTACCCCGGTCCAACGTCCGGCCGGCCGATGTCCAATGACGAGGCCCCCGTTGGATCGGTCACCGCGAACCGGGCTGCGGCGGCTCCCCCCGGAAGGGTGCCCGTGGGAAGTCCCCCGGGAGCGGGAAACGCGTCACCATCGGGTGAACCCAGCCACAACACCCGGTACGGAGGACCACTGGCCTCCCCGGCCACGGGGTACGCGGCGGGGATCCGATCCGGCCCCCCTACCGCCCAGGAGGCGTTCGCCGCCTGGACGAGCTGACCGGTCAGCCCCACAGCCAGCAGAGCGGCGATGAGCGCGGTCCCGAGCTGCCGGAGGCCGAACTGGCTCCTGGACACTCGGTGCAGGAGCGAGGCGAGCCCCAACCCGACCAGCAGCGAGCAGCCGAACGCCGCCACGCCGACGTAAGCCACCGCGTTCGACAGGGCGGGCGGAAGATAGCCCGCGGCCGCCAACCACCCCAGGTAGAGGGAAAGGACGGCTGCCACCCCTGCTCGGACCGCCAGCACCTGATGCCTGGCGGAGACGAAGAGGAGCGAGAGGCCCGCGGCAAGCGGGAGGAAGTATCCGGTTGCCCACGACCCGGGGCCCGGACCGAGGGAGAGGCGGGCCAGCGCCGAGAAGGAGGGCTCGCCGGCGAGATCCTGAAGGCTTCTGAACGACCCTCTGGCGATCGCGAGGGACAGCGGGAAAGCGAGCACCCCGGCGAGGATGAAGGCCACGCCTACGAGCAGGAGGCCCCGCGCCCGCTGGGCACCGTCCGGTGGGAACAGCAGGACCGCTACCACCAGTACCAAGGCGGCGAGGATCGCCGCCGGGTAGAACGAGCCCAGGATGGCCATACCGAGCGCGGCCCCGACGGTCCACCGGCGGACGCGGATGGGCCCGAGCGCTCGGAACGGCATCGCGAGCTTGCCGGCCATCCACGGAAGACCCGCCAGGAAGACCAGCGCAGGGATCCGGCCTTCCGAGACGGCCCACAGGATGACCGAGGAGAGCCCGTAGCATGTGCCGGCCACGACCGAGGGGAGTGGGTCATCGGTCGACGCGCGAACCGCCCGGTAGCAGCCGATGGCCGCGACGGCCGGCAGCGCCATCAGGAGGATCTTCAGGAGGAGAGAGGGGCTGCCGAGCGCCAGGACGCTTCCCACCCCGAGAAGTCCCAGGGCCGGGCTCGCCGCCGTGCCGCCTCCCAGGCCGGTATGCCTGATGCCCGATACGAGCTCTTCGAAAAAGCCGGAGGGGGAGGCCGGGAGTGTGCCGAGGCCCCCGCCCACCAGGGGTGACGCTCCGAGCAGGTGGCGGTAGACGACCGCCGCGGCGACAGCGGCGAGGACCCATGCCGTGGCGGCCGGGTGATTTCGAGCGAAGCGGAACGCCTGGTTCCGCGCGCCCACCTGCTCCGGTTCTTCCGGGGCCTCGCGCGTCGGCATGAGTGCCTGCCCCGCGGCCTGGGCCCATCGCCGAAGCCTGATCGTCGTGGGGGCCATGGCCTTGCGGACGGTTCGGTCGGGAAGTGAGCGGACGGCCTGGGCCCGAACCCGCCGCTTGAGCGTTCCCGGCAGATGGACCACGTTCCACCACCACGCTCCTAGGAGCTGGTAGGCATCCTGGAACCGCCTGGAGAGAACGAGGAAGACCACACGGATGAGCCCCTGAAGCACGTAGATGGGGAGGATCCAAACGAGGGACAACAGGCCGTAGTTCTTGAGGATGCTCGCCAGGGCCCCGCGTTCCTGGTCGTACCCGCCGAAGGTCGTCCCGGCCACAGGGGGGCGCTCTCCGCGTGAACCGGCGCTGCGATGCCTGGCCACAGCCCTCGGCGTCATGAGCACTCGGAATCCGGCCACCCGGGCCCGCCAGCAGAAATCGAGGTCCTGGCGGTTCGCCGCCAGCCGCTCATCGGGTAACCCCACCCGACTCCAGGCCTCTCGGGAGACGAGCATCGCGCAAGACGAGACGTACATGACCTCCCGGATGCGGTCGTACTGTCCCTGGTCGATCTCGCCGTCCTCCAGCGGTGAGTAGGGGTAGGCGAAACGATCGGTGGACAGGCCGACCTCCAGGAGCACCTGGGGCCGGTCCCAATCGAGGACCTTCGGCCCGACCACACCGACCCCGTCGATCCGCTGAGCTGCCTCGACCAGCGCGGCAACGGCTTGGGGTTCGAGGAGTGTGTCGTCATGGAGGAACAGGACGTAGTCGGCGTGCTTCGCAGCCTCGGAGCCGAGCGCGACCGATGCCGCCTGGCCAAAGCCTGCGTTCCCGGGCAGACGGATGACCCTGCTCGGCCCGAGCGACGCCTCGAGGAGATCCACGGACCGGTCGGTCGAACCATCGTCGACGGCGACGACCCCGATGCGCGGGTACGTCTGCTTGGCCAGACCCATGAGGCATTGGGGCAGCCATGCCTCAGCGTCCCTGACCACAAGGGCCTCCAGGACAGTGGGTGCTTTGACCTCCCCGGCTGCTGCACGGCCGCGGGGAGCGCGCGTTTCGACTTTGGCCATGGGCGTTGATGCTACCGAGAAAGAGCCGAAGGGGGGCCCGGAGGCCCCCCTTTCAGCGTTCTCGCTCGATCAACGAGCTATCTCTTCCGCTTTGCGCTGGACTTCTTGGTCGACTTCTTCGCCGAGGTCTTCCTCTTTGCCGAAGCCTTCTTCGTCGACTTCTTCTTCGCCGAAGACTTCTTGGCGGACTTCTTGGCGGACTTCTTGGCTGTCGACTTCTTCGCAGACTTCCTCTTGGCGGCCGGCATGTTCACCTCCTTTCCGACACCTCGCTCAGGAGGCCATGCGCTTCAATCGCCGACGCTCCCGTTCGCTCATCCCGCCCCACACCCCATACCGCTCGTCGCGACGAAGGGCATAGTTGAGGCACTCGATACGAACGGGACAGTCGGCGCAGATCCGCTTGGCCTCGCGCGACGACCCTCCCTTCTCGGGGAAGAAGATCTCCGGGTCGTAGTCCCGGCAGCGTGCGCGGTCCTGCCATGGAACGAAGTGATGCACGGCCTTCCCCCAGAATTACATTCTTGTAATTCTGAGGGAAAGTGCCCCGGAAACGCAAGTCCGCGGGCCCAACTTTTTCAGCCGGTTTGTGCCGTTCCATGTCCATTTGGAATCGTGGCCCGCTGAGGGCCCTGGTGCAAGGGATTCCAGGACTTTTTTTCATAGTAAAGGAGCTTTACCATATTGGTAAGGCCACCTGACTAAATCCGCCAAAAATTGGGACTTTGGGCGGTCTCAGGGCAGTGGATCGGGCGAGCCGCCGGCCGATCGGCTCAGCTCGGGTTGGGTCACGCTGGGCCTGCCGGCCACCCGGCCGTAGGTCGTGGTGCGTTCCGCGGGGATGCGGCCGATGTCACGGATCGCGTTGACGAACTCATCGGGCTCCTTCCTGATCCCCCACTCTGCGCCCGCCATGCGCGAGATCGTCTCCTCCATGAGCGTCCCGCCGAAATCGTTGGCGCCCCCCTGGAGGATCAGCTTGCAGTAGTCCATCCCCATCTTCACCCACGAAACCTGGACGTTCGCGATCCGCGAATGGAGAAGGATCCGAGCCACGGCATGCATCCGTCGATTCTCGGCGAGCGTGGCGCCGGGGCGGGCCTTCCCAGCGAGATAGATCGGCGAGTTCTGCCACACGAACGGGAGAGGGACGAACTCGGTGAAACCCCCGGTCTCGGCCTGGATCCTGGACAGTCGCCTGATGTGGGCCACCCAGTGTGGCGGCGCGTCCACGTGGCCGTACATGATCGTGGAGGAGCTCCGGATCCCGAGCGAGTGGGCAGTCTTGATGATCTCTTCCCACGTGTCGGCGGGCAGCTTCCCCTTGGTCAGGACCCATCGCACCTCGTCGTCGAGGATCTCGGCCGCCGTCCCGGGCATGGTCCCCAGGCCGCGACCCCGGCATTCCTCGAGGAACTCACGGAAGGAGATCCCCAGGCGAGTCGCCCCGTTGAGCACCTCCATCGGGCTGAACGCGTGGATGTGGATCCCCGGAACCCGGGCCTTGATGGCGTCGAGGATCGCGAAGTAGAAGTCGCCGGGAAGGCTCGGGTGGAGCCCACCCTGGATACACACCTCTGTGGCGCCGTACTGCCAGGCCTCCTCGGCGCGGTCCGCAACTTCCTCGAGCGACAGGGTGTAGGACTCGGGATCGATCTCTCGCTGGGCGAAGGCGCAGAAACGGCACCCCGTGTAGCAGACGTTGGTGAAATTGATGTTCCGGTTGACCACATAGGTGACCTCGTCCCCAACCGCGTCCCTTCGGAGGTCGTCGGCCACCCTGCACAGATCGTCGAGCGCCTGGGCATCCGCCTGGAACAGAGCCAGGGCCTCTCCTTCGGTGAGGTCCGGTCCCTCCCCCGCGCTCGCCCTGGAGAGCGCGGCCTTGACCTGGCGATCCAGGCGATGCGGCGCTGGCCTTGTCTGGCCCACCCACGCCTTCGTCGCAGAGATGGTGTCGAAGTCGCCGTACACGTCGACCGCGTCGTCCCGCAACCCGGCGCCCGGACCCTTGGCGAACGACAGGGCGGTGGTCCGGGACTTCCACCGGACCTCCGGGTCCTGCCACGCCGTGGCCTCCGGGCGCTGCCCCTCCCGCGCGAGGCCATCCGACCCCGTCAGGTTCCGTACGGGCTCTTGCATCTTTCCGGCGATCCAAGGGTCCGGCCTGAGGGCGAATTCGGGGTAGATGGCCAGCCGCTCTCGCAACGCATAGCCCTTCTCCGCCGTCCGACGTTCGAGATCGTGGAGCTTCGGCCACGGCGCCTCCGGATTCACGTGGTCGATGGTCAGGGGCGAGACGCCGCCCCAGTCGTTGATCCCGGCGTCGATCAGCCGCGGGTAGTGCGGATCCGAGAGATTGGGCGGAGCCTGAAGGTTCATGCGCGGGCCCAGCACGATCCGTGCCGTGGCCACCGTTGCCAGGAACTCCTCCTCTTCCGGTTCGGCCGCATCGTGCATGGCGGTTCCCGGCTTCGCCCGGAAGTTCTGGACGATCACCTCCTGGACATGGCGATAGGCGCGGTGGATCTCGCGGATGGCGAACAGTGACTCCGCACGCTCTCGCAGGGTCTCTCCGATCCCCACGAGGATCCCGGTGGTGAACGGGATGGACAGCCGTCCGGCATCCTCGATCGTGCGCAGCCTGACCGAGGGGATCTTGTCGGGCGAGCCGAAGTGCGGCCCGCCTTTCTCCGACAGGCGTACCGAGGACGTCTCCAGCATGATCCCCATCGACGCGCTCACGTGCTTGAGGCGGGCCAGATCCTCCCATGACATGACGCCCGGATTCAGGTGGGGCAGCAGGCCGGTCTCCTCGATCACCTTGATCGACATGGCACGGAGATAGTCGAGCGTCGAGTGGTAGCCGCGCTCTGCCAGCCATTGGCGGGCGACCGGGTACCGGTCCTCCGGTTTGTCGCCCAGAGTGAACAGTGCCTCCTTGCATCCGAGACCACGCCCGGCCTCGGCGATGGCGACGACCTCCTCCGGCGTCAGGAACGGGCGCTCCAACTTGGCCGGGGGCTTGGCGAACGTGCAGTAGTGGCAATGGTCGCGGCACAGCATGGTGAGCGGGATGAAGACCTTCCGCGAATACGTGATGGTCCGGTGGTGGCCTAGATCACGGAGCCTCGAGGCGATGGCGGACAGCTCGACGAGAGCGTCGCCTCGAGCGGACAGAAGCGCCTCCGCCTCTTCCAGGGAGATGACCTTTCCGTCCCGGGCGCGCGCGAGCGAACGGCGGAGTCGGTGAGCGAAGTCGGCCATGATCGGCTGCGAATGTACGGCCGCCTTCCCGCTTTCGGCAAACAGCGGCAAGATAGAGCGGTGAAGGTGACCGCGCTGGCAGGTGGAGTGGGGGCGGGAATGTTCCTCCGTGGACTGGTTCGAGCGGTCCCGGCAGAGGCCGTGACGGCCGTCGTCAACACCGGTGACGACGTCCGAGTCCATGGACTGTACGTCTCTCCGGATCTCGACTCCGTCACCTACTGGTTGGCCGGGGTCGCAGATCGAGAGCGGGGATGGGGAAGGCAGGGAGAGTCGTTCCGGGCCACCGAGCAGCTCCGCGCATTCGGCGCGCCGGATTCCTGGTTCGGCTTGGGCGACCTCGACCTGGCCACGCACCTCTTCCGGACCCGGCTCATGTCCGAAGGACGGACGCTGTCGGAGGCCACTCGCGAGGTGACCGGCCGCTTCGGCATCGCGGCGCGGCTCCTCCCGATGTCGGATGACCCCGTGACCACACGCGTCGAAGTGGTGGATGACGCCGGCCGATCGCTCGACCTGCACTTCCAGGAGTACTGGGTGCTGCGGAGGGCAGAGGACGAAGTGAAATCCGTGCGGTTCGAGGGCGCGGAGACGGCTCGACCTGCCCCCGGAGTCCTCCGGGCCATCGAGGAGGCCGAGGTCGTCGTGATCTGCCCCTCGAACCCCATCGTGTCCATCGACCCCATCCTGGCGGTCCCGGGTGTGCGGGACGCCGTGGCCACTCGGCGGGACACGGTCGTCGCGATCTCCCCGATCGTGGGCGGCGCTCCCCTGCGAGGCATGGCGGACCGGCTCCTTCCCACGGCGGGGGTGGACGTGTCGGCCGCGGGGGTCGCGGAGCACTATGCCGGCCTGATCGGAGCCTTCGTGCTCGACCGGGCCGATGATGCCCTCGTGGGCCGGGTCCTCAGGACCTGTGATCGAGCCCGGATCACCGACACGATCATGCTCGATGATTCGGCCGCGGAGCGGCTCGCTCGCGACGCCCTCGACACAGCGAGGGAGCACCATGGCCATTGAGGTCATCCCCGTCCGGGAGATCCCGGAGATCGTCCCGGGCGACGACCTCGGGACCATCCTGGGCGCTGCGCTCTCCAGACAACGCTTGGTCCTTCGGGATGAGGACGTGGTCGTCGTCACCCAGAAGGTGGTGTCGAAATCGGAGGGCCGGATCGTTCCCGAGGCCCCGGTCGGGAAGGCGGGCTGGGTGGCGCGGGAGGCTCGCCGGATCGTGGCGCGCCGGGGCGACCTGGTCGTGGCCGAGACCCGTCACGGTTTCGTGTGCGCCAACGCGGGAGTGGACGCGTCCAACGTCGCCGACGGATACCTGACGCTGCTTCCCGAAGACCCGGATGCGAGCGCGCAAGCGATCCGCGAAGCGCTCACGGCCTCGACGGACGCCATGATCGCCGTGGTGATCACGGACACTTTCGGCCGTCCGTGGCGGCAAGGTCTGGTGAACGTGGCCATCGGCTGCGCGGGCCTTCCGGCGCTGGTGGACCTGCGGGGCACGAAGGATGGGGTCGGGCGGGTTCTGGAAGCGACTGTGGAAGCGCTGGCGGACGAGGTGGCCGCGGCCGCGGGGCTGGTCATGGGGAAGGCCGACGGGATCCCCGCCGCGATCGTCCGGGGCCTCCGGCTCGGAGGGGATTCGCTGCCCGCCAGGGCATTGGTGCGCCCGCCGGAAGAGGACCTGTTCCGGCACTCGGCGATGGAGACCATCCAGTCTTGGCGTGAGGACGGCGCGTTCGGGCCGGGGGAGGTTTCCCCAGACCACATCCAGGAGGCTCTCCTCGCCGCCGGGTCGGCCCTTGGAACCGAAGCCGACCAGTCGTGGGTCCTCGTGGAGGCGGCGCGCGGGCCGCGTCGGGAAGCGCTGGAGGCGGCGGCGGATCGAGATGCGGCGAACCTCATCGCGATGGCGCCGGTGGTCGTGGTGATGCTCGCCGGTCGGCCAGGGGCGCCCGAGGCGGCGTCCGAGCAGATCCATTCGCGCCGGGATGAGGCTCTGCTCTCCGCCGGCGCAGCCATGCAGATCGTCATGCTGGCCTTCCACGCCCTCGGCCTGGCCTCATGTTGGATCCGTCCGACCCGGTTCGCCGCGAGCGAGGCTGCCTCGGCGCTCGGAATGACGGGCCGCGAGCTGCTGGGGGCGATCGTCTCCGGCCGGCGCCCTCCGGAATGACGCCCACCGCCTCGAAGCCCTTGACTGGTCTAGTGCTCTGTGGAGGCGGGAGCTCGCGGATGGGAAGAGAGAAGTCGCTCATCGCCGTGGAGGGCCGGCCTCTGGTCCTCCACGTCGCGGGACTCCTCGAGCTCGCGTGCGAGCCCGTCCTTCTGGCGCCCGGCCGGCCGGGCAGGCTGGGTCCGCTCGGCTACCCGGAGGTGGAGGACCTCGTCCCCGACTCAGGCCCGCTGGGTGGTGTCGCCGCCGGGCTGGCGGCCTCGCCCCATCCTCTGGTGGCGGTGTCGGCCGTCGACCTACCGTTCGCGAGCCCGGCCTTGTTCACCCTCCTCGCAACGCTTCACGAGGGAGAGGACGCCGTCGTCCCCAGGATCGGCTCCCGCCTGGAGCCCCTGCACGCCGTGTACGGGACCTCGGCCCTTCCCGCGCTGCGTGACGCGCTCGGGAGGGGGACGCTCTCCGTGACGGCGGTCCTGTCCGACCTGCGGGTGCGATGGGTGGACCGGAAGGAATGGACCCGCGCGGACCCTTCGGGCCGGTTCGCGGTCAACGTGAACACCGTCGACGATCTCGAACACCTCGAGATCGCGCCGGGCTAGCGATCCAGCCAGCTAGAGTTCCAGGCTGCTTCCCAAGGTGCCGACATCCGTCAAAGGAGGCGAACACGATGGGCGAACGCGAGCAGGACGACGTCCAATCCGGGGCAAGACAGGAACCCGCCGCTCAGGGGGTCCCCGGCGCCCCCGTGGTCGGGGTGATGGTCCAGAGGACAACGCGTTTCAGCCGCGAGGTCGTGGCCACGATGATCTCGCTGGCCAGCGCCGCCTTCGGAGTCGTCGCGGCTCTGGCCTGGAACAGCGCCATCACCAAATGGTTCGAGCAGTTCTCCGGCGAGACCGCCGAGCTCAGCGCCCTGTTCATCTATGCCGTTCTCGTCACGGTCGCCGGGGTCGTGGTGATCGTCATCCTGGGGCGCCTCGCCGCTCGAATCAACGCACAACCTGTAGAGTTCAAGTACCCCGCCGTGCCGAAGGCGTAGGCGCGCGCTCAGCCCGACCAGCAGGAGACTCGTTGGCCAAGAAGAAGAAACGGCGTCCCGGATCAGGCCCTCGACCCGGAGGACGAAGCGGGACGTCCACACAGGAACGCGTGGCCCAGGCTTCGACGGTCAAGCCTGCGCCCGCCTCGCCGGGCGGGCCGAACCGGCTCGAGCGCAAGGAGCAGGCTCGGCGCCAGCGCGAGGCGATCAGGCGGCGGATGGCCCGCCGGCGGATGGCCCGGCGTGGCGGGATATGGTTGGCGGTCATCGCGGCGGTCGGGGTCGTGGTCCTGCTGATCGTTCAGAACTCGGGTCGGGCAGGGGATCTGAACAGCGAGGAGCGCCGGCTGCTCTCCCAGGCTCCGAGGGCGGCCGCGGCGGCTGGGTGCGGAGGCGTCACGACCGTCCAGCCGTACGACCCGGGGGACCTGGACCGCACCCACATCGGATCCGGCGGAGGTCCGGACACCATGCCGCCTCTCTCCACGTATCGCACGCAGCCACCGACCTCGGGACCGCACAACACCGTTCCTCTGCCCGCCGGCCAGTATCCCGATCCCCCGCCGGTGGACCAGACGATCCACTCGCTCGAGCACGGGGCCGTGATCATCTGGTACGACCCCGCGGCCCTGTCATCGCAGGAGCTCACCGACCTCCAGACGTTCTTCAACAAGAGCGAGGAGCGAGGGAAGGTCATCATCGCGCCGTACAACTACCCCGACCAGGGAGCCGCCGGGAAGCTGCCCACGGGCAAGCAGATGGTCATGGTGGCGTGGCACCGCATGCGGACCTGCGACAAGGTGAGTCTGCCCGTGGCCTTCGACTTCGTGTACCACTACGACTCCGGGTTCCGGGTCCGTGACTACAAGGGTGAGGCACCGGAACCGACCGCACCGATCTAGGGAACCGGGGCACGGGCCCTGCGAGGAGGCCGCGACGAGGCATCCGGAGGACGGGCGATGCGCATCCTCGTAGTGTCGTCCTATCCCCCGAGGCACTGCGGCATCGCCACCTATGCGCGGGCACACGTCGGGCACCTGCGGGCGGAGGGGAACGTGGTGACGGTCATCTCCCCTCCGGATGGAGAAGGGGATGTTCGCGTCCCGTTCTCGCATGGTCGCGAATTCCGCGAGGCCAGCCGGCGAGGCACGGATGCCGACCGGATCCTCGTGCACTTCCAGCCCGGGTTGTACTACCGCCGTGGAGCCCGAGCGGCCGCGTCGAAGATCCGGACCTCGTTGGCCCTGTTCTCACTGGTGCGCGAACGCCCACAGACCGAGATCCTCGTTCACGAGGCGGATCCCCCGCGGCGATGGCGCCCCGACCACCGCATCCTCCGACGAGCGTTCGCGCGGGCGCCGCTGCTGTTCCATACCGAAGCGGAGCGGAAGGCGTTCGAGCGAAACTACGACCTCGAGGTACGGGCCCGACTGGTCGACCACCGGGAAGGGGTGAGTGTTCAGCGACCCCGGACGAGGGAGGAGGCTCGGCGGCATCTCGGTCTCCATCTTTCTGACCCCTTGTTCCTCTGCGCCGGGTTCTTCCACCCATCGAAGGCGTTCGAGCGCGCGGTTCGTGCTTTTACCCGGGCGGGAAGCCCGGGGCGGCTGGCCGTCGTCGGATCCGTCCGCGATCCAACGCCCACCAATCTCGAATACGCGGCCGGGCTTCGCCGACTAGCTGAGGGCTCAGACGGCGTGACGCTGGTGGAGGAGTTTCAGAGCGACGAGGACTTCGACGCGTGGATCGCGGCGGCCGACAGGCTCGTGCTCCCCTACACCAGGGCCTGGTCCTCGGGGGCGCTGGCGCGGGCCCGCGTGCTCGGCACGCCCGCCATCGTTGCCACGGTGGGAGGGCTGGCCGAGCAGGCGGGTCCGCAGGACGAGTTGTTCAGCTCGGAGGACGACCTCCAGCGCCTGTTCGAGAAGCTCGGCCGGGCTCCACCCCGGCCAGATGGAGGACCTCGGCCGTCCGACGAGCGGTCTCCTCCCAGCTGAACTCAGCCGCCCGGACCGGGCCCGCCTTCCGGAGGCGGTCGCGAAGTTCCTCGTCCGTGAGGATCCGCTCGATCCCGTGAGCGATCTCCTGGACGTCGAGAGGATCCACGAGCAGGGCGGCGTCTCCAGCCGTCTCGGGGAGGGCCGAGACGTTCGAGGTCAGGACCGGCGCCCCGCAGGCCATCGCCTCGATGACGGGAAGCCCGAACCCCTCGTACAGCGACGGAAACACCAGTGCCTCGGTGCCGCTCAGCAGGGCAACCTTGTCTTCCTCCCGCACGTACCCGGTGAGCACGATCCGCTCTCTGACCTCGGACGGCAGGTCCTCGAGCACCGGCCGAAGAAGGTTCCGGCCCTCTGGGTTCCACGGCGCGACCGGCCCGGCCAGAACCAGAACCGGTCGCAGGGATTCCGGGAGAGTGGCATAGGCCCTGATCAGAGCGGGCAGATTCTTCCTCGGCTCGATCCCGGCGAGACACAGGACGTACGGTCCGTCGATCCCGAACCGGCTACGGACGCCATCGATGGCCGCAGGAGTCGCGGGCTTGAACACCTCGGGATCGACACCAAGACCGACAACGGAGACCCGATCCGGATCCACGGGATAGAGCCCCAGCAAGTCGCGGCGGGTCTGCTGGGAGACCACGATGACCCGCGCGGCCCGGCGCAGCGCGTCCTCCAGTCGAGCCAGCCATCGACGGGTCGCCAGTGGAGCTGTGTCCGGAAAGAGCTTGAACGCCAGGTCGTGAACGGTGAGCACGAGCCGGCGGGCGCGGGTCGGCGGCGGAACGAAGTTCGGAGCGAGCAGGACGTCGAATCGCGCCGTCCATTCGATCCTCGGCAGGTCGAAGCGCATCTCCATCTCGTGGAACCACCTGGACGGGATGGGCAATCTCCGCTCGATCAGATTGACGGGTGCGTGATCGACGATGCGGCCGTGGCGTGCCGGGTGTACTGCCCCAGTCGCATCGAGGTACCACGCCAGGTACTTCGAGCTTGGATCAACGCGGGGTAGCAGACGGACTAGGTGCCAGGTGTAGTAGCCGACCCCGGTTCTGCGCCCCGCGAACGCCGATCTGGCATCAATGGCTATGCGCAAGAGGAAGTCCGGAGGACGTCGGAGGAAGTCATCACCGGCCCCAAGTGTAATGCCGCCCCCATGACCAGCCAGATGGACCGAGCTTCTGGGTCCGCGACCGAGAGCGGTAGCATCGGGCCGTGGACCTTCGCATCCGGCATCCGCCCGGCGCCCTCTTCGACCGCGTGGAACGTTCCCTCTATTTCCTGAAGACAAGCCTGGCCAGGTCCGCCAGGCTGGCCATCCCCCTCGCCCGCCTGCAGGGCAACCGCGAACTGGTGGATCGCGACACGGACATCCTGATCGAGAGCTTTCCACGATGTGCGTCCTCCTTCGCCAAAGCCGCCTTTCGCCTGGCGCAGGAGCCAGGAAACCCCAAGGTGGCATCCCAGACGCATGCTCCCGGGCACGTCATCGCGGCCATCCGGCTGAACGTCCCCGCGCTCGTCCTGATCCGCGAGCCCATCGACGCGGTGGTGTCCAACCTGTTCCGGCACCCCGAGCGTGGAGTCAATGGACTGCTCCGAGGCTATCTCCGCTTCTACGAGCCGCTGCTCCCCCACCGGACGGGATTCGTCGCGGCCACGTTCGAGGAGGTGGTCGACGGAGGATTTGGCTCCGTGACCCGCCGGGTCAACACTCGATTCGGAACCGACTTCGCGGAGTTTGAGAGCACCGAGGAAAATATCGAGAGCTCCCTTCGATCGATCGACCTCGAGTGGCGAGCGAGCAGGGCGCAGGACGAGGAGCGCCTCGAGAGGACCGTCCCCCGACCATCCGAGTTGCGCGAGAGCATGAAGGAGGATCTGCGCGAGCGCGTCCGTGAGTCTGCCTCGCCCCGCCTTCACCGACGTGCTGAGAGCGTGTACGACCAGCTGTCCCCATAGAGATCGCCTCGGTCATGCCGGGGACCGGTCACTGGTGAAGAACTCGTAGAGATGCTCCGCCTCGCCCCGAAGGCCGGCGAGACGAGCCGATCGGTAGAGAGGGCGAAGCTCCGTCTTCATGGTTTCCCGTGAGGACGAAGGCCGAGCGGCACGCCGATCGAAGGCTTCTCCGGTACCGAACCTGCCCCTGTCCCAATCCCCGATCAAGTTGAGGCACGCGTCCACGTCTTCGGGCGTGTGCCGGAACTCGGCAAACCGGGTATCGAATCGCTCGTTCACTCGCCGAATCACGGATCCGTAGTCACTTACAACGTCGGGGAAGTCCGCCACAACGACCGCTCCACGGTATGGGGCAAGCAGCCGGTGGAAGCGAACGTAGCGACGCAGCGCTTTTGGCAACGAGATGTGCGGAAAGCGGAGCACCAGGGAGGTCACCACCTCCTCCGGCTCGCGGATCAGAAGGATGGTCGGAAGCCTCGCCTTGACCGCCGCGAGGATCTGCGCAGGAAGGTGGACGTGATGGGCGACGTCGACCTCTTTCGCCTGGGCCATGGAGAACGCGATGACAGCGAAGGTATTGGCCGACCTGGGAAAGCCGTCGATGACGATCTGGGTGTCAGGGCCGACAACGCGCACGTAGCGATCGCGGCTGGCCCGGATGCGAAGAAGAGGAAGTGCCACCGCCGGGTATCGGCCGAGCGCGGACCGGGCCTCTGAGCGCAGACCACGCCCCGTCCGCCAGAGAGTCGCTCTACCCTTCACAGCTCGTCACTTAGGCATGCAGGCTTTCGCGCGTGGCCGCACGGCTGCGAGCGACCTCCCGGGCGACCTCTAGGTAGAGCTGGGCACAGCGGCGCTGGTCGAGCTCGGTTGCGGCATACAGTCGGGCCCGTTCCTCCAGTGCCCTTTGCAGGCCAGGTTCCCGGGCCAAACGAATGAGATGGGCACCCACCTGATCCGCCTGATCCCCGTCAACCTCCACCTTCAGGACGACGTCGGAGGGGACCCTCGCGAAGGACCCGACGTTGCCGGCGACGATGGCCCGCCCTTCGGCTAGCGCCCGGGCGAATGTTCCGGAAGCCTCGCCGGCGCTCGGGTAGCGCAGGTTGACGATGGCATCGGCCGCCTTCAGGTGGAGATAGAAGCTGGGCAGGTCGACGAACCCCGCCATCCGAACCCGAGGGCCCAATCCGAGGGACTCGATCAACCGGTCGAGCGCGACACCCGAGAGCTCCTTCTGGCCCACCACCAGCAGCAGGGCGTCGGGACGAGCCTCCACCAGCTTGGCGAATCCGCGAAGCACCGCCGCCGGCTGCTTGGGTAGGGTGAGGAACCCCAGATGCGCAACCACGAATGCCCCCGGAGGCACAGCGAGCCGCCGCCGCGCCTCCTCGCGCGTGACGGCGCGAACCTCGGAAGGAGGAGCCCCGGCGTGATGAGGTACCACCGTCACCGGGGTGCCCGGAGCGACCTCGCCGATCTGCTCCCGCGCGTCCTCGCTGTGCACGACGATGGCCTGGGCCCTTCGGGCCACGTGGCCGTTCAGGGGGAAAAGGAAGTGCTCGAGGCCCGTGAACATCCCGTGCTTGCGAAAGGACACGAGCTTCTCCCCTGTCTCGCCGTGCTCCTCGGTGAGGATCGCTCGGTAGGTCGGCCAATCCTTCTTCTTCTCCGCGAACAGGAACGAGATGAGGTGGTGGAGGACGAGGTCATGGAACACGGCGACACCTGGACGTCCAAGGGCGGCGCTGTACACGTAGTCGTGATGGGGATTGTTGCCCAGGTGATAGAAGACCGCGTCGTAGTCGTCGGCCAGCCGCGCGAAGACCTCTGGCGCCCGCACGGAGACGTTGCGTGCCACGGGGGGACCGCGGCGTACCTTGACCTTCGGCGTGAACACGTCGATCTCGGCGGCTTCGGCGATCAAGGGCAGGATCTCGGCCGAGTAGTCGGCGATCCCCGAGGGGATGGGAGGCAGGGGCGAGAGCCAGGCTAGGCGCACGATGCCCTAGTCGATGATCGGGCTACCGGTCGGTGACTC
>JBKPAF010000012.1:0-6163 GCA_046726275.1 Actinomycetota bacterium
GCCCCAAGCGTTTCTACTGGTCCTCGGTTCGCCCGCTCCCTCGGTTCTCGGGGCCGGCCGCCAGGCTCGGGACTCAGGTCCACGCCTGGATCGAGCGCAGGAGCAGCGGCCAGGCTTCACTGCTCGAGCTGGACGAGACTCCTGACCTCACCGCCGAGGAGCTCGCCGGAGAACCGGGGAAGCTGGAGCGCCTCCAGCGGACGTTCTCCGAGAGCCGGTTCTCCACCAGGCCTCCCCTGTTCGCGGAGCGGCCGTTCCTCCTGTACCTGGGTGGGTTCGCCGTCGCCGGGAGGATCGACGCGATCTTCGGCGCCCCGGAGGGACCGTGGGAGGTCGTGGACTACAAGACGGGCAAGCGCCCGCCCGAGGAGGACCTTCTTTCGGGTCTTCAGCTCGATCTCTATGCGCTGGCATGCACGGAGGTCTGGCACAAGCGGCCTGACGAGCTCACCCTCACGTACTTCTACCTGGCCACGGGCGAAGAGGTCACCCGGCAGGCTGAGGATCCGGAGGAGACCAGGAACCGGGCTGCCGGGGCTCTCCGTGGCATCGCCGGCCGTGAGTTCGAGCCCATCCCCAGCGAGCAGTGCCGCTGGTGCGACTTCCTGCCGTTCTGCGACGCTGGCCGCGACTATCTGGAAGAGACGCGCTGACCGTCCTTGTAGACGGCCTCGATCCGTTCGGGAAGCGTCTTCAGGTCGAAGGGGTCGCCCTCGACGACGACCAGGTCGGCGCGCTTGCCCGGCTCGAGTGAGCCCAGCTCGTCCTGTACCCCCATCAGCTCGGCGGCCGTAGCCGACGTGGCCACCAGGGCCTGTCCGGGAGTCATGCCGCCTTCGGTCATCAGCACGAGCTCGCGAAGGTTCTCCCCGTGCGGCGTCACCCCGCTGTCGGTCCCCATCGCGACCTTGACGCCCGCTTCGACCGCCTTGTGAAAGGACTCGCGATGGATCTCGACCACCTCTCTGGCCTTGGCCAGGCTCGCCTCGGGGATCTGCGCGCCGGCTTCGGCGGCGGAGATGACCCCCTGGGGCGCCACCAGGGTGGGCACGAGGTACGTGCCCTGCTCCAGCATCATCGAGATCGCCTCGTCGTCGAGGTAGATCCCGTGCTCGATCGAGCGGATGCCCGCGCGGATCGCGTTCTTGATGCCTTCGGTGGCCTGGGCATGGGCCATCACCCAGACCCCAGCGGCCGCGGCCTCGGAGACCAGAACCTCCAACTCCTCCATGCGGAAGTGAGCGTGCTTGGGATCGTCGCGAGGCGAGAGCACGCCGCCGCTCGTGGCCACCTTGATCACGTCGGCGCCGCTTCGGACCATCTCCCTGACCTTCCGGCGCATCTCCTCGGCGCCGTCCACCAGGGCATGGGGAGATCCCGGGTAGTCGGGGAACATCGCGGCGAGAGTGCCGGAGGGAAGCCACTCATCCCCGTGCCCTCCAGTCTGACTGAGCATCCGGATGGAGATCTGCATCCTGGGCCCGACGATCAAGCCGTCCTGCAACGCTTTCTTCATCCCCAGGTCGGCCCCGCCCGCATCGCGCACCGTGGTGATGCCGGTGCCGAGCGTCGCCCCCAGGTTCTTCTCCGCCTCGTAGAAGCGGTAGGAGAAGGGTTGCTGGAGCAGCTTCCACACGTCGATGTGGCTGAACACGACGTGGGTGTGGCAGTCGAAGAGTCCGGGCAGGATGGTGCGTCCAGAGACGTCAACGGATTCGTCCCCATCCAGACCAGTTCCCACGTCGACGATCCGGTCGCTCTCGACCGCGAGATCCGCCGACAGGGCGGTGGCCGTCCTCGTGTCGAACACCTGGGCGCCCGTGAACACCGTTCTGGTCATCGTTCACTCCTTCCCCGTCTGAAGAAGCGTTCCATGTCTTCGGGCTCGATCACCCCGACCAACGCGCCCTCCTTCATCACCAGGACTGTCTGGATCCGCTTGTCACCGATCCGTCTGATCAGCGACTCCATCCGTTCGTCCGCCTCGGCCACCTCGGCGGTCTCGGTGCCAACCATCGCGTCGCGGACCATCCTCTCCAATGGAACGGTGCGGGCCATGCCGGGAGAGATGAATCCCACCACGCGTCCCTGATCCATCACGGGGAACGCCTCGCCGTCGTGACCGTCCAGGTGTCGTTCCAGCGCCTCGGCGATGGGAAGGTCCGCCGAGAGGGTGGGCGGCGGGGGAGACATGATCTCGCCTGCCGTGGCCCCGGCGAGCATCGTGCGGCGTCTGCTCTGCGACAGCGCGGCCGAGGAGGACTGGAACAGCATGAGCCCGATGAGCAGGGGCCAGATCCCCCACACGCTCCCCCCGTTGGCCACATCGATCAGCCCCGCACCGCCGATGAGGAGGGCAACGCCCTGTCCGACCCGCGCGGCCACCGTCGTGGCCCGCGCCCGGTCACCGGTGATGCTCCATACCCCGGCCAGGAGCACCCGCCCGCCGTCCAACGGGAACCCGGGCAGGAGATTGAACAGCCCGATGGCCACGTTCAGCCGGCCCAGGTACGTGAACATGAGCCACAGGGGATCGGGGTCTGCCTCGTCCAGGCTGTTCCGAGCGAGGAGGAAGGCCGCGCCGAGCAGCCCCGTAGTCAGCGGGCCGACGATGGCGACGATGAACTCGTCCCACGGCCGCTTAGCTTCGGAGGCTCCTTCGGTCACACCACCGAACATGTGGAGGGTTACCCCGAGCACCCGGATCCCCCGGAGACGGAACATCACGGCGTGGGCGAGCTCGTGAACAAGGATGGACAGCACGAACAGGAAGGCGGTGAGGATCGAGAACGCCAGAGCGCCGCTTCCACCCAGGCCAGGGAACCGCAGATGGTCGGAGAACTGAGGCCAGAGGTTGTAGGCGATCAGGAAGCCCAGGACGCCGACGAGGGGGTCGACACGGATGTCTATGCCCGCGAGGCGGGCGATGCGGAAGCCACTCCGGGCTTGGCGCGTGCCTCGGCCGTTCGTGACCTACCCGCCCGTCTTGATCCGCTCCGGGCCCGAGTAGACGTTGAAGCTCGACCCCCGGACGAAACCCACGATCGTCATGCCCAGTTCTGCGGCGGTCTGGACGGCCAGGCTGGATGGCGCCGAGACCGCGCAGATCATCGGGATGCCCGCGATGGCTGCCTTCTGGACGATCTCGAAGCTGACCCGCCCGGAAACCATCAGGATGCGGTCCGACAGGGGCACGCGGCCACCCAGGAGCGCCTGACCCACGAGTTTGTCCACCGCGTTGTGCCGCCCCACGTCCTCGCGCACCGAATCCGCACGTCCCTCGGGATCGAACAGGCCGGACGCGTGGAGTCCTCCGGTCTGCTCGAAGATTCGCTGGGTCTTCCGGAGGGTCTCGGGCAGACGTTCGATGACCGAAGCTTCCACGGAGAGGCCCGGCGTGATCGGGGTGCACATCACCCGGACCTGATCCAGGGAGGCCTTTCCGCACACACCGCAGCTCGAGCTGGCGTAGAAGTTGCGCTTCACCGAGTCGGGATCGAGGGGGCGGACCAGATCCACAGTCACCACGTTGAACTGCTGCTCGTCAGGCGGAAGGTCGCAGTAGACGATGGACACGACGTCCTGTCTCGAGACGATCAAGCCCTCAGTGAAGAGGAAGCCGACGGCGAGCTCGAAGTCGTTGCCGGGGGTTCGCATGGTGACCGCGACGGTCACCGGCTCCTGACCCGGACCCGCGGCCCGGATCTCCATGGGCTCCTCGGTCGCGAGGCGATCAGGGCGCTCGATCGCATCCTGGTCGCGCACGGCGAGCAGTCGCGTCGCGGTCATCGTGCGGCGCAGCGCGCCCGGTTCCACCATGAGGCCATTATGGCTCTTGACGCGCCGTGATCCCTATGACCGCGAGGAGCCGCGGCCTGTAGGGTGGAACGGCGATGCGGATGACCGCTCCCGACGGCCGGATCCTCGGTTATGAGCTTTTCGGCCCAGAGGATGGCGACCCGGTCGTTTCCATCCACGGCACGCCTGGATCGCGCCTCGCCAGCTTTCCCATCGGGGATCCGTACACAGAGGCTGCGGTACGGGTGTTGAAGTTCGACCGTGGCGGATACGGGCTGTCAACCAGGGTGCCCGGACGATCCGTGGCGGATGGCGCTGCCGATGTCGCTGCGTTGGCCGACCACCTGGGCTGGGACCGATTTGCGGTCAATGGCCGGTTCCGGCGGTGGACCACACGCCCTGTCCTGCGGCGCGCTCCTACCTGACCGCGTGACCCCGGTCCTGGTCGAAGCGTCCCTCGCGCCGCCGGATGCTGAGGGACTCGACTGGTACGCGGGGATGACCAATGGCAACGTCGAGGAGTTCCGCGCCGCTGAGCGAGGCGAGCAAACAGTCCGGGCCGTCGTGGAACGGGAAGCGAAGGGCTTACTGGAGCGGATCGACGGGGACCCGGCCGAGATGTTGGGCGAGAGCTACGAACTGGTCGAGGCCGACTTGGCGGCGATGTCCAACGAGATGATCACCCGCAAGCTACGCGAAATGCTACGAGAGGCCCTGCGCTCAGGTTGGGACGGCTGGGTGGACGACGACCTGGCGTTCGTGAAGTCGTGGGGATTCGATCCGCGGACGATCACCCTGCCGGTGGCGGTGCGGTACGCGGCAGCCGACACCCTCGTACCGGCGGCCCACGGCCACTGGCTCGCTGCGAACATCCCGAGGGCAATCGAGGAACTCGAGCCCAGCGGTCACCTGGGCTCCATCGACCCCGACCAAATCGCCCGTCAGTACCGGTGGCTCGCCGGCCGCTGAACGAGCGGCGACTGGATGGCCGAACTCAGGGCCGCTCCTGATCGACCCTGCAATCGATGGTCTCGCGCTCCGTGACCACGTAGTCGAGGCGCTGGTCCCCGGGACCGTGCGGCACGGCGGGGACGACCTGCACGTGGAAGGCAATCCCCACGCGGATAGAGGCTCCAGGGAGACGGGAGAGATATCGATCGTAGTGCCCCCCTCCGTAACCGAGCCGGTACCCGCGGGCATCGAAGGCCAGTCCCGGCGCGATCACGGCGTCGACGACCGCGCGATCGACGGGGGCGCGACCGCGCGGCTCCCTCGGCCCGTATGTGGTCGTGGCGAGCGAGTCACCGGGGCGGAGATCCGCTGCCTCCATCTCTCCATCGGTGAGGAAGGGCAGGAGAACCCGGGTGCCGGCATCGAGGAGCTGCTGGATGATGCCGGCGGTGGGGACCTCCGATCCGAACGAATAGAAGACCAGGATCGTCCGTGCTTCCTCCACCGGCGGCAGGCGAAACAGGTTGGCCTGGATGTCGGCGGCCAGACGCACGCGCTCCTCAGCTGGGATATCGCTTCTGATCCCCCGCATCCTCGCTCGCAGGGTGTCCTTCCGCTTGCGAAGCGTGCCCTCGGGTTGGGAGGTCACTCGCTGGAGGAGAAGTTCGTGCCCGGGGCTTGGTCAGATGGCTCTTCATCCAGGAGCGACGCGGCCGCTCGCATCGCTTCCCCCAAGGCTTCCTCGGGGCTCGCCCCTTCACCCGCACGCCGGCCGACGTGGGTGCCGGCGAGAAATGCCGCCAGGGGAGCGAGCCTGCGTTCCACGCCGTGCGCGACGTCTCTGGCCAGCTTCAGCACCTGGGCGATCTCTCGAGCGCGGAGCGGTCGTTCGCCCAGGCTGCCGGCGAGCCTCTCCAACCAGCCCTCCACGTCCGCCGATCCCTCGGCGCCCTTGCGCGAAGGCCGATCAGCGCCCACGCCGCACCGGCCGACGAAGGTCACCCAGGGCGTACCCCAGTGCGAGCAGGAGGAACACGGCGGTCGCCGAGGCAGCAGCGACGCGGAGCATCCTCGCTTCTCGCCGAGGCCGGTCGTCCCCGGTGAGAGCCTCCTCGACGGGTCCGAGGATCACCACGCCCGGATACGCCTGTCGGGCAGAGCGAACGGCCTCGCTCGAGGACTCGTACCCGCGGTTGCTCCGAAGCTCGGTGTGGTCGAGGACCACATAGCGCCATCGCCAGGTCCCATCGCGCTGCTGCCACACCTGCACGAGCTCGTCGTTCACGCGTGCACCTCCTCTCGATCCGACCCCCGCCGGCGCTTCCGGTCCGGGGACGGGTGAGATCGGACGACGGCTGAGAACGGCACTTCGAGCAGGCTCTCGGCGCCGGTCGAGCTTGCCCCACACATGAAC